>CALMYE010000069.1 GCA_937873425.1 uncultured Sphingopyxis sp. | reverse complement strand
TCCTCGCGGTCGGTGGCGCGGCGCAGGTCGCTGACCAGCTCCTTCTCGGCCTCGAGGATGTCGGTGCGGTAATTATACCAATGCTGGTTGAAGAGGCCCGCGATCGGCCGTTCGCGGATTTCGGGGCGGTCGAAGCCCGGCGGCATCGCATGATAGGGAACCGCGGCAGCGACACCGGCGGGAAGCGCCAGGCACAGCGCGAGAATCGTCCATTTTTTCATCGTCCGTCTCCTGATCGACACCCCGGAGCGCCCGGGGATCGGGAGAAGAACGAAGGACGCCGGGCTTTTCTTCCCGCCCGGACGCCGAATCCGCACGGTTTACGGCGGAAACCGGCTAACCCGGATGCGCCTCGTCGCCCGCCGCCTGTTTGAGCAGGCCGCGGAACACCTCGGGCGCGCTGCGCCTGCCCTGCGTCACGTCGAACACGTCGCGCGCGATCGGCATGTCGAGACCGTGGCGCTCGGCGAGCGCGATGACCGTCGGGGCGCTCTTCACCCCCTCGGCGACCATGTTCATGCCCGCGATGATCTCGTCGATATGCCGCCCCTTGCCGAGTTCGACCCCTACGTGGCGGTTGCGGCTCAAGGGGCTGGTGCAGGTGGCGATGAGGTCGCCCATGCCGGTGAGGCCGGCGAAAGTCTCGGCCCGCCCGCCCATCGCGACGCCGAGCCGGGTGATCTCGGCGAGGCCGCGCGTCATCAGCGCGGCGCGGGTGTTGTCGCCCGCGCCGAGCCCGTCGCCCATGCCGACCGCGATCGCCACGATATTCTTGAGCACGCCGCCGAGCTCGCAGCCGAGCAGGTCGGTGTTGGTGTAGACGCGGAACAGCCCCGAATGGAACACGGGCTGGAGCGCGCGGACGACGATCTCGTCCTCCATCGACAGCACGCTCGCCGCCGCCTGTCCGGTCATGATCTCGCGCGCCAGATTGGGGCCGGTGAGCACGCCGACGGGGTGGCCGGGGAGGATTTCCTCGATCAGTTCGGTCATGCGCTTGCCCGAAGCCAGTTCAAGGCCCTTGGTCAGGCTGATCACCGGCACCCAGGGGCGGAGGTGATGCTTGGCTTCCTCCAGGACGCCGCGGAAGCTGTGCGAGGGGACACCCATGACGAGCACGTCGGCGCCCGCGACGACCTCGCCCATGTCGGCGGTGGCGCGCAGCGCGGACGGCAGCCTGATGCCGGGGAGATATTTGCGGTTCTCATGCGCCGCGTTGATGCCCTCGACCGTTTCGGCGTCGCGCGCCCACAGCGCGATCGGCGCGTTGCGCGACACCACCGAGGCGACCGTCGTCCCCCAGCTGCCCCCGCCGAGCAGGCCCACTTTCAGGCGCATATTCTCTCCCTGTTTTGAAGGGAGAGTGACGGGATATGCGGGGGTTGGCAAGCCGTTCCCTCTTCGTCACCCCGGACTTGATCCGGGGTCCATAGCAGCGACGGCGTCATGGACCCCGGATCAAGTCCGGGGTGACGATACTATGGAAGCGATGAGAGAAAGCCCTTGATCACCGCGGCGGTCGCCTTGGGGTCCTCGACCATCGGGACATGGCCGACATGCTCGAAGATATGCGCCTCGGCGCCCGCGATGCCCTTTTCGAGCTCGGCGACGCAGCTGACGTCGATCAGCCGGTCGTGGCGGCCCCAGAGGATCAGCGTCGGCGCCTTCACCTCGCCGAGCCGGCCGTTGAGCGGCTGGTCGCGCATCTCGGTCGCGATCACCCAGAACACGCCGTCGAGCTGGTCGCGGTAGCGCAGCGCGTCGCCGTAGAGCGCGGGCTTGAGCCGCGCGGGGATGAAGGGCGGCTTGTGGACGACCATCGCCACCAGCCGGTCGGCATCCTCCAGACTGGCGAGGACGAGCGGGTTGTAGTCCTCGTTCGCGGCCTGTTTCTGAAGGTCGCTTTCATGCTCGCCGCTGACGCCTGCATTGTTGAGCAGGATCAGGCTGGCGAGACGGTCGGGATAGTCGAGCGCGTAGCGCAGCGCGATCCAGCCGCCCATGCTGTTGCCGCCGAGATGCGGGCGGTCGAGCCCGAGCGCGTCGGCGAAGGCCTTGAGCCGCGCCGTCTGCGCTTCGATGTCATAGGCGAGTTGGGGGTTGCGTTCATTCTCCCCGAAGCCCGGCAGGTCGGGCGCGACGACATGATAGTCGCGTGTGAGGTATGGCGCGAGGAAAGACCAATTGTCCTTGTCGCCGGCGAAGCCGTGGACGAGCAGCAGCGTCGGCTTCGCGGGATCGCCGCCCTCCAGATAGGGCCAGACGCGGCCGTCGACAGTCACGCTTTTCTGCACCATTCCCCCACGCTTGCGCAGCGCCCAGCGGCCGAAGGAGACGAGGCGGCCGGGGAAGAGGAAATAGATGAGCACCAGCGCGATCAGCGGGGCGGTGAGGAGGATGAGGAGGAACTTCATATCGCTTCCTAAAGCCCCTCCCCTTCAGGGGAGGGGTTGGGGTGGGGTCTGTCGAGGTGGCGCAAGGCCGATGGCCCCACCCCGCTCGACTAAAGGCCCGGCTGACGCCGGACCAAGTCTCACTGCCCCTCCCCTGAAGGGGAGGGGTTTGATTCAAGCCCGCACGACATGGGCATCGAACCAGTCGACCAGATCGTCCAGCACCGCCTCGCGTTCCGGCTCGTTGTAGATTTCGTGATACAGGTCGGGGTAGATTTTCAGCACCTTGTCCTGCGACGCCACATGATCGAACAGATAGCGCGATCCTTCGGGCGCGGTCAGCGTGTCGGCTTCGCCATGCTGGATCAGGATCGGCAAAGTGATCGCGGGCGCCCCGGCCTGCGCCGCGTTCATCGCGTCCATGAACTCCTTGCCGAGCCGCGCGCCGATCTTGCCGGTGTAGACAAGCGGGTCGGCGAGATAGGCTGCGACCACTTCGGTATCGCGGCTGACGCCATTTGCATCCAGTGACAGCACTCCCATCCGCGGGAAAAAGCGCGACAGGAAGCGGCTGATCCAGACGGTGAAGCGCGACGGCGGCGCGGCGGGGAGGATCGCGGGGCCGGAAAGCGCGGCGGCGGCGAAGGCGTCCTGCCTTTCGATCAGGAACAGGGTCGCGATCAGCCCGCCCATCGAGTGGCCGAGCAGCAAGCGCGGCGTGTCGCCATGGTTGACCTCGACCAGCGTCAACAGCTCGGCCATGCCGTCGGTGAAGGCGGAGAAGCGCGGGACGAAGCCGCCCTCCCCGTCCGACTTGCCATGCCCCCAATGGTCGACGGCATAGACGGCATAACCCGCATCGGTCAGCCGCTTCGCGACATGGACGTAGCGCCCGGCATGTTCGGCATAGCCGTGCGCGAGCAGCAGCACCGCTCTGGGCGGTTCCGACGGTAGCCAATGGGTGACGTGAAGCGCAGCGCCCGCACCAGCCGACCCGGCGGGCAGGACGAGCGCGCCGCTCGCCACGGTCAGCGCACCGCCTTCTTCAGCGCCGCGGCGCGGTGGCCGGGGCCGTCGTCGCCGCCACGATCGATCTTCGCGAGGATCGTTTCGAGCGCGCGGCTGATCGCGGTCTGGATGCGCACCATCTCGACCTTCGGCCAGGCGGTGCGCTGGCCGATGTCGATCAGCTCGTCGATGTCGTCCTGCGCGAGGTCCGACAGAATCTTCGCCGGCGACCAGAATTTCGGCGGGCGGATGATGTTGATATCGCCGGTATATTCCTGATTGATCACCGAGCGCGCGAGGTTGGCGAGGCTGTTCAGCGGCGGCACCATTTCGAGCGGTTTCTGGAAGATCACCATATTCGCGTTGAGCCACGCCTTGAAGGTGGTCATCGACGCGTGCTGGATCGCCTCGATCGGCGCCATCTGCTTGCGCGTGTCGGTCGCGAAGGGCAGCGCGATCGGGTTCGCCTGGCTGACGATATGGTGGTTGACGCCATAGAGGCGTTCGAGCCGCTTGGTCGGAATGTCGTGCGTCACCGACCCGTCCACCCAGCGCCGGTCGGGCTGATAGGGAACACGATTGCCGTCATCGTCGCGCGCCATCAGCATGACCGGCGGAAAGACCCCAGGCACCGCGCACGACGCCTGCACCGCCTCGCGGATCAGGACATTGGGCGCGGTGATCGCGTTCAGCAGCCGGCCGTTCTGATGCTTTTCGGCGGGCGCGACCGAGACGTTGAGGTGGCGTCCCGAAATCTCATAGGCTTCCTGAAAGGTCAGGTCGGGGATGAGTTCGGCAAGGCGCGCCGCGATCTGGTCGGCAGCGAGGCGGCGGTGATCGCCGCGTACCGCCGGATTGGCGAGCTTGCGCTGGTCGAGATAGGAGCCGATCTGCGCATCGGCCCGGGTGCAGACCATCGCCGCGACGATCGACCCGCCGCTCGCGCCCGACAGGATCGAAGGCAGCACGCCTTCCTCCCACAGCGCCCGGACCACGCCGACGTGGAAGAAGAGGAAGCTGCCCGAGCCCGACAGCAGCAGCGCCGAGCGGCCGTAGCAATGCTGGGCGCGGCGGAAGAAGTCGCGCTTTTCCTCGCGGCCGATGCTGCGCGCGGCGGCGATTTTGTGGAGCGCCGCGACGACCTCCGCGACATAATCCTCGATCAGAATTTTCGTACCGAAGCGGGCCTTTTGATAGAGGCGCTCGTGGCCCATGCCGTCGATGTTGCCGTGAATGCCCTCGTTGAGGACGAAGAGCAGCCCCTTGACGTCGCCCGCCGCCGAAAGCGCCTTCAGCCGTTCGAGCCGGGCGCGGATCGCCTTGTAATCGAAATGCTTGCTCTCGTCGGTGTCGCGCCAGTTCTGCGTTCCCGACCTGGCGTCGAGCGCCTGTGCCGCCTTGGACCAGGCGGCATAGTCGGGCGCGCGGGCGAGTTCGGCATCGGCGCTGAGCGACGAGGAAAAGAGCATGCGGTAGTCCTGCGAAATGGCTATTTTTTCCGATTCTTGCCGGTTGCATTGCCTTTGGCAACCGGTTTCGCCTTTGTCGCCGTCCCGCTTTTGGCCGTCGCATTGGGCTTCGCTTTCGTCCGGGGCGCCAGTTTCGGCTTTGCCGTAGCGGCTTTCGGCTTTTCGGGTTTTGGCGCCGCCGCCATCAACTCGGCAAAACTGTCGTCGATGCACTGCCGGAAAACGGCGATGTCGGGCATGATCGCGCGTTCGCAGATGATCGAAAAGGCGATGCGACCGTTGTAGCTGGGGGTCGCGATGAACAGGCCCATATTGTTCGCGAGCGGCGCCATGCCATGCTGCTGCACCAGTTGCGCGCCCGCGAGATAGAGCGGCACCTGCGCCCCCGGCACGTTCGAAATGAAGAGGTTGGTGCCGCGCACCGCGAAGCGCTCGCTGGTCAGGATGCGCGCGACGGCGGCCATCGTCGCGCCGGGGATATGCTGCGACAGGTCGGTCATCAGCCGCGCGCTGACCCCCGCCTTCGCTTCCTTCGCCTCGACCGTATAGTCACGGATCGCGGCGAGCCGTTCGAGCGGATCGGCGATGTCGGTGCGCACCGGCACGCTCATCGCCGACACCTGATTGCCGGGCGTGCTGGCCTTGCCCGCGCCCTTTTCCTTGCCGCGCAGGTTGATCGGCGCGACCGCGACGAGGCTTTCCTTCGGCAGTTCCTTGTGCTTCGCGAGATATTTCCGCAGCGCGCCGCCGACCGTGGTCAGCACCACGTCGTTGACCGTGGCGCCGGCCACTTTCCTGCGGATTTCGGACACGTCGGCGAGCGCCACCGTCGTCGCGTCGAACATCTTGTGCGGGCCGACGGGCACGTTGAAGCGCGTTTCGGGGACGCCCGCGGTCATCCCGCCCTCGGCCATCGACCGCTTCGCCGAGGCGACGATGGCGGGCGACACCTTGAGCAGCGCGTTCATGAACTTGACCGGCGACTGCATCGACGCGGTCCAGGCGCGCGTCACCGTCTCGGCGCTCGACGGGGCGCGGCCGAGGTCCTCGACCGGCGGCGGGTCGGCTATCGCGGGCGTGCCGTTCGCGTCGATGTCGCTCATCGCGATGAAGGCGTGCGCGCCGGACGCGCCGTCGACCGCGGCATGATGGACGCGATGGAGCATCGCGAAGCTGCCCTTCGGGATGCCCTCGATGCGGTCGAGCCCCTCGATGATGTAGATGTCCCAGAGCGGCCGGTTCATGTCCATCGGCTTCGAGAACCAGCGCGCGACCGCGATGCAGAACTGGCGCCAGTCGCCGGGCTCGGGCAGGCGCGCGTGGCTCATATGCGCCTCGATGTCGAAATGCTCGTCCTCGACCCAATAGGGATGGTCGAGATCGAAGGGCAGACGGTGGAGGCGGCGCTTGAACAAAGGCGAGGTGTCGACGCGGCTCTCGACGTGGCGGATGATGTCCTTGAAGCGCACGAAGCCGCCGGGCGCGGTCGAGGGGTCGTAAATGTAGACGCCCATGATGTGGGTGAGGTTGTTCGCCGTCTGGGTGTAGAGGAACTGGGCGTCCTGCGCGCTGAGCTGTTTAAGCATGTCCGTCTCCCGGTTGCGGCAATCGGTCCGCGAGCGCCAGCGTCGACAGGCGCATCGATTCCATGACGTTGGCGAGCCCGCGCAGTTCCATCAGCAGCGCGCGGCGCGCGGCCAGGTTTTCGGGGGTTGCTTCGCCCGCCAACCCCATGTGGCGCATCAGCGACAGGCCGTTCTCGAACAGCAGCTTGCCGATCGCCGCCTCGCTGCTGATCCGGCGGAGCAGATAGGCCTGCCGCCCCTCGACCAGCGCGGCGGCGAGCAGCGCCTTGTCGTCCACCGCCTCGCCCGGCTTCGCGCGCGCGAGCAGGTCGGCGACGACCGAATAGGCTTCGGCGAAGGGCAGCAATATCGCATGGCCGACGACCGGCTGACAGCGGCGGATAAGCTGCGCGACGCCGCGGTCGCCGCTCGCGAGGCGGCGGTCCCACACCGGGTCGATGCGCGCCAGCTCGGCCTCGATCGCGGCCCGATGCTCGTCGCGCGGGGGGTAGAAGAATTCGAACTTGAACAGGTCGCGCAGCCGGTCGAGCTTCGCCCAGAAGGCTGCGGTCGCGTCGCCGCTGTCGGCGTCGCGCAGCTCGAACAGCGCCAGCTCGATCATCGCGCGGTCGAGGAAATGATGCGCGATGA
Source organism: uncultured Sphingopyxis sp. (assembly GCA_937873425.1). Lineage (GTDB taxonomy): Bacteria > Pseudomonadota > Alphaproteobacteria > Sphingomonadales > Sphingomonadaceae > Sphingopyxis. Next base: position 4,955 of record CALMYE010000069.1, on the reverse strand, counting down.
TGTTGCGGTAATAGCTCGCCATCGGATGCTGCGCGGGCTCGATCGAATAGACATTCTCGCTCCCCGCCTCGTAGCGGGTGAGCAGGCCGCCGGCGATCAGCGTGTCGACGGTGGCCGACAGCGCGGTATCGTCGCCGCTTTCGAGCTCGCGGCTGAGGCGGATGCCCCGTTCCCGCGCCCAGCCGGTCAGCGCGCCGATCGCCGCGAGCAGTTCGGCGGCGGTCGCGCCGCGCGGCGCGAGGCCGAGCAGGATCAGGCACATCACCGAGGTGACGGTGAGCGGCGTCACCCGGTTCGCCTCGACCGCGACCGCGAAGGCGATCCGCTCCAGCGCGCGCTTGTCGTCGGCATCGGGCGCGCGGCCGATCACGACCGGATTGCCGATGTCGAGGCGGATGCGGCCCGACGGCTCCTTCAGGCTCTTCATATAGCCGATGAACCAGGACAGCGATTCGGGCTTCTTGGTGCGCCCGGTCTGTTCGGCGGCATATTCCTCGACGTCGCGGATCAGGTCGAAGCTGGTGACGAAGGGGACGAAATGCACGCCCTCGGTCCCCGTCGCATGGGCGGCGTCGAGGACATATTTCATCAGCCCGTATTTTGGCGGCATCAGCTTGCCGAGCCGCGAGCGCGTCCCCTCGAACGCCCAGCTCAACGGGAAGCGCTTGGCGAGCAGCCAAGCGATATAATGGCGCAGCACCAGCTTGTAGACCGGCTGGTCGCGGAAACTGCGGCGGACGAAGATCATGCCCGAACGGCGGAAGAAATTGCCCATCACCGCGAAGTCGAGGTTGGCGCCGCCGAAGCTGTGCAGCATCGGCATGTCGTTCTCGTAGAGCAGGCGGCTCGGCGTCGCGCCGTCGATATAGGTCTTGTGGGTGAACAGGATCGCGGTGGGATGATCGCGCAGGATACCGCGCAGCCGCGCCAGCTCGGCGGCATCGACCTCCATCCCGGGCGCGTAGCCGCCGAACATCATGCGGTCGAGCCGCGCGCGCAGGTCGAGGAACAGCGCGCCGGGGGTCGCGATGACCTCCTTCATCAGCGGGCGCGCCTCGCGGTAGAGGTCTCCCACCGGGCGGCCGAGTTGTTCTGCGAGGTCGGCGAGCGCGGCGCGAAACTTGGGGCTGGTGCGCAGGCTGTCGGCGACGAAGCGCGGCACCTTGTAGCGCGTGCCGCGAATGCCGCGTTCGGCAACGTCGAGCGCAAGCCCCGCCTGCCGCGCGACGAAACCGGCGAATTCGGTGCCGTCCGCATCGCCGTCGCCGCCGCCGGTCTGGGCGAGGAAACGATCTTTCAGCGCCGCCTGCGTCGCCGCTTCCCCCACCAATATCTGCGCGCGGCGGCGGTCGCGCCACAGGATCAGCTGCGCGCGCAGCGCCCCCGGCTGGCGCGGGTCGCCGAAGATCAGGTGGCGGAATTTGAGCGCGCGGTCGCGCTCGAAGCCGGGGATGCGCCAGGCGACACGCAGCGGCACCACCTCGCGCGCGCCGTCACCGGCGAGCCGCGCTTTCAGCGTGTCGAGGTCGAGCGCATGATCGCCGTCGGCGATCGACAGGCTGGCCCATTGGGGTTCCGCATCGCCGGAGGTGGCGTGAATCCAGTCGAGCAGGATGCGCCGCTCGACCCTATGCCGTGCGTCGATGATGTAGAGCCGCTCGGCGGCCGCAGTCTCCACCGCTACCGACGTGCGGGGCGTTCCGTCGGCCATTTCAGACCATCTCCGTCATTGCGAGCCCTTCGACTGCCTTGCAGGCGCTCAGGATAAACTGCGCGAAGCAATCCAGTGTTGAGCAGGCCGCTCTGGATTGCTTCGCTACGCTCGCAATGACGATGTGGAACATGCGCTAGGCCGTCCTTCCCTTTCGAGGGGAGGGTTTCCTTGCAGCCGGCTTCTTCGGCACAGCCTTTTTCGCGGGCGCTTCCTTTACCGCAGCTTTCTTCGCCGGCTTCACCTTGGGCGGCGCATCGGCCGCCTCCGCTTCCTCCTCCTGCCCCAAGGTCCGCAGGAACATGTTGCGGACGTCGCTGACATGGCCGTTCAGCGCCCTGACGCTCCACTTCGACGTGTCGATCGGCGGCAGCACCGTGACGCGCACCGTCGCGGGGCGCATCACGAATTCATTCTTGGGCGCGACGTCCGTGGCGTTGTGGATCACGATCGGCACGATCGGCACCCCCGCCTGCATCGCGAGGTGGAAGGCGCCCTTCTTGAACGGCGCGAGCTTCGGGGTCAGTGTGCGCGTGCCTTCGGGCGCGATGCAGATCGACTTGCCCTCCTCGCGGATCGCCGCGACCAGCGGCTCCATCGCCTTGATCGCGCTCTTGCCGTCGGCGCGGTCGACGAAAACGGTGCCGCCCCATTCCATCAGCCGGCCGAGGATGGGGATGTCGCGGATCTCCTTCTTCCCCACCGCGCCCATGTCGCGGCGGATGAGCTTGGCGAGGATCATCACGTCCGCCTTGCTCTGGTGGTTGAAGATGAAGACGCAGGGCCGCGCGCTCCACAGATGCTTCTCGCCCTCCAGGTCAAGCTCGACGCCGGTGATCGCGGTCGCGAAGTCGCCGAACAAGCCCATCGAGAAATTGACCGCCTCGCGCTGCGAGCGGGTCAGCGCCCAGATCGGCAGGCCGGCGGCGAAGGCGCCGACGAGCGAGCCGGTCGCATAAAGCGTGCGGGTGTAGTCGACCCAGTTCGGCGTGCCGCGGCTCGCGAAGCGCTGCACCGGCCAGCCCTTTTCGTCGGCGATCGCTTTCAATTTCATGTTCGGGTTGAGCGGGCGCGGCTTGCCGACGCGTTCGAGCAGTTCGATATCGTCGTCGCTGTCGGAGTAGAAGAAGCTCTGGTCCAGATCGAGGCCATATTCGGCGGCCAGTTCCTCCGCCGCGAGCACCTTGCCCTCGCCGAAGCACAGCGGGCGGACGATCTCGCCGGTGAAGACGCCATCCTCTATCTCATAGGCCGAGCATTTGATGTCGGCGATACCGAGATCGCGCGCCGTCGGTTCGATCTGATAGATGGTCGCCGACGAGATGATCGCGACGCGGTGGCCCTTCGCCTGATGCGCCTCGATGATCGCGCGCGTCTCGGGATAGATTTTCCGCGCGATATGCTTGTTGTAGAGTTCCTCGCCGAACTGGGTGAAGCTTTCCTCCTCCACCCCCTTCATGAATTTGGCGGCGGCCGACATCAGACCCGAAAAGCCGATGTTGCCGAGGCTGTGCTGCGCGATGACCTGCGCGGTCTCGGCGATCTCCTCGACCGACATTTCGCGGCGCTGGAACTTTTCGCGCAGCATCGCGGTCGCCGAATAGCCGGCGATGATCGTTCCGTCGAAATCGAAGAGCGCGGCAATATGCGGTCCGGGTTCGGACGCGAGGACTTCTTCCAGATGCGGCTGCGGCCTCGGCACGCCTTTCTCCCCACCAGCGGTTATGTTGCCGCCTTAGCCCTGCACGATGGCAGGTAAAATGGGGTTAATCAATGGCGCGCGAGCGCCGCCGCCTGTCCAACTTCCGTCATTCCGGCGAAGGCCGGAATCTCAACCTCGCGTCCTGCCGCACCGGCGAGATCCCGGCCTTCGCCGGGATGACGGCTAACGAGGTAGCCCAGCCGCCTCGCGCGCCAGCGCCTCGACCTTCGCGGTGTCCAGCGGCCCCGGCGGCACCACCCAGCTCCCCCCGACGCACAGCACGGGATCGAGCGCGAGCCATTCGGGCGCGCTCGCGGCGGTGACGCCGCCGGTCGGGCAGAAATTGACGCCGCCGAAGGGCGCGGCGAGCGCCTTCAGCGCCGGGATGCCGCCGCTGGTCGCGGCGGGAAAGAATTTGAAGCTGTAGAGGCCGATGTCCAGCCCGCGCATGATGTCGCCCGCATTGGCGACGCCGGGCAGGAAAGGAATGCCGCTCGCCACCGCGGCGTCGCCGAGATCGCTGGTCAGGCCGGGCGAGACGAGGAATTCGGCCCCGGCATTGATCGCATCGGCGAGCATCCGCGCGTTGAGCACCGTGCCCGCGCCGACGACCGCGCCCGGCACCTGCTTCATCGCCTTCATCGCGTCGAGCGCGGCGGGGGTGCGCAGGGTCACCTCGAGCACCGGCAGGCCGCCGGCGACGAGCGCCTCGGCGAGCGGGACCGCATCCTCGACCCGGTCGATGACGATCACCGGGATGACGGGCGCCAGCATCATGATCTGCTCGATACCGCTGTCGGACATTCTCTACTCCATTTTAATCGTCATCCCGGCGAAAGCCGGGATCGGGTTGATCGTTGCGCCTGGTCCGCCCGAGATCCCGGCTTTCGCCGGGATGACGGAGAATCAAACCACCATCTCCATCGCCGCGAGCATCGCCGAACCGCCCTTCTCCGCCTCGTCGGCGTGGTGGCGAAACAAGGCGAAGAGTTCGCGGCCGACGCCCACGGCGGGCGGCGGCGGGACGGCGGGTTCGCGCGCGGCCCATTCGGCTTCGTCGACCAGCGCGGCGACCTCGCCCTTGCGCGCGCAGACGCGGACGATGTCGCCGTCTTTCAGACAGGCGAGCGGGCCGCTGATCCCGTCCGGGCCGGGCAAGGCCTCGGGCGACAGGTGGATGACCGCGGGCACCTTGCCGCTCGCGCCCGACATGCGGCCGTCGGTGAGCAATGCGACGCGAAAGCCGCGATCCTGCACCACGCCGAGCGCGGGCGTCAGCTTGTGCAGTTCCGGCATGCCGTTGGCGCGCGGTCCCTGAAAGCGGACGACGACGACGGCGTCGCGGTCGAGCTCGCCCGCCTTGAACGCCGACAGCACCGCATCCTGATTGTCGAAGATGCGGGCCGGCGCCTCGATCGTCCAGCGATCCTCGGCGACCGCGCTGGTCTTGATGATCGCGCGGCCGAGATTGCCCGCGAGCAGGCGCATGCCGCCGTCGGGCGAGAAAGGCGCGGCGACGGGGCGCAGCATCGTGTCGTCGCG
>CALMYE010000068.1 GCA_937873425.1 uncultured Sphingopyxis sp. | reverse complement strand
TGCCGGAACTCCAGTCGCTGCCGCTGCCCCAGATGATGATCGGCGCGTCCCACGGCCGGTGCCGCCGCCGCTTCTTGCCGCGTCCCCCGCCCGACAGCATCGGCAGGATGAAGAAGAGGAAAAGGATGATCCCGAGGAAGATCAGCCCGCCGAGGTCGCCTTCGCTCGCGCGGTCGCGTTCCTCCGCCGCGACCCGCGCGGCGCGTGCGGCGGCCTCTTCGGGGGGTAACTGGATCTGCTCGGCGATGGCGTCGACGCCCGCCCGGATGCCGCCCGGATAGTCGTCCGCCCTGAACAGCGGCGTCACGGTGTCGCGGATGATCCGCCCCGACATGGCGTCGGTCAGCACGGGTTCGAGCCCATAACCGACCGCGATGGTCATCCGCCGCTCGTTAGGGGCGATCAGAAAGACGACGCCGTCGTCCCTCTCCTTGTCGCCGATCCCCCATTCGCGGCCGAGCCGGTAACCATAGTCGGCGACGTCACGGCCTTCGAGGTCGCGGACCGTCGCGACGACCAGCTGGTGGCCGGTCTGCGTCTCCAGCGCTTCGAGCTGCGCATTGAGCGCCGCTTCCTCGGCGGGCGGGATGATGTCGGCCTGATCGACAACGCGGCCGGTGAGCTTGGGGAAGGTCTGCGCCGCCGCTGGCGACGCGAGCAGCGACAGGCCGAGCGCCCAGCCGAGCAGGATTGACTTCATGGCGTTCCCCCCGTCTGCGCGGCAATCGCGTCGATTCCGGCGCCCAGTCCGCCCGGAAAGTCGTTTTGCGCGAAATATGGTCCCATCAGGCCGATCACCGCCTGTGCCCTGTCGTTGGTCACGGTCTTTTCGATTCCCTGTCCGGTCGCGATTGCGGTCTGTCGTTCGGTCGGTGCAACCAGAATGACAATGCCGTCGTCGATGCTCTTTCGTCCGATTCCCCAACGATTGCCGAGGCAGGTCGCAACATTGATGGGATCGAGGCCGTTCAGGCTGGGCACGGTGGCGACAGCGATCTGGTGCTTCGTCTGAGCCTCGTGGCGCGCGAGGCGGTCGGACAGCCGTTGTTCCTCAACATCGGTCAGAATATTTGCGCTGTCAGTGACGCGGCCCTGCATGGGGATTTCGATGACCCCCTCACACGGACCGTCCGTCGAAAGCGCGGCCGGTGCCGCGGGCGCTTCGCCCGCTTCCTTGCATCCGCCCGCGATCAGCAGGATCGCGAGCGGCGCGGCAAGGATGGTTCGTGTCACGCCTACTGGCCGAAATCGACCTTGGGCGCGACGTTGGCGTCGGGGGTCACCGCGCGATAGGGCGTCATCGGCTGCGCGCCGTGGACGATCTTGGCGCCGATGATGTCGGGGAAGGTGCGGATCGTCGTGTTATAGTCCTGCACCGCGGCATTATAGTCCTGGATCGTCACGTTGATCCGGTTCTCGGTGCCTTCGAGCTGGGTCATCAGGTCGGCGAAGCGCGCCTGGCTCTTGAGGTCGGGATATTGCTCGACGGTGACGAGCAGCCGGCCGAGCGCGCTCGACACATTGCCCTGCGCCTGCTGGAATGCCTGCACCTTGGCGGGGTCGTCGAGGTCGTCGGTCGTCAGCTTGACCTGCGTCGCCGAGGCACGCGCCTGAATGACCCCTTCCAGCGTCGATTGCTCGATCCGCGCCGCACCCTTGGCGGTTTCGACCAGATTGGGGATCAGGTCGGCGCGCCGCTGATAGGCGGCCTCGACATTCGCCCATTTCGATTTTGCCGCCTCCTCCTTGGTGGGCACACTGTTGATGCCGCAGGCGGACAGGCTCAGCGCGGCGGCGGGCAGGATCAGCCAGCGGGCGGAACGAAAGGTCATGGTCATGGGCTCCCTTCGCGCGGCACGGCGCCGCGCCAACTGCCTTAATATAGTAAGACGCTTGCGCCCCCGCAATCATTGACGCAAATTGACCCGCCCGCCGCCTGTGGGTGCCGGCGGGCGATCGTAGGGGTTAGACCATGTTCAAAGATTTCAAGGCGTTCCTGAACCAGGGCAATGTGATGGGGCTGGCGGTCGGCGTCATCATCGGCGGCGCGTTCGGCACGATCGTCTCGTCGCTGACCGACGATGTGCTGATGCCCTTCATCGGCTGGCTCACCGGAGGCGGCGTCGATTTCACCAACCAGTATCTGATCCTTTCGGGCGGCGAGAAGGTGACCGAGGGGATGACGCTGGCCGCCGCCAAGGCGACCGGGGCGAACGTCATGGCGCTGGGCAGCTTCATCACCGCGATCATCAACTTCGTTCTGCTCGCTTTCGTCGTCTTCCTGCTGGTGCGCCAGGCGAGCAAGGTCATCGCCATGCCCGAGGCGGGGCCGACCGAGGTGGACGTGCTGATCGAAATCCGCGACGAACTGCGGAAAAAATAGGGAAACCGCGCTGCTCGGCGACAAATGCCGCCTGCGCCCTTTTCAGGCGCGGGCGGGTTTCCTATATGGGTGATGCCGGTTTCGACCGGCTATGAGGATAAATGGTGTCGTGGAATAGACACAGCGGACCCGGGGGCAGTACCCGGCGGCTCCACCACAAACCCGCGCCCTTGTCGAAGGGGTGCGCGGGTTTCTGACGGGGCCGAACCAGGATCGACGTGTGTTCAAAGACGATGTTTTCTTCCGGGCTGAGTAACCCGTAATAGGCTCAAACCTATAAGTGCTAACGATAACGAAGCACTCGCTCTGGCTGCGTAACCGATAAGCCTCACGGCCTAAGGTTATTCAAAAAGAACGCGGTTCGGACCGAACCGGGCAACAGAATCGGATACCAGCGGCTGGGGACGAGCCGGGCAACAGAATCGTCCCACCTTTCCCCTGTTTCAGAACGCGACGCCGGGCCGTAGCACGAGTTGGAAGAATGCCAGCAGCAACACCAGCGCCGCCGCGGGTGCGGCGATCGATGGCACGCGCCCGTGCGCGCGGGGCGCGTCGCTCGCGGTCAGGCCGAGCGTCGTCCAGCCCAGCCCGACGAGGTGGACGACGAGCGGGATCAGCACGACCTCGACCGGTTCGCGGGGGATGCGGAAGGGGATGATCAGCAGCGTCGCCGCGCCAAGCGTCGCAAGCAGCAGAAAGGCCGCGCGGCGATCGGGGGCGGCGAGGGGATAGCGGCGCGCGAGGGTGCGCCCCGCGACGAACATCGCGGCCACCGCGACCAGCAGCAGTGCAGCCTTCGCGAACGTCCCGGCGCCAAGATGTGCGAGCGCGCGCCCGACGTCGTTGCCGGGGATCAGGCTGCCGACCGCCCACTGGCTGAGCGACTGGAACAGGCCCTGAAACGCCATCCAGAAGGCGAACAGCCGCCACGCCGCCCGTTCGCGACCGATCCGGCCCGCCAGCCACAGGAAGAAAAGGCCGCTGAGCAGCGTCGCGACCGCGCCGCTGCCCTGCAGCAGTTCGGCGATGGGGGCCTCGCCGCGCCAGCCATGGTCGTTGTGATAGAGGATCGGGTCGAGTCCCGGCACCAGCGCCTTCGGCACGACCAGCCCGAGTTCCTGAATAAGGAAGGTCAGGCTGAACGCCAGCGCGCACAGAATTGCGGAGACGGGGAGCCATGTCGCCCATCCCCGCGATCCGCCCGGTGCCAGCCGCGCCCAGCCGACCGTGAGGGGCAGCAGCCCGATCGCGGCGATCAGGACGAACAGGGCCGTCACGGGCCGTGAGGCGCCGCCGTTTCGGCCTTCGGTGCGTCGGGCCGCGCGAGCTGGCGGCTGTAGAGCCAGCCGATGCCGATCAGGCTGAAGCCGAGCACCACGAACGACCCGATGCGCAGCAGCCCCTCGAGGCCGGAGGCGTCGAACAGGAACACCTTGCCCACCGCGCCGAGCATCAGCACCAGCGAGGCGATGCGCCAGTCGTGGCGGCCGGCGCGGATGCCCCACAGCAGGAAGCCGATCGCCAGCGACAGGATCAGGATCGAGCGGAGGATATTCTCGCTGGGCGTCACGCCGGGATCGACCAGCAGGCTGCCGTGGAAGAGCTGGCGCAGCGTCGCCCAGGCCAGCCCCACGACGAGCAGCATGGTCGCTATCTGCACCGCTCGCCCAACCGCGGCCGGTGCGGCGGGGAACAGCCGCTCGACGAGAAGGAGGCCGAGCCAGCCGAGCAGGAACAGCGGCGCGACGAGATTGACGACCGGCCATGCTCCCACCGCCTGTGCTGCCCACAACGGATTGTGCAGAAACAGGCTGTACCACAGGAGATGCGCGGTTCCCGCGATTGCCAGCGGGCGGGCGAGGCCGGGCAGGTGGCGTTTCGTCGCCAGCCAACCGCCGCCGATCAGCAGGCCCGCCCAGACCAGCCGCTGCGCAAGGCCGGTGGCGACGAAATCGTCGCCGGCCGCCGCCGCAAAGCCGGTGCGATAGAGGCCATGCAGCGCGATGCCGCCGAGCACGCCAGCCACCGCGATGGCGCCGATCAGAAGCCGGCGCGGCAGCCTGTCGCGCAGCAGCCACAGCGGTGCGGCGAAGGCGATGGCGGGGACGAGCAGCCGCAGCAGCAGCGGCTCGGGGGCCAGCGCTGGGTCGTCGAGCAGCATCGGCACGCCGCTGAGCGACAGCAGGGCCTTGGCGATCCAGACCGCCGCCGGCTCGGCCGCCCAACCGAGACTCAGCGCCGCGAACGCCGCGGCGGCGGCGTCGAGCCGCGGCAGCGCGATGCGCCGCGCCGCGAGCAGCGCCGCCGCGCCGCCGATCGCCGGCACCAGCATCAGCCATCGGCCCGGCACGAACTGCGCCAGCGCGCCATAGGCGAGCAGCGCCGCCGCCACCTGTCCGATGCGGCGCAGCACCGCATTGTCCGAGCGCAGCGCGAACAGCAGCCCGAGCAGCGCGAGCCCGGCCCAGCGTAGGAAATCGGTCGCGCCGACCGCCGCGTCGCTGCCCGACAGGCGGCTCCACGCCGCGAACGGGTCCGGGCCGGTCGATGCGAGCAGCAGCGCGGCGAACATCGCGAACCACAGCGACAGAAGTTCGACGGCGAGCGAGGCGTGGCGTCGCGCGATGACGAAGAGCAGCGCGGCGACCGCGCCCATCGCGAGCGGCAGGCTCCATCCCGGCGCGACCTGCGCCAGCGCGCCATAGGCCATACCGCCCGCGATGGTCAGCATGCCGAAGCGCAGCACGCGCTGTTCGGCGCGCGCGGCGAACAGCGCGAACAGCGCCGCGATGCCAAGCCAGCGCAGCAACGCCTGCACCGGCGGCGCGCCGTCATGGCCCAGCACGAGGCGCGGCAGTTCGACGAGCGCCAGCGGCGTCGCCACCAGTGCGAGCAATGCGGCAAGCGCGAACCCTGCCGCGATCGGTTCGATCCACTTGTCACCCGCCGCCTTGCCGAAGAAGAGCAGCACCGCGGCGACGCCGCCGACCGCGAAGGGCGCCATCCAGTGCGGCAGCAGCAGCACGCCCGCGACCGCCGCCAGCACGCCGGCGGTCGCGGTCAGCCAGGCGAAGCGGCTGTCGGCGGTGCGATGCGCGCTGCGCCAGCCGAGCGCGACGCCCGCGCTCACGACCAGCGCCGCGCCGATGGCGACGAGCGCCAGCGCGCCGTCGCCGATACCCCAGAAATGCCATTTGACCAGCGGCGGCGTGGCGAGGGCCAGCGCGCAGAGTTCGAGCGCCCGGCGCAGCCCCAGCGCCCCGCTCCACAGCCGTGCGAGCAGCGGCAGCGCATGGATCGCGGCGAGCGACAGGCCGATCGTCGCGAACCAGCCCGACGACGGATCGGGCCAGGCGGCGAGCAGCAGGATCGACAGCGCGAGGCCGATCGTCGGGACGATCGCGAAATCCTTTTCGCGCCACGCCAGCCATTGCCCCGCCGCGGCGATCAGCACGAACAGCCCCCAGTGCAACGGCGCGAAGCCGCCCATGCCGACGAGCAGCGCCAGCTGGAGCGCGCCGACGACCGCCGAGGCCGAACGCAGCAGCGCCGAGCGCGCGCCCTCGAAGCTCATCATCGGCAATATGATCGCGAGCAGCAGCACATAGCCGCCGATCGACAGCGAGCCGAGCATGTCGAAGGCTCTGGTCGCGAGGATCATCCACAGGCTCCAGCCGACGCCGCCGATCAGCGCGGCGAGCGCGAGCCAAGGCCAGCGCTTCATCCGCGCGACGCCCGTCAGCCCGGCGATGGTCAGGCCCAGATAGACGGCGAGCAGCGGGACATTGGGTTCCATCGCGCCGACCAGCGCTGGGGCCGCAAGGCCGCCCGCGAGGCCGAGCAACGCGCTCGGCGGGCCGAAGCGCAGCGACAGGCCGAGCGCGCCCGCGGTGACCGCCGCCAGTCCGGCGAAGGCGGTCAGCGGCCCGATCAGCCCATAGACGTTCGCGGCGACCAATATGGCGGCATAGAGCGTCGCGATCCCCGCGCCCGACAGCGCCTGCGGCACGCGCAGGTCGCGCACCTTGTCCTCGTTGCGCCACGCATATTCGGCGCCGCCGATCAGCCCCAGGCCGAAGAGCAGCCCCGCGACCACCTGAACCCCCGGCGTGAACACCCGCGCGAAGAAACCCGCGTCGATCGCATAGAGGACGATGAGCACGCCCGCGATCGCCAGCGTAATGCCGCCGGCCCAGATCGGCAGCGTCTTGCCGAACAGATTCTCGAAACGCTGCGCCATGCTCTGCGCCGGGACGGCGGGCTCGCGCGGCGGGGCGGTTCTGGCGGCGACGGGTTCGGGAACCGGCTCCGGTTCCGGCGGCGGCGTGGCGACAGGCTCTGCCATATCCTCAGCCGCCGCATCGTCGCTACGCTCCTCGGCCGGAATCTCGCGCGATACGGTTTCGGGTTCGGCTGCGGCCGGCATGGCGGCGGCGGGGAGGGGCGGTTCTTCGGCTTCGGTCTTTCCGGCCGCCTGCGACGCATCGGGCGCCGTGCGCCAGCGGTCGAGCGTTTCGGCGGAGGGCGCGGCCCAAGGCGAAGGGGGCGCCGCCGCGGCAGGCGCCGGGGCCAGCGGCGCCCCGGCGGCGGCGCGCGCCTGCTCGGGGGTCTCGCCTTCCTTGGGCGGCAGCAGGCCGGCCACGCGCTGCAACGCGCCGATCCGCCTTGCCGCCTCCGCCAGCGTCGTCTCGGCGCGCTTCAGCCGGCTACGCGTGTCCATGAGCAGGACGAACAGGACGACAATTGCAAGAAACGCCAAAAAGCCGAGCACCGCGATCCCCTACACTCCGCCACATCCTAGCAGCGGCCGGGGCGAAGTCATCAGCTTGTTGAGATCGCGGCGGAAAGGGCGTGGCCGATTGCCGACGATGGTGCTGCCAAGAATTTTATTCCGCTACGGCGCCCGCGCCGCTTGCCTCGCCCGGTGCCGCGTGCAAGGGACGCTCGCACGAAATCATGGCGTGAGAGGTGGCGATGCGGTTCGACGTGGTGATCGTTGGCGGGGGGCACGGCGGGGCGCAGGCGGCGGTGGCGCTGCGCACGCAGAAGTTCGCGGGGACCATCGCGATCGTCGGTGACGAGCCCGAGCTGCCCTATGAGCGCCCGCCGCTGTCGAAGGAATATTTCGCCGGCGAAAAGGAATTCGAACGCATCCAGCTCCGCCCCGCCAAATATTGGGACGAGCGCGAGGTGACGATGCTGCTCGGCAAGCGCGTCGTCAGCGTCGATCCCGCGGCGCATACGGTCACCACCGACGGCGGCGAGACGATCGGTTACGGCAAGCTCGTCTGGGCGACGGGCGGGTCTCCGCGCATGCTCCCGATCCCCGGCGGCGACCTGCCCGGCGTGCAGGGGGTGCGCACCAAGGCCGACGCCGATGCGATGAAGGCGGCGTCGGAGACGGCGGACCAGATCGTCGTCATCGGCGGCGGCTATATCGGGCTGGAGGCGGCGGCGGTGCTGCGCAAGGCGGGCCGCAAGGTCGTGCTGCTCGAAGCGCTCGACCGCGTGCTCGCGCGCGTCGCGGGCGAGCAATTGTCGCGCTTCTACGAACAGGAGCATCGGGGTCACGGCGTCGACCTGCGCCTCGGCGTGCAGGTCGAGGCGATCGAGGGAACCGAGCGCGCGACCGGCGTGCGCCTGTCCACCGGCGAGGTGATCCCCGCCGATCTCGTCATCGTCGGCATCGGCATCGTCCCGGCGACCCAGCCGTTGATCGAAGCGGGCGCGACCGGGGGCAACGGCGTGCTGGTCGACCGGCTGTGCCGGACCAGCCTGCCCGACATCTATGCGATCGGCGACTGCGCCGCGCATGCGAACGACTTTGCCGAAGGCGCGGTGATCCGCCTCGAATCGGTGCAGAACGCCAATGATCAGGCGAATGTCGTCGCGAAGCATATCTGCGGCGAAGAGGCGCCCTATCACGCCATTCCCTGGTTCTGGTCGAACCAATATGATCTGAAGCTCCAGACCGCGGGGCTGTCGACCGGGCACGACCAGACAGTGCTGCGCGGCGACATCGCCAGCCGCAGCTTTTCGATCGTCTATCTGAAAGAAGGGCGGGTGATCGCCATCGACTGCGTCAACGCGACCAAGGATTATGTCCAGGGCCGCATGATCGTCACCGCGGGTTTGCAGGCGACCGCCGAACAACTCGCCGACGCGGAAACGCCGCTCAAGGCGCTGCTGCCCGCCTGAGGTGGTTCAGCCGGGCGGCGGAGCCGTCGTCGATTCGGCGGGCGCGTCGCCGAGCGCCTTCTTGAGTCCCGCCTTGATGTTGCGGAGCAGCCGGCGCAGCGCGATGGTCACCACCACCGCGGCGATCAGCATCAGCACCGCGATGACGATCGCGACCGGCGGATAGGCGATGGCGAGCGCGATCAGGCCGGTCGTCGCGACATCCTCGCCGGTCGAAACGACGACATTGCTGGCCGGTTCGGGACTGACGTTGACGACCGCGCGGGTGGTCGCCTTGGCGCCGTGGCTGAGCATGGCGCCGCCGCCGCCGAGCAGAAAGGCGACAACCTGCCACGCGGGATTCGACGAATCGACGAGCGCCAGCGCGATCAGCGCGCCGCCGAGCGGGCGCACGAAACCATGCACGCCGTCCCAGACCGAATCGACCCAGGCGATCTTGTCGGCCAGGAATTCGGCGATCGTGCCGACCGCCGCGACTCCGATCACCCAGGGATTGGCGAGGATCTTCAGCGCCGCCAGATGCTCGGGCAGTGGCAACCAGCCGAAGTGCATCGCGACGCCGGTGGCGAGGATGGTGAGGTAGAGCCGCCAGCCGGCCAGCAGGCTGAGGCTGCCCGCGACGCCCAAGATCTCGACGATTCCCATGGCCTGCTCCCCTAGGTGCGCACGGCCACGTCTTGCACCTCTGCCCGCCGGCCCGCAATGGCGGATGACAAGCCGCGCCGGGGCGACTATCGCCGATGATAATGAGCGATTCCGAAAAGCTGCCCGACGGCGCCATTCCCGCCGCCACCCTCGTCATCATGCGCCCCGCCGAGCAGGGCGGCGCCGACGAGATATTGATGGTCAAGCGCGCGGCCAACATGGCCTTTGCCGCCGGCGCGCTGGTGTTTCCCGGCGGGCGGATCGACCCCGACGACTATCTGGTGGCGCGCCTTCACGGCCATGACGACCATGATGTCGAGGCGGCGGCGCGCGTTGCGGCGCTGCGCGAAACGCTGGAAGAAACCGGGCTTGCGGCGGGGTGGCCGGGGCTGGCGGAAAGCGATCTTGCCGAAGTGCGGCGCGCGTTGCTCGCCGAGCGGCTGCTGTCCGACATATTGGCCGCGCATGGCGCACGGCTGACGCTCGACGCGCTGGTGCCCTTCGCGCGCTGGTGTCCCAATTTCAAGGAGGCGCGCACCTTCGACACGCGCTTTTTCGCGGTCGAGGCGCCGCCGCACGGCCACGAGCTGACGGTCGAGGAGGCCGAGCACAGCCATATCTTCTGGTCGAGCGCGCGCGAAACGCTGGCGATGGCCGAGCGCGGCGAGGCGTCGATCATCTTCCCGACCCGCCGCAATCTCGAACGGCTGGCACAGGCCGATGATTTCGCCGCATTTTCCGCACATGCCACCGCCTATCCGGTCGAGCTGGTGACGCCGTGGATCGAGGAACGCGGCGGCGAGGCGCATCTCTGCATCCCCGGACATCTCGGCTATCCCGTGACCAGCGAGCCGTTCGAACGCGTGCGGAGGGGGTAAATCGCGCCGCTCGGACAACTTTCCCTCTATTTAGCAATTTCATAAGAATTGGGTGGCTAGGTCAAAACGCCTTGCAATATCTGGCAGCGCTGCCTAGAAGGGCTGGGCAGAAGCGGGCCGGGGAACAGATTCTCCGACCTGATTCGAGAAGATCAAGATTCCAGTGGATGGAGAAAAAAGATGAACTTGCTCAAGAAAGCCGCGATCTCCCTCGCCGCGACATCGATGCTTGTGGCTCCGGTTGCCGCCTCGGCTGCACCTGCTATTTCGGCCGTGTCGTTCGACGACGTTCGCGCTGTTTCGGCCGTCGAAGGCCAGAGCGAGCTCGAAGGCTCCAGCTGGATCATCGCGCTTCTGGCGCTGATCGCCATCATCGGCGGCATCGCGATCGCCGCCGGCAACAACAGCGACACGCCGACCAGCCCGTAAGCGGCCGATTGGCATAACCCGTTTCAAAGGGTCCCGGGTTCCGCTCGGGGCCTTTTGTGCGTCTGGGGTATGGTGTTTCGTGGGCAGATGGTTTCGGGCCGAGCTGCGGCGTCGAGCCTGCCGGAACTTGTGCTCTTTTTGAAAGAATGAGGCTCCCCCGGTTGCTGCCGTCAGCTGATCCTCCCCATCGCCTTGCGATGGGGAGGTGGCAGCCCCGCAGGGGCTGACGGAGGGGTCGAGCGCGGAGCGCTCGCTAAAGCTCGCGGCCCCTCCACCATCCTTCGGATGGTCCCCCTCCCCATCGCAAGTCGATGGGGAGGATCGTCGAGGTCAGCTTGGCAACTTCAGAGCGCTGCCCGCCGGATCGTGCGCGAGCGCTCCAGCGGGATCGCGTCGCGCGCTTTCGCCGCCGCCGCGCCATCGATCGCCGCGAGGACCAGGCGGAAGCCCTCGCCGTCGATGCTCCCCGCGGCTCCCGATTCGCCGGCCACCTCCCCCCACGGCGCCACCGCCAGGCTGTGTCCATAGGTCGCGCGCCCGTCGGCATGGCGTCCCGCCTGCGCCGCCGCGAGGACATGGCAGCCGGTCTCGATCGCCCGCGCGCGCAGCAGGACATGCCAGTGCGCTTCCCCGGTCGGGACGGTGAAGGCGGCCGGCACCGCCAGCACCGCAGCGCCGCGCTCGACCAGCTCGCGATAGAGTTCGGGAAAGCGCAGGTCGTAACAGATGCTGAGCCCCAGCGCGCCGACCGGCGTTTCGACGACCGCCAGTGCCTCGCCGCCGGCATAGCTCGACGATTCGCTCCAGCTTTCGCCGGTCGGCAGCGACACGTCGAACATGTGGATCTTATCGTAGCGCGCGGCGATTGTGCCGTCGGCGGCGATCACATGGCTGCGGTTGACGCGGCGCGCGCCGTCCTCGGCCAGGAAGGGCGCCGATCCGCTGTGCAGCCACAGGCCGTGCCGCCGCGCCATCGCCTGCAGCCGTTCCGGCCAGGGACTGTCGGCCTCGCGCGCGACATGCGCCGCCGACCGCGCCCGGTCGCGATCGAGCAGCACCGACATTTCGGGGAAGAAGGCCATCGCTGCGCCCGCCTTCGCGGCGGTGACGAGCGCGCGCTCCATCGTCGCCAGATTGGCGTCGGGGTGGATGCCGCTCGTCATCTCGACGAGCGCGGCGAGAGGGGCGGCCGCGATGCTCATGGCGAAGGGCTAGGCAGATGCGGCGCAGAGGGCAAGGGGCGCGGCGCGAACGGAGCGCACCCGTCTCCCCTCCCGCAACGCGGGAGGGGCAGCGAGAGTTGCGAGCTTGCTCGCTACTCGCAGCGGGGTGGGCAATCGCAACGCTGCTGGCCCACCCCCAACCCCTCCCGCCTGCGGGAGGGGAGATCGGCCATCGTGAACGGAAGCGACTGAACCCGCCACCCGCTGCCACAGTTCAGTAGCGGGCAAGCTTCACACGCGATAAGGTGGGCCGATGTCCACGTCCCCCGCGCCGCTGCCGCTTCGCCTCCTCCGACCTCTTCTGTGCGCCTGCGCCG
>CALMYE010000067.1 GCA_937873425.1 uncultured Sphingopyxis sp. | reverse complement strand
AGGCGAAGATCGCCTCGACGCGCTTCTACCTGCAACAGATCGTCCCCGCCGCGGCGGGCCTCGCCCCTTCCGCGCTGGCCGGCGACGCGGCGCTCGCACCGCTGCCCGCGGCGGGCTGACACCTCCGGATAAGCGCAACATTTCGTTGATGATTAACGCGATGTAATCTGCAACGGTTATTTTCTGCGGGTTTCGAGGGCATATTTTCCATGTTTTCAAGATTCACGATGCGTTCCCCTGCCATTTGAGCACCGCCGCCGAGGCAAGTTTGCCTTGATCGCGCAGCTTCGCGTAATATTCGACAACCTGGAATGTCTGGCCTGATATGGATGCCGTCTCGGCAATGGAGCAGCCCGCTTCGAGCAGGGCGATGACGGCATTTTTTCGGAGGCCGTGCGGGACGAGGTCCAGGCCGAACTCGGCGCAATGCTCTTTCAGGGCCGCACGGACCCGCTGATCGCCGACAGGCCTACCATCAACCCCGGATAGGATCATCAAGCCCGTGCGCGGGGTCTTTTCCAACTCGGCGGCGAGCGCCGTGTGCAGCGGAATGCGCAGCGCCTTGCCTGTCTTTTGCTGCTGAACGCTAAGCGCGCCGTCGCGGATATCCGACCATCGCAACTTGACCGCATCGCCGATCCGTTGGGCTGTGTAGTATAGGAGGTGTGTGGCAAGTCGGACGCGCGCGTTCTCGCTGGCAAGCGCCGCATTCAGCACATGCCCGGGCCAAGGCTCATGTTCGCCCATCTCCAGCCGTTCAACATCGCGCGTCGGCTCGCAAGTCAACGGGACATGATGGCGCTTCCGACCCCATTTATACACGGTGCCGATGACGGCGAGGCACATGTTCGCCGTTCCGGGCTGGTCAGCAAGCTTGTCCATCAGGTGGGTAACGTCTTTCGGCTCGACCTTCGCCGCGGGGGCCTTGCCCATTTCATGCTCGATCTTGCGGAGATGGATCGCGTATGATTTGCGCGTCGCCGCTGAGAGCTTGTTGAACACCGGGCTTTTTTCGTAAAGCTCGATGAGCTTGCTCACCGTCATCAGGGTTTCGAGATTGGTCCTCCGCATACGGTGCCCAAGAAGCGCACCGTATACCCCGCCGAACTCGCGCGAGGCCGGGTCAGGCAACCGCTTGTAAACAGCCTTGCCGTCCTTCTTGGTGCCGGTATCGAAATAGTAATACCAGTTTCCCCGCGCCTTGACGCGCTTCACATGGGGTATCGTCTTATGCCGCATAGAGGTTGCTCGACGCTCTCCAGTCGCCAGCCCCCGACAGGTTCGCAAGGTGCTGGTCGATTTGGTCGCGGTGCCAGTGGGGCTTGCCGCCAAAGATAACTGGCATGGGCAGGGTGCCGCTGGCAATCTCGCGCTCGAATGCGGCCTCCGACAACTCGCAATAGGCTGCGGCAGTCTTGCGAAGCATCATTGCAGGCCAATTTGGAATGCGCGCAGGCGAGGTCACCGCCCCAGCACCTTAGCCCAAAACCCGCGCCGGGGCGGATCGTCATGGCGAGGCGTCGCCCGGTGAGCGGGATAGAATTGGCCGTCGCGCCAGTAGCCGCCGCTGGTCATCACGGCGATACCGGGGCGCTCGGGCAGGCGCTCTATCGGAGGCCAGTCGCGGGACTGCATCACGCCCTCCCCTTCTTGGCTTCCCGACGCGCGCGCCGACCGGCGTTGTCGCGGTCACGCTGATCGCGGAACTTGGCGATCTCGGCTTCCAGCGCCAGCGCATGCTTGGACAGGACGCGGTGCTGCTCCACCTCGGCGGCGAGGTCGGCGACGGCCTTCTTGAACTTGGCCTCCCACTCTTTCGCCGACGCTTTCCAGTTGTGCCGGGCCTCGTTCGCCCTGCGGAGGTCTTCCGCATACTCTGCGATCTCCGCTTCGTGCGCTGCTTTCGTGATAAGTCCGAACATCGTCATTCTCCTTAGTCGAGGCCCAAGGCGGATTTGTAGAGGTCAAGAATGGCCTCCATCTCGCGGCGGTCGTGGACGGGGAGTTTGCGCAGGCGGACGATCTGCCGCATGATCTTGGGATCATAGCCCTGCGATTTCGCTTCGTTGTACGTATCGGTGATGTCGTCACTGATGCCCTTTTTCTCTTCTTCAAGCCGCTCGATGCGCTCGATGAAGAGGCGGAGTTGCTGGTCACTGACAGTCGATTCACTCATTTTTCTTCTCCTTCAAAATTCACCGGGCGGGTTATTGGCGCCGCCCGGCTCCCTGTGGAAACCTATGCGGCCCGGCGCGCCTCTTCGCGCAGGGTGGTCACGTCCACGCCTGTCCAGCGGGACCAGATGTCGATGCACTTGTTGAGATATTCGGCGCGGTCGGCCTCGTTCATTGCCCGGTTGCTGGTGGACCAACGCTTGCGGTGAACCTCGCCAGACGGCAGCGTCACCTCGTCGAACATGCCGAGTTTGTCGCGCATGATGTCGTGGAGGTCGTCATCGGTCAGCGTCATGTTGTGCATATCGTTCAGGATCGGCGTGACCAGGCTGACCAGCACCCAATAGAGCGAGCGGCGGCGCTGATTGGCTTTGCCGCCGGTCAGGGTCGCGCGCACGGTCCCGTCGATCTCGCGCATGGCTTCCTCGGCTGCGCGGTTGGCAGGGAACAACCCTCCAAGACGGGCGGTGAAATAGAGGGGCGCGCGGTCAGACATGCGGCAACACCCCCATGGCGACGGACTCCGCCTCAAGGCGCCTCGCCTCGGCGTAGAGGTCGATGCCCCACTCCTGAAAAAAGCCCCGATGCGACAACTTTTCGACGCTCAACCGCCCGTGGTCATGCTGGTGATATTCGGGCGCTAGCGGAACGACGAGGCGATGCGAGCGCGAGAACCGGCCTATCTTGTCGGCGTATCCGGTAACGTGATGGATCGTCGCCGGGCGCCCGCTGACGAGGCAGCCGAACGCGCGGACGCGATCATGGTGCCGACGCTCCGCAGCGGTCGGCTCGGCCCCAACCTTGGGGTGCATACGCTTATGGAGGACCGGCGCGCCCATCACGCCAGCCCGTCGAGACTGTCGCGCGGCGGCAGGCCGCGACGCGCGCGCGTCTTGTTGATCCGCTTCAACCGCTCTGCCGGGTTCGACCAGTAGCGGCGGCGGTTGTCCTCAGCGCGGGCGACACGCGTCTCTAGAGGCAGGACAAACGTCATGCTGCCTCCTTGAGATAGCGGGCCTCAAGGTCGGCCACGGTCGCGGCCACGTCGGCCAGAAATTCGGAAACCGCCGCTTCGATCCCGGCAATCAGTGCGTCGTCGCGCGCGACCCGCTGGACGTGCAGTTGCATCGCGTCAGGCAAGCGCGGGTCGAAACTCGCGAAGTCGCACCACTGGCGACCGGTGCAGGCCATCTGCCATTGCATCTGCTTGATGTATTTATCGGCGATAGGCTCGCCGCGAAGGGTGGCGATGTGGGTCGCGCTGTTCGGGCATTTGATCTCGACCAGCCCGTCATCGCCGACGAGGCCGTCAGGTGACGCGCCCGTCATGGCGATGGAGGGATGATCGAAGAAGCCGCATTCCGCCACAACCGTGCCAGTTTCCAGTTCATAGAAAGCGCGGGCCTGCGGTTCGGTGTCCGACCCCCATTGCATGGCCGCGTTGGTGAAGCCTTCGCCGCGAACGCCAGTCAGGCGCTCGCAGACGAGTTGCGCTGCATAGTTGGCGCGGGACGCGCCCCAGCCCGTCCGGGTTTTCGCCATGACGTCGGCGATCTTGCTCGCGGTCACCTTGCCAAGGCGGGCGGCGAACCAGTCGTCCGTGCGCTGTTCGACGTCTTCCGTCATGCGGCAGTCCTTTCGAGTTCCTTCGCGGTCGTTTCGAGCCGCTCTTTCAGTTTGGGAAATTTGCTGGCGGGCAGCATCGCGACGGCCGCGATCCCGTAGCCCTTGCAGATCGTCTCGGCGGTCGTGCCGCTTCGCCCCATCAAGAGCTCCAATTCCTCGAATTGCGCTTGGTTGATGGTTGCGACAGCGCTATGCTGACGGGCGACGCTGGCGCTCGCGGCATTCCCGTCGTCATCCTCGGTCGGGACGCCGAAGGCCGACACCAGCGCGTAGCGGCGGGCGTAGGTCAGCGCCGAGCCAAAGCCTTGGGCATCGCGCTTGTTGGCCGGGACGAACAAGCTGCCGAGGTCCAGCGCTTCACCGGAAGCATGGTGCAAGATCGTCCGCACGGTTACGCCTTCCGACGACGGCTCGCACGGCTGCGTGAACGCCAGCCCATGCTTGACCAGCGCGGGCTTGATCGCCGCGATGACGGCGGGAAGGTCCGCATACTTGCTCTTGAAGTGCGGGTTTTTCGCGTCCTTCACCGCACCTTCGATCTCCGCGAAGGCGGCGACGTAGGCGGACGCGAGAGACGCCTCGACTTTCTGGACAGCGGTCATGGCTTTTCCTTCTCCATGTCAGGGGTGTTGGGGGTGGCGAGCGGATCGAGGAAGCGGTCAGCATCAATCGCGTCTGCATCACCGGTTGCGCGCCAGAAGCAGGCTTCGGCGCGAGCAGCCCAAGCCATCGCCTCGTCTGCGGAGCTGGGGGATTCCAGAAAGTCAGAGAAATTCGCCGCCACGTCGCGGAACATGACGCCAAGCTTGAGCCAAAGGACGCGGTTCTCGGTCAGGGCCTCGTTGGCGTCGAAACCTTCGATCATCCCGCGCCAGTTGATGTCGCTCACAGTCCGTCCTCCCTGTCAGTGGTTTGACGGGCGGCCTCATGTCCGGCTGCGGTCAGTCGAACGACGCGGTAATCGTCTCCGCGCGGGCTATGCGGGCCATATTCCGCCAGCCCTTCGCTGATCAGATGATCGAGGTCAGCACCCCTGCACTCGCCTACCTGCGACCAGTCCTCGCGGGAGAGCCATTTGAGCAGGAAGCGCTGGCTATTGGAAAGAGCGCTCATTTTCCCGGCCCCTCTTTGAAGAGGGAGAGGGCGGCGCGGGCGGCGAGAACGCGATCCGCATAGGGATCGACCAAATCGGGATGCTTCATGCCGCTGGCGCGCAACTTTTCGCGATACTCCTCGTCCGACCAGCCAGCGCCGACGGCGATATCGAGGAGCCCCGCAAGGGCTGCCAACAGTTCGCTTTCGTTTGCAGCCATTATTGCTCTCCCATCGTCAGCCGGTCGTCGATACGCCGGTCGCGTTCGTCGTCGGGGTCGGGGCCGTGGTTGAAGTCGTCATCGGTGATGGCCTCGCCCATCGACTTCGCGAGCGCTTCGATCACGTCGCCCGACAGGCGGGACTGGATATCGTCGCGTCCGTCGTCGATCAGCACCCGTTGGATTTCGACTTCGCCACCCTCTGCGGGCTGCCAATAGGTCGCGGGGATGAACGGAGTGACGCTGAAAACGACTTCCGCGTCAACGCGCTCGCCGTTCCATTCGACTTCGGCCCATTTGCGGATGATTGACAGGCGAAGCATCACCGCTCTCCCTCAGGTTGACGGGAGGTGGCTTTCGAGATGGCGGCGAGTAGCGTGTGGCGAATATCCGAAGCGCCATCCACTCCGCCGAGAAAGTCGAACGCCTCGTTGGCTGCTGCCAGCAATTCAGGCGCGGCGTCACGGATAAGTTCCAGCCGCGTGCGCTCCGTCTTATTAGCCTTGCGCGCGGCGATGACGGCTTCCGCTTCTTCAAGCGTCGGATACCACTGTGCGAACCGGCTCCGCTTCACTGTGCGGCACTCGCCCGCAAACAGGAATGCGCGCGTCTCGCGCTCAAAGGTCAGCGCTTGGGGTGCATCCATCCATTGCGAGACGCGATACCACTTGCGCGGATAGGTACGTTCACCTTGCGGATCTGCGGTTTTTGTAGGCATTATTGCTCTCCAGTGATTTGTGAGGGGTGAGAGGCGGTCGCCTTGGCGATGACGGCGCGCGCATCGTGCATCAGTTCGGCCTCTTCGGCGGCATGGCGCACGGGGTGCCAAGAGCCGCCGGGCAAAGCGATGAAACGCCGCACAATGCTCAGCAATTCGGGCGCGCAAGCGATCAGGTCGGCATCCTCTGGCTTGCCGACGAGCGCGACGGCCTGCGACGACGGGCGGAATGCGCTGTGGATTTCAGCGTAGTCAGCCGTGTCGGTGCGCAGCCAAGGGCCGGGAGTGTGCGAAGCCGTCATGCGATCACCGCCCAACCAGCCGCAACAACGGCAAGCACCCCAAAGACAGCAAACCAGCCTGCGATCTCTCGCTTGGGGATGCTGCGGAGGACACTCGCCGGGTCGCGCTGGATTTCCTCTGCCGGGGCAAGCTGCATCTCGCGCAGGGCGTCAGAGTGCGTTGCTCGGTTGTGGGCCTCCAATGCCCCGGTGTAGGGCGTGAAGCGGAGGTGGCTGGTGTGCGGAGTCACTGGACCGGCTCCGCGACGGGGACGGGGTTGCCATCGACGTCAACCTCGACCAGCGGCGCAGCAACGCGGCGCGCCGTCACCTTCTGCGGATACTGGCCGTCGAAATGAACGACCATCTCGTCCAGCGCGATCCTGCATTCGAGATAGTGCTTCGGCTCACGCTCGAATTCATGGGTGTGGCGGGGTGTCGGCGAGAAATTCAGGCCGCAGCCGCGCTCGCACTCACCCTTGCGGCCATTCCATTGAAGGTCCTCGGGCATGGTGCCGGGAGTGTAGTCGCCGCCATGATGGGAGCGATAATTCTCCTTCACGCCCTTGTAGACGATAGCCATGCCGTCTTCGGTGCGGACGCCATAGTAGTCGCACCAGTCCTGCGGGGTCGAAAGCTTGACCTCGAACTGGCGACCACCCTTCGCGCTGGCGCCGTTCCAGAGATTGACGGCGACCATATCGGATGCTTCGATTTTGCAGCGGGCGCTTTTGACCTGGAGCATGGAAAGCCCCCGCGCCACGACGCGGCTCGATTCCCACGCCTCGACGCGGCTCGATTCCCACGCCACGACGCGGCTCGATTCCCACGCCTCGACGCGGCTCGATTCCCACGCCTCGACGCGGCTCGATCCCCACGCCTCGACGCGGCTCGATTCCCGCGCCACGACGCTGCTCGATCCCCACGCCACGACGCTGCTCGATTCCCGCGCCACGACGCTGCTCGATCCCCACGCCTCGACGCGGCTCGATCCCCACGCCTCGACGCGGCTCGATTCCCGCGC
>CALMYE010000066.1 GCA_937873425.1 uncultured Sphingopyxis sp. | reverse complement strand
GGGCAGCGGCCCCGCGGTGATCGTGATGACCGAAATGCCCGGCATCAGCCCGCATGTCGCCCGCTTCGCCCGCTGGGTCGTGGGCGCCGGTTTCACCGTCTATATGCCGCATATCTTCGGCAAGGACGGCGCGGTGCCGCGCATGCCGGGCGCGTTGTTCACGATGATCGGCGGCTGCATCAGCCGCCAGTTCCGCGCCTTCCAGGCGAACGAAAGCTCGCCCGCAACGCGCTGGCTGCGCGCGCTTGCAGCACAGGCGCATCAGGAATGCGGCGGCAGGGGCGTCGGCGCGATCGGCATGTGCTTCACCGGCAATTTCGCGCTGTCGATGATGCTGGAGCCCGCGGTGCTGGCGCCGGTGCTCGCGCAGCCGTCGCTGCCGCTGAATGATCCGGCGGGCCTGCACATCGCCCCCGACGAGCTGGCGGCGGTGAAGGCGCGGATGGAGGCGGAGGATCTGACCGTGCTCGCCTATCGCTTCGCGGGCGACAAATATTGCAAGGCGGCGCGCTTCGCCGCCTATGAGGCCGCGCTCGGCGACCGCTTCCAGGGCCGTGTGCTACCCGACAGCGCGGCGAACCCCGACAGCCCGATGAAGAACCCGCACAGCGTCGTCACCATCCACCTGATCGACGAGGCGGGCCAACCGACCGTGCAGGCGCGCGACGAAATCCTCGATTTCTTCAGGATGCGGTTGAAGGGATAGCGTCAGGGCTCGCGATACAAGCGCGCGGCAACCTCTTGCGAGAGGCTGTATCGGAATGGCATCGACTGGACGAAAGGCGCAAACGCGGCGTCGAGTGTGTCTGCGTTGGCGATTTCGTTGGCAGCACATGCCGGACTGCCGAAATTGCCTGCCTTCTCACCATAAATGGCGAGCAATGCGTAGCGATCTATCGCCGCTTCCACGAAGATATAGCGATCGGCAAGGGAGTAAGTGGATTGCCTATCGCATCCGACAGCGACCGACGTTGGTTCCGCGCCCAAGGGTTGCCAATCCGGTAGCCAGCGTAGTCGGTCCAGATCGCTGAGCAGTCTTTGCAGATCGGCGGGCCTCAGCCGCAATTGCTGGCGGGCGATCACGGGCTCGTCCCAATATGCCTGATCGTCGCCGTCACTTGCGATGTTCAGAGCACGGCTGCATCCGTGATGCAGGGCGTTTTGGACATACCAGATGACCTCCGCGTGGCCCTTCCCATCGACGACGACCTGTTGGCCCAGAGGGCATTCGCCGAAAACGGCCTTCTGATCATGCTCTACGTTCCGGGTATAAGTGATGCTCAGGAATCGGTCGGGTATCCGGGTTTGCGTTCCCATGCCCGCAATTCCCAAGGTTGCGACAACGGCGATCAACGTCGCCGTGATGACTGCAATGGCGGTGCCCGTGCGCATTACGAACTTTTACGAGGCCAGTGGAGGTTTGCCATCGGCTTTTTCTGGTCAATATGTCCGCGCCTCGCTAAGCGCCCCCGCACACATCCACAGGAGAATCCCGACATGCGCCCTTCCGGCCGCGCGCCCGACCAGATGCGCCCCATCGCCATCGAGACCGAATTCACCATCCATGCCGAGGGCAGCGTCCTCGTCGGCTTCGGCAACACCAAGGTGCTGGTCACCGCCAGCGTCGACGAGAAGGTGCCGCCCTTTCTGCGCGGCAAGGGGCAGGGCTGGGTGACGGCCGAATATGGCATGCTGCCCCGCGCGACGCACACGCGCGGCAGCCGCGAGGCGGCGAAGGGCAAGCAGTCGGGGCGGACGCAGGAAATCCAGCGGCTGATCGGGCGCAGCTTGCGCGCGGTCGTCGATTTCCGGAAGCTCGGCGAGCGGCAGATCGTGATCGACTGCGACGTGCTGCAGGCCGACGGCGGCACGCGCACCGCGGCGATCAGCGGCGCGTGGGTCGCGCTGCGGCTCGCGGTCGACAAGCTGCTCGCGGCGAAGGCGATCGCCGAGGACCCGATCGAGGATCAGGTCGCGGCGGTGTCGTGCGGCATCCACG
>CALMYE010000065.1 GCA_937873425.1 uncultured Sphingopyxis sp. | reverse complement strand
CCGCGCAGCGACTTGCAATGCTGCGAAAAGACGAACTGGCTGCCCTTGACCCAGCCGGCGCGCGTCTGGCCCAGTTCACGCAGCACCGGGTCGATGGTGCGCGCCGGGTTGCGATAGACTGCGAAGCCCTTGACCGCATGTTCGAAGATATCGGGCGACAGCGCGAAGACCGTCCACCAGTCGCCCGGCGTCCCGGTCGCGGTGCCGGGTTCCGCCACCGGACAGCGGTCGCCAAACAGCCGGTTGTAATAGGCGGTGACGGTCTCGTCGGTCACTTCCGACCGGGGGACTTGGCGCAGCACGGGCATGGAATACTCCTCAGGCGTTCGCATATTTGCGGAATTCCGCAACATGGGCGGAATCGAAATATTCGTCGAGCCGCGTGATCTTGCCATCCTCGACGCGGCAGACGATCGCGCAGGGCAGGCGCACTGCGACATCGTCGTGCATGCGGCGGCCTTTCAGAACATGCTGCTGAACGAAGCCGCCGGGAAAGACGGTCAGCCGGCGTTCGGCATATTCGCGGTCCCCGATCCGCGCGACCATGCCGGTGAGCACCGCTGCGGTCTGGTCGCGCGTGACGACGAGTTCGTCGGTGTTGTGCCAGATCTCGGCATCGGGCGCGAAGCTGCCGCGCATCGTCTCGATGTCGCCCGCCTCGATCGCATCGAAGAAACGTGTCGCCATGGCGCGGATATCGGCTTCGCCGTCCATCGCCTAGTCTCCCGTCTGGTTCGCGAAATCGGCTTCCAGATGCCGCGTCATCGCGAATTGAGCGAGACCCGCCGCCGCCGCGACCGGAACCAGCGCCATCAGCGCCCAGCGCAGGCTGTCGTCGCCATAGACGGGCTTCAGCGCGTCGCTGACCGCCCCGGCGAACAGCGGCCCGCCGCCCAGCCCGACGATGTTGAACATCAGCATCAGCAGCGCCACCGATGTGGCGCGCGAACGCGGCGCGGTCAGATTCTGCACCAGCGCGAGGGCAGGGGCGATATAGACGGTGCAGGCCACCATCGGCACCAGCATCAGCGCGAGCGAAAGCTGCCAGCTGTCGACGAGCAGCGCCGCGATCAGGCTCGGCACGAGGACCGCGGTGGCGAGCGCCGGCATGGTGCCATAGGCGCGCGCCGAGCGGTTCGCGAAGCGGCTGACCAGCCAGCCGCCGCCGAGGATGCCGATACCGAAGGTGATGCCGGCGCTCGCCGCATACCAGGTCGCCATCGCCTCCAGCGGCATTTTCTGCGTGCGCATCAGAAAGGCCGGAATCCAGTTGAGCATGCCATAGCTGACGAAGGCGGCAAGCCCGCTGCTGATCATCACCAGCCGCAGCGAGGGCTGGCGGATGAAGGCGGTGAAGCAGTCGAGAAAGCCCGGACTGTCCTCCGCGGCCGGGCGCGCGTCCATCTGTCCGCGCGGGGGTTCGCGGACCAGCCAGACGAGCAAGGGCGCTATGATGATGCCGATCAGGCCGACGACGAGGAAGGCGTTTCGCCAGCCGATCGTCGCCGCCGCCCAGGCGCCGAAGGACGTGCCGACGAAGACGCCGAAAGGTCCGTTGAGCGTGAAGATGCCCGAAATGAACGGCCGCTGCGCCGGCGGATAATAGTCGGCGAGCACCGACAGCGACGGCGCGGTGCCGCCCGATTCCCCCGCGCCGACGCCGAAGCGCATCACCGCGAGCTGCCAGAAATTGGACACCATGCCGCAGGCGGCGGTGAAGCCGCTCCATACGACGCAGGCGATGCCGATCAGCTTTACCCGGTTCCAGCGGTCGGCGATCATCGCCACCGGCACCCCCATCGCGGCATAGAAGAGCGCGAAGGCGAGGCCGGTGAGCAGGCCGAATTGCGTGTCGCTGAAATCCATCTCGGCGCGGATCGGCTCGACCAGCACCGACAGCAACTGCCGGTCGACGAAGTTGATCGTGCCGACCAGGAACAGCATTCCCAGCGCGACGTTGCGCCGCAGGGCGAGCGAGCGCTCCGTCTCCGGAGCGCCGCGTTCGATCGCGCTGGCTTGCGTCATGACTCTTCCCGGCCGCGGATCAGAACTTCGCCCCGAGCGTCAGGCCGAAGGTCCGCGGCGGACCATAGAAACGCTGGGTGAAAAATTGCGCCGTCGGCGTCAGCGCCGACACCCAGGTCTTGTTGGTCAGATTCTTGCCCCAGACCATCGCGCGGAAGCGGCCGTCGAGGCTCTGCCAGCCGATGGAGCCGTCGAGCAGCGCGAAATCGCCGGTCTTGCCCGCCGCATCGTTCAGCACGGTCGAATACCAGGTGCTGCGATACAACATCGAAAGCCGCGCCGTGATGTCGCCGGCATCGCCCAGCGGGACCGTATATTCGCCGCCGAACTGCGCGGTCCATTTGGGCGCGCGCACCAGCTTGAGGTGGGTATAATCCTCGTCGATCAGATAGGTGCCGTTGACCAGCAAAGTCACATTGCCGCAGGTCGAGGTCGGCAGGGTGGCGGAAGCCGACGGACCGTTCAGGTCGGTGCAGAAATCGGTATATTTGCTGTCGAGATAGCCCACATTCGAGGTGATCCGGAAATTGTCCGACGCCTTGATCGTCGCTTCGAGCTCGATCCCCTTGGAGGTCGCCGCGCCGACATTGAGCTGCGCGGTTTCCTGCCCCGACGCGACCGCCGGATTGGGGATGAACACGCCGAATTCCAGATCCTTGAACTTGGTGACGAAGCCGGTGAGGTTCAGGCGCAGGATGCCGTCGAGGAAATCGCCCTTCATCCCGACCTCGAACAGGTCGGAGGTGTTGTCCCGCGTCGGCCCGGCGGTGACCATGCTCGCCGACCGCGCGCCATAGCCGCCGCCCTTGTAGCCCTGGCTCCAGCCCGCATAGAGCATCAGGTCGGGACTGACCTTATAGTCGATACCGGCCTTGAAGGTGGTGCGGCTGCGCGAATAGCTGTCCTTGAACGCGAGTCCCGCCGCGAAATTGGCGTTCGCCAGCGCCTCCATCTCGTCGAGCGACTTCACCACATTGCGCGAGGTGAAGAAGGCGGGCGACAAGAGGGTGCCGGTGGGGTCGCGGAAATAATCCTTGTCCTCCCAGCTCCGCCGCACACCCAGCGTCACGTTGAGATCGTCGGTCAGCCCGAAGATGCCCTGCGCGAACAGCGCCTTCGCCGTATTGTCCTGCGTCACGAAATCCTGGCTGCCGAACTGCAGCGCCGGCGCCAGCAGCACCGGCAGCGTCGGGAAGGCCTGCGTCAGCTCGAAGCTCTGCTTCAGATAATAGCCGCCGAGCACGAGGTTGAGCCGCGACAGCGCGCCGTCGAGATCGGAGAAGTCGGTCGCCAGCCGCATTTCCTGGCTGAACTGGCGGTGCGACTGCAGGCGGAAGGTCGGGAAGAAGAAGACCTCCGACTGGTCGAAGTCGCTGTCGTTGAAATCGTCGGTCTCGATATAGCCGGTGATCGAGGTGGCGGTGATCTGGCCCAGCCGCGCGTTGACGGTGCCGACGAAGCCGAACTGGTCGGTGTCGTGGTTCGCCGGGAAATCGCGGCCGATGGTGAAGGCGCCGTCATTGGGCTCCTCGAAACCGAACACCAGGAAATGCAGCTTCGTCCGGTCGGGCGCCGAATCGCCGCCGGGCGCGCTCGACCGGTCGCGCACCCACCATGTCTTCAGGTTCACGGTGATGTCGTCGCTGGGCGTGAAGAGCAATGTGCCGCGCACCGTCAGGCGATCCTGCCCGCCGACCCGCTTGCCGTTGAGGCGGTTGGTGAAATAGCCGTCCATCGTTTCCTTGCTGAGGACGATGCGCGCCGCCAGCACGTCCTGCACGACCGGCATGTCCACGGCAAGGCGGCCGTCGAGCCGGCCGTAATTGCCGAGCGTGCCTTCGACTTCGAGGCCGAATTCGCCGGTGGGGTTCTTGGAATAGGCGGCGATGCCGCCCGCGAGCGAATTCTTGCCGAACGAAGTGCCTTGCGGGCCGCGCAGCACTTCGACGCGCTCCAGATCGAAGGTGTCGAGCATGGTCGCGACCGGACGCGTGACATAGACGCCGTCGATCGACACGCCGACCGGGCTTTCCTCGGTCGACTCGATCCCCTGCGCGCCCAGCCCGCGGATGAAGATCGCCGCCGAGTTGGAGAAAGTCGCGACCGGCTGGATGCTGACATTGGGGGTCGAGGGCGCGAGGTCGGTGATGTCGCGCGCGGCGATTTTCTCGAGACTCTGCTCGTTGAAGGCCGAGATCGCCTGCGGGACGTTCTGCAGCGTTTCGGTCTTGAAGCGCGCGGTGACGACGATCTCGTCGTTGCCGGCTCCATTGCCGGCGTCGTCGGCGGTCTGGGCGGCCGCCGGCGAGACGCAAGCGATCAGCGCCGCAGTGGCGGCACCCGTCAGCAGAAGCGGATTGAAAGCCTTCATGTTCACCCTCCCTTTTCCAATGTCGACGGTCCCGGCAAAGGCGCCAATCCGTCAATCTGATTGACCCTTAGTATACTAATCATATTATGCTTGTCCAGCGATTCGCGAACGGGAGACGGGATGTGGAGCAAGATTTTCCGGATAGCGCGCCGGCGGGCCTTTCGAGCCGGCTGCTATGCGTGGCGGAGTTCGAGGTCGGCGGCGGAATCTTCGCCATCGGCGCCTCGCCCTTCGGCGACCAGCGCATCGGCTATATCAGCGGCGGGCGTTTTTTCGGGCCGCGATTGAACGGCGTCATCCTGCCCGGCGGCGGCAACTGGTCGCGCGGCGGACGGCTCGGCTCGGGCGCCGCGGTCGGCACTTTCGACGCACGCGCGGTATGGCAGACCGACGACGGCGCGCTCATCTATCTGAGCTACGGCGGGCGCAGCGTCGCCCCCGACGACGTCCGCGCCGAATTCGCCGACCCCGCCGCGCCGCCGGTCGATCCG
>CALMYE010000064.1 GCA_937873425.1 uncultured Sphingopyxis sp. | reverse complement strand
GGGATGGCGATGAATTTCCGCGAAACCGCGGTGCGCAAGGACGGGTCGACCTATCCGGTCGATATCGGCCTGACCTGCCAGATCATCGATGGGCGCAAGTTGTTTCTGGGGTTGGTGTGCGCCGTGGGGCACGTCGTCGATACTATCAGCGAGGCCCGGTTCGCCGAGGCGAGCCTGCAGCGGCAGTCGCTGGAAGACCCGCTGACCGGCGTCGCGAACCGGCGGCGGCTGGACGAGGAGCTGAAGAAGGCGTGCCTGCACGCGACGCGGACCGGCGACCCGCTGGCCCTCGCGCTGGTCGATATCGACCATTTCAAACCCTATAACGACGCGCTCGGCCATCTGGCGGGCGACGTCGCGCTCACCAGCGTCGCCGACATATTGTCGCTGATCGCGCGGCGCCCCTATGACCTGGTCGCGCGATACGGCGGCGAGGAATTCGTGCTGCTGCTGCCCGGCGTCGGCGACCCCGAGCCGGTGCTGGCGCGGATTGGCGCGGAGCTGGCGCGCCTCAGGATTCCGCATCCCGCGTCGCCCGTCGCGGACTATCTGACCGTCAGCTGCGGCTGCGTCGTCGCGACCGAAATGGCCGACGTCGATCCGCGCGACCTGTTCGCGCATTGCGACCGGGCGCTCTACCGCGCCAAGGAAGGCGGGCGCAACGGCGTCCATATCGTCGAGATCTGACGGTTCAGACGATCAGCCAGCGCGGCACCCGGCGGCGGAAGGCGTCATAGTCGGCGCCGAACCGCTCCGCGAGATGCGCTTCCTCGATCCGCACCTGGACGTGGCAGGCGAGGGCGAAGATCAGCGCCGCGATCCAGCCCCACCAGGCGCCGACGGCGAGCGCGCCGCCCAATGCCATCGCGATCATGCCGGCGAAGATCGGGTTGCGGCTGTAGCGGAACAGCCCGGTGGTGACGAAGAGCGGCGCGTCGCCGTCGCGCACCCCGACGCGCCAGGCGTTGCCCATCTGCACCTGCGCGACGACGACCGCGAGCGCGCTCGCCGCGATCAGGATGTTGCCGGCGACGAGTGGTGCGGGCGGGCTTGCGATGCGGCCGGCGGCGAGCAGCGCGGCGCCGCCGATCAGCACGGCGATCGCCAGCGCGAAGGCGGCGCCGGCGGTACGCTGGACGCCGCGCGCCTCGACGAAGGCGAAAGCGTTGATGCCGGTGCGGGCGCGGACGGCGAGGCCGCGCAGTAAAGTGGCGGCGATGACGAGCAGGAAAAGGGTGAGCGGCAGCGATTCGAGCATCGGAAAACTCCCAACACAGGTGACGATGCCGGTTTGTCTACCGCCTGTAGCGGCTACAGGGTCAAGCGGGGATTGGCGTTGGAGTGGGGCAAGGGATTCGCGCAGAGGCGCAGAGATCGCAGAGAGGAAACAATGAAGTTCACGCGGAGACGCGGAGACGCGGAGTTGCCGCGGCAGTCGATGACCGGCCATCCGGTTCGGCCAGCAAGGTCTGTGATGAGATGATTGGCGGCTTTGCCGCCCCTTTTTTTCTCCGCGCCTCCGCGTCTCCGCGTGAACCAAATCCTCTGCGATCTCTGCGCCTCTGCGCGAATCTTCTTCCTGAGCCCTTCGATGAAATCGAGTCAGGATGCTCTATCCCCGCGCGACATAGCCGTAGCGGCGGTTGGAGGGGGTCGCGCCCGCTGCCAGATAATCCCGGCGCAGCGCGGCGAAGCGGTCGCCCGCCAGCGCGGCCGATGCGGTTTCGGGCGCGATGCCGTAGAGGCGCGCGTTGTTACCGCCGAAGATCGCGGTCTTGACCGGGCCGTCGGCGGCGCCGAGCGGAGCGAAGCCGTGCGCCTTCTGCATGTCCTCGGGGATTTCGAGGCGGCGCAGCCCTTCGATCTGCCATTGCGGCGAGCCGGTCCACACCGCGTCGGTGCCCCAGCAGACGCGGGTTTCGCCGAGCCCCTTGACGAGCTGGCCCAGGATCGCGGCGCAGATGCGCGGCTGGGCGATCAGCGTCTGCGCGAAGATCTGGCCGAGATCGGCGTAGATGTTGGTCACCCCATGTCTTTCGGGGATTTCGGCGAGGTCGGTGACCCAGTCGATGCGGCTCGTCCGCTCGAATTCGGCGAGCGCCCAGTCGGGATCGTCGAGGCGATAGGCGGCGTGATAGATGATGAAATTGAGCTGCGGCCAGTCCTTCGCCGCCTGCGCGACATCGTCGACGCGGGCGTGAGGCGCGAGATGCGGAAAGCGGGTGTCCATCGCGCGGCCCCACAGTCCTTTGTGGACGCAGATGTTGCGCACGCCGGCCTTCAGCGCCTTTTCATAGCCCTTGTAGGTCTCTTCGCTGTCCATCCGCCACGGGTGGCGGGCGAGATCCTTGTGGGTGTTGTCGCCGACGGTGTAGCCCTTCAGCGAATCGGGCTTCAGTTCCAGCGCGGCGTCGAGATCGTCGAGCCAGCCCGGCGCCTCGGGCGTGACGATCGCGTGGGTCATCAGCCGCTGCGACCCCGCCGCCGCATTCACCTTCGCCCGCGCCTCGGCCATCTGCGCGTTGGTGAGGAACCAGTCGTCGGGGATTTCCGACGGGGCGGAGGAGATGAGCGCGATCTTGGTGTCGCTGTCGAGGAATATCTCCTTGTGATAATTATCGAACTTGAGGTCCTCGATCGTCTGGGCGCCGGACTGGCTGAGGTGGGGGTTCCAGCCGCGCGACGCGACCGTCTCGCGCATCCGCACGAAATGGGTGAGTTTCGTATCGTCGCGCAGGAAGTGGGTGTGCATGTCCATGATGAACTGGCCCGACAGTGCGGCGGCGCGCGCGTCGGCGGCCTCGGGCGTCATCGCCTCGGCGCGGGCGGCGCCGAAGAGGTCGCCGAAGCTTTCGTTCAGCGCGACGAAGGCGGCCGCCATGCCCGCCGACGTCTGAAAGAAGCGGCGGCGGCTGAGCCCGAGCTTCGGCGCGATCGAATCGGCGAGGGTGTAGAGGCGCGCCTCGGTTTCGCGCTGCTTCGCGGTCTGCGCGACCGGCAGATATTCTTCGCTGGCGACCATCCGGACTGGCAGGGGCGTGCGCGGTTCGCGGCGCTCCGCGCCGATGAGGCCGGTGCGATCGTCGGGTTGCAGTCCCATCGCATCCTCCTT
>CALMYE010000063.1 GCA_937873425.1 uncultured Sphingopyxis sp. | reverse complement strand
GATAGGTCGACCCGTCCTTGCGCACCGCGGTTTCGCGGAAATTCATCGCCATCCCGGCCGGCGCCTCGCGCCGTTTGGCAAGATTTTTCTCCGGCAGCAGGCCCGGTGAAATGTCGTTGACCGTCATCCGCAGGAATTCGTCGCGGGTGTAGCCGAGTTCCGCGCAGAAATGGGCGCTCACATCGACGAAGCGCCCCTCTTCGTCATGGATGAAAAATCCGTCGTGTATGCTTTCGAGCAGGGTGCGGAAACCATCGGCGCTGATGTTGTTCAAGGTTGGCCTATGAAATAGTATGGAACACCGCCATCGCATTTTTTGCATGCCACGGCCAGACCGAAGGCGTTCCGCGTCCCGTCGGCGACACCCTCTCGCGGAAGAGCTATGCCTTCAGTCCGGCCACGGCTTCGTTGACGGCGCCCAACATCGCGGGCAAGGCCGAAAACAGCGCGGGCGGGGTCCGTCTATCGGCGGGCGCATCGCGGATTTTCTCCAATGTCGCGCGCGCTTCCGACAGCGACATGAAGGACGCCTCGGTGCCCAGCCGTGCCGCCTCCATCGCGGCTAGACACGCAGTCTTCATATGTATGGACGCCCATATGGCATAGTCGCCATCTTCGGTGATCAGGGAGAGCGCACCATCGCGCATTTCCAGTGCTTCCTCGATGATGAGTTCATGATCGAGATCTTCGTCCGCGCAAAAGTAAAGCAGATATAGCGCTTCGAACAATTCGCACTGAATTGACGGGCGAACCCCGGGCGCCTGTCCCTCCTCTTCTACCGACAGCGCCACCCGCGAGGCATCAACCGCCTTTTCGACCCACGGACGCGGTGTGCCATCATTGGCGAACTCGTCGTTGGCGATCAGAGCGGCAAACACCGCGATCCAGCGATGGTGGTTGACCCGGTCGCCGGCACTGCCGCTGAAATGCCACAATGCCATCGCCTCTTCATATGCGGCGACCATTGGCTCGGCCAGATCGCGCTGTTCCTCGGGGACGAGTTCGCAAAGGCGTCGCAGCGCCGCCGCGATGCGCGTGTAGGCGACATAGTGGGCCAGCCACGGCGATTGATCCTGCCTGGCCTCGACCTCGCGCTGGCTCGCCTCGATCGACTCGCGCAGAAGCGCCACCATATCGTCATCGACGACTTCGGAAGCACGGGTAAGCAGCGCGGCCGCAAGATTTCCTTCCGTCTCGGCCAACAGCGCCATGTCGTCCCTGATCGCCTCGTCCGCCAGCATGATACGCAGCAAGACGATGCGTTCGTCCACCGGCAGCTTGCCCGCCAGGATCAGGCGGGCGCGAAACATATTCTTCCGGGTTTGCGTCCAGCTTGCCGGCGTCCTGTCCCGGGTGCGAACCCGAAGCGCCTGTTCAAAGGTGTCGATCGCCCGATGCAGCAGGGCGACCGCCTCCTCCTGCCCGGCATGACCCGCCCTGAGGCGGAGAATGATGCCCAGTGAATTGATCGAGTCGCCCCACCGCGCCGGCGCTACGGCTTCCGTCCTGATTTCGAGCGCGCTCCGGACCGCCGTTTCCGACCGGTCCAGAATGGCGACCGCATCCTGCGGTTCGGATCGCTCGGCCAGCGCGATCAACGCGCTGGACAGATTGTGCTGGCTGGCCGCCCACAGATCGGGAAATTTATCCCGCTTTCTCACGACCAAGGCGAGTTGATAGCTGTCCAGGGCCTGCCGGAGAATATCATTCCCCGGCCGCCCCGGCGTGGCACGTCCGATCGCTTCCAGCACCGTCCCCAGATTGCTTTGGACGGTGGCCCAGTCGTTGGGGTAGGTTTCCTGCCCGAACACCTCGAGCGCGCTGCGAAAGGTCGCCGCGGCCTCTTTCAGGATGATGATCCGGTCATGCGCCGACCATTCGCCGGATAGCTTCAGCGCATTGCCCAGTCCGTTGTTGCTGTTCGCCCAGCTCCAATTGCCGTTCGTCCCGTCGCGACCGAACTGCGCAATCGCTTCGCGATAATTGGCGATAGCCCGAACCAGATAGGGCCTGCCGCCATCGGCTCCCAGCCCGGCGGCCTTCGAAGAAAGGACATTGCCCAGATCGTTCGCATAACCCGCCACGGCCCGGTCGTCGCCCCGGTCGATCGCCGCCTGCTTCAGCGTCTCCGCGAGCCTTATGCCTTCGTCGAGTGCGCCGGGATCGCCCGCCGCTTCGCCGAACAAGCGAATGCGATGCGTGGCGTGTTCGCGATACGACGCTGCTTTGGCGGCGTCGAAAGGAAGCAGCACGTCATGCGCCGACTGCCAGGTCGCCGACGCGCTGCGCCAGTCGAAGGCCAGCAGATGCGCAGATGCCTGAGCGGCGAAAAGATCGGCGACTGTCCGCACGGGTTCGGTCGCCTTTTTCCGCGCCGCCTCCGCCGCCTCGCCCAGCAAGGTTCGCGCCCGGTCGAACTCGGCCGCCGCAATGGCGTCCTCGGCCGCACACTTCAGCGACTGGATGCGATTGTCGTTGACCAAAATCGCCGCGGCCTGCGCCTTCAGCGCGGAGTAATCCAGCTCGAACCGCTGCAATTCCTCCAAAATCGTGTCGCGTCCGGCATCGGGATGAATGCCGATCAACCGGCGCAGCACCGCGTGCAGAGCCTCGTCGGGCAACGCCGACTGCCCCTGCATCATCGCCATCATCGCATTCAGCTTGTCTTCGACACTGTCGAACCTGCCGCCGATATCCTGCAACCGGCTGTGCGTTTCGGCATGGGCGCGGTTGCCGGCGATGACCATGTCGAGCGTCAGCAGCGGCGCATAAGCCGGGTCGTCCCGCGCCTTGTCCAGCGCCGCGGCGACGACATCAATCGCGAATCTGCGTTCGATCCCGTCCTTTGCGAACACCGGGTCATGCGCGGCAAGCCTGTCGGCGATCATGGTCGCCGCCCGCATCGGAAACGCCTCGGTCGATATCGACGACTCCGCCAGTTCCTGCCGCGTCAGCCCGACGGTCGGCAGATATCGGGCCATGGCTGCATCGGCATGAACCAGCGCATCGCGATCTTCCTGACTCTGGTCCCACCGATCGAGCGAGCGCAGCATCGATTTCTGCAGATCCGCGACCAGCTTCTCATTGTCCATTCCGGTGCGCGCATGATGTTCCTTGACCCTTGAGAACAGCGCAATGCCGGCAACGGCAACGCCCGCAAGTGCACCCCCGGTGAAGCCTCCCGCAAGGGCTCCCGCAAGCGCGCAGCCCAGCTGCGCTGCGGGTTCAAGGCACTTCCATACGAGCGCCATAGCTTTCCCCTCCGCCTGCCGGAACGCTCCGGCTCCATCATGGTCAAATAAATCAGATATCGGTTTGAAAGCCAAGGCTTGACAGGGCGCCCTCAATCCCCCGCGAAATCGAAGGCCGATACCCCGCGTTCGCCTTCGCGGAAGCGCAGCGGGCGGCCGAGCGGCGGCACCGACCGCTGGACGCATCCGGTGCGGGTGCAGCGGCGGCAGCCGAGGCCGATCGGCGTCGCCGCGCTGCGCATCAGGTCGAGCCCGCGCGCGGCGACGAGCGGCGCGGCGACCTTCGCATCGACGCCGATGCACACGGCGAAGCGCGCGGGGGTGCCGCTGCCGGTCGCGCCGGGGGCGGCGACGCTGCGCGACTGGGTGAACCAGCGCGAACCGTCCTCCAGCTCGACGAGGTCGGCGATGACTTCGCCCGGCCGCGCGAACGCCTCGTGCACGCCCCACAGCGGGCAACGCGCGTCGCCGCTCACCAGCGGCGACTGGCTCGCCCCGGCGTAGCGCTTGCTTCCCTGCCCCGCGCGGTCGATGCGCAGCATGAAGAAGGGCAGCCCGCGCGCGCCGACGCGCTGCAAGGTGGTCAGCCGGTGCGCGACCTGCTCATAGCCCGCGCCGAAGCGCCGCTGGAGCAGCATCAGGTCGTATCCCGTCGCATCGCAGGCGCGCAGGAAGCGGCTGTACGGCATCATCAGTGCCGCGGCGAAATAGTGGATCAGGTGGCGCTCGAACAGGCGCGCCGCGGCGGTCTCGGCGAATTCCGCCCCCGCGACCAGCGCGCCGATCTCGTCCTTCGCCTCGATCTGCGCCAGCGTCGCCGCGGCCTGGAAGGTGCGCGAGGCGGGGCGCAGCAGTTCGTTGAGCATCAATTGCCGCGCATGCCAGTCGAGCCAGCGCAGCCGGTCGGGCATCACATCGGCGGGCAATATGCGGATGCCGAGCTGGTGGCGTGTGCGCAACCGCTCCGAGATCGTGCCGTAAAGGTCGCCGCCCGCCAGCCGCAGTTCGTCGGCCAGTTCCTCGGCGCGCGCATCGAGATCGGGGAAATGGTTGCGCCATTTCTCGATCGCGCGGCGCACCGCGGCAACTTCCGCCGCCTCCTCCACAGCTTCGGCGCCGGCGGCGCCGGGCGCAAGATCGAACAGCCGGGCGAAGGCCGCGGCGGTCGCCGGGGCGGTCTGCAGCCACGCCTCCACCTCCTCGGCGCCGATACCGAGGTCGGCGAAGCGCGGATCGGCGAGCCGCCGCCGCAGCCCGGCGAGCCCCCCCGGCACCTCCTCGGCGCCCAGCTTCGCCGCGTCGAAACCGAAACGTTCCGCCAGTTTCACGATCACGGTCGCGCTCAGGGGCCGCTGCCCATGCTCGATCAGGTTGAGATAGCTCGGCGAGATGGCGAGCGCCTCGGCCATCGCCGCTTGCGTCATCCCCGCCTCGCGCCGCAGCCGCCGCACCGCCGGTCCCGCATATATCCGCCGCTCCGTCATTTTGTAACTTTCTTTACTAATTTACACGCTATTTTGCACTTTCTTCCGATATTTCACAAGAAATATTGACAAAGCTTTTCACATTGCGCGGCACTTTCGCCAACATCCGCCCATCTCCTCCAATCAAGGATCACGATCATGGGCTACACCGAAGACATGGCGCAGGCGGGCCGCCTCATCCGCGACCAGGACGGTCGCTGGGACGCGATCGGCGCCGAGAATGTCGCCCGCATGCGCGCGCAGAACCGCTTCCGCACCGGCGTCGACATCGCCCGCTACACCGCGCGCATCATGCGCGCCGACATGGCCGCCTATGACGCCGATCCCGCCAACTACACCCAGTCCTTGGGCTGCTGGCACGGCTTCATCGCCCAGCAGAAGATGATCTCGATCAAGAAGCATTTCGGGACCACCAAGGGGCGCTACATCTATCTCTCCGGCTGGATGATCGCCGCGCTGCGCAGCGAATTCGGCCCGCTGCCCGACCAGTCGATGCACGAAAAGACCAGCGTTCCCGCGCTGATCGAGGAAATCTACACCTTCCTGCGCCAGGCCGACGCCCGCGAGTTGGGCGGCCTGTTCCGCGACCTCGACGCCGCGCGCGAAGCCGGCGACGAGGTCAAGGCAAAGCAGATCCAGCATGCGATCGACAATCACGAAACGCACGTCGTGCCGATCATCGCGGACATCGACGCGGGCTTCGGCAATGCCGAGGCGACCTACCTGCTCGCCAAGAAGATGATCGAGGCCGGCGCCTGCGCGCTGCAGATCGAAAATCAGGTGTCGGACGAAAAGCAGTGCGGCCACCAGGACGGCAAGGTCACCGTGCCGCACGAGGATTTCCTGCAAAAGATCCGCGCACTGCGCTATGCCTTCATGGAAATGGGCGTCGAGGATGGCATCATCGTCGCGCGCACCGACAGCCTGGGCGCCGGGCTCACCAAGCAGATCGCCTTCACCCGCGAGCCGGGCGACCTCGGCGACCAGTATAATGCTTTCCTCGACTGCGAAGAGGTGAGCGGTGCGGGCAATCCCGGCGACGTCCTCATCAACCGCGACGGCAAGCTGCTGCGTCCGAAGCGCCTGCCCTCCAACCTCTATCAGTTCCGCGCCGGCACGGGCGAGGACCGCTGCGTGCTCGACTGCATCACGTCTTTGCAGAACGGCGCCGACCTGATCTGGATCGAGACCGAAAAACCGCACATCGAACAGATCGCCGGCATGGTCGACCGCATCCGCGAAGTCGTGCCCAATGCGAAGCTTGCCTATAATAATTCGCCGAGCTTCAACTGGACGCTGAACTTTCGCCAGCAGGTGTTCGACGCGTGGCAGCAGGAAGGCAAGGATGTCGGCGCCTATGACCGCGCCAGGCTGATGAGCGTGGATTACGACGCCACCGACCTCGCGGCCGAGGCCGACGATCGCATTCGCAGCTTCCAGCGCGACGCGGCGAAGCGGGCGGGCATCTTCCACCATCTGATCACCCTGCCGACCTATCACACCGCCGCGCTGTCGACCGACAATCTGGCGAAGGACTATTTCGGCGACGAAGGCATGCTCGGCTATGTCGCGGGCGTCCAGCGCAAGGAAATCCGCCAGGGCATCGCCTGCGTGAAGCACCAGAACATGTCGGGCAGCGACATCGGCGACGATCACAAGGAATATTTCGCCGGCGAAGCCGCGCTGAAGGCCGCAGGCAAGGACAATACGATGAACCAGTTTGCGGCCTGATGGCCGCGGGGAACCAGTTCGCCGCCTGATCAGGATCGGCACGGGGCTCCCCGGCCCCGCGCCCACCGAGCTTTCCTGGGGAGGAAAGCCTGTCCGTCGGAGGCCTTCACGGCTTCCGGCGGACATTTTT
>CALMYE010000062.1 GCA_937873425.1 uncultured Sphingopyxis sp. | reverse complement strand
TCTCCATCCGCCGCGCCGCCCATGCGGCCCAGCGCCGGTTGCGGTTCGTCAGGATGGCGGCGCGCGCCGCCGGCACGGCGTCCACATCCTCGTTGATGCGCGCCTCCAGCGCCGCGACGTCGCCGCGCGACCAGGCGGCGGTCAGCGCGCCCACCTCTTCGGTCGCCCGATCGGCGCCTGCCGCCGCCCGTGTCAGCAGCGCGCGCTGCGTCGCCGGATCGAGCAGCTCGAACATCGTCAGCTGACCGCGCGCGCTTTCCAGTCCCCGGATCGGCTTTCCGGCGCTGCGGAACCGCGCGGTCAGGCCGGTTTCGACCCCGCTGCCGGGCGACAGCCGCGCGTTTTGCGCGACGCGCTGGCCCATCAGCACCATCACCGCCCAGTCGTCGAGCGTGTCGCCGCCAAACGGGCGGCCCGCGCCGCTGCTTTCCAGCGCGCGATATTTGGCGAGCGCATCCGCGGGCAGCCGCCGGTCGATGGGCAGCGGCGCGTCGCGCGGGGCGAGCCGCCCGAATTCCTTCGCGACTTTCGCAAGCTCGGCGGGCGACAGTTCGAGCATCAGCTCGTCGGCCGCCGCGATCGCCCGCCCGACCTTGCCGCCGCTCCACTCGGTGCCGGCGGGTAGCGCGTGCATCGTGCCGAGCAGATAGAGGCGGGTGTCCGCATCCTCGACCAGCCACATCGCGGGTCTTGCTTCCGGCCCCTTCTCCTGCGGTCCGCACGCGGTCAGCAGGCAGGCGAGAAGGGCCGCCGCAAGGCGGCGACCCCGGATGCCGGCGGGGCCGGCGCCGCGGATCAATAGTCGACCCGGGTCACGGTGATGCCGCGGTCCTTCAGATAGTCCTGCACGCTCTTCTCGCCCGCGAGGTGACCGGCGCCGACCGCGACGAACACCGTGCCCGGCCGGTCCATCCGTTCCTTGAGCCGGTCGGCCCAGCGTTCGTTGCGGTCGTAGAGCAGCACCTTGGCGAGTTCGGGCGTCGCTTCCATGCTCTCGTTCATCAGCGCGGCGAGCGCCACGGGATCGCCCTTCGCCCATTCGGCGACCAGCCGGTCGAGCACCGGCCCCACCTGGTCGAGGTCGCGCACCACCGCATTCAGATAGGCGACCTGCGCTTCGTCGGGCAGCGTGTCGAAGAAGCCGAGCTGTTCCTCCAGCGTCTCGAAGCCGCTGATCGGCTTGTCCGCCGCCTTGGCAAAGCCGGTGATCTGCTTTTCGACGCCCTGATTGGGGTCATAGCCATGCTTGGCGAGCGGCAGCATATAGAGCGAGACCGCGACGAACCACGGCTTGAAACTGTCGAACGCCTGCGCCGGCAGGCCGAGCTCGGTGACCGCCGCCTGATAGGCCGTCAGCTCGTCCGCGCTCAGCCGCGACGGGATGGTCTTGCCCGACCGGTCCAGTGCCAGCGGGATCATGACCTGCGCCGCCTCGGCCTCATTTTCGGGCAGCACCACTTCGAGCACCAGTTCGTCGGACGCGTCGAACGCGTCCTTCACCGCTTCGTCGAACCAGCCGAGGCCGGGCTTCAGCACATGGACGGTGCCGAACAGATAGACGGTCGTGTCCTCGTCCTTCGCCACCCACAAAGCGGGCCTGGCGTCGGTCGTGACCACCGTCGCCGCCGCCGGGGCGGTTTCCGCGGCGCTCGCGACATTGCCGCCGGGCAGCATCGCGCACTGGGCGAAGGGGATGATCGCGCAGGTGGCGGCGAGCGTCTTGAACCATTTTTTCATGGGAAAGCCTTTCATGTTGAAGCCATTGTGGCCGGAGGGGAGGGAAAAGGGGAGAGGGAAAATCGGGTCAGCGGAACTTCAGCCACATCCAGACGACGGCGTTGACGATCAGCGACAGGCAGAAGAGCAGCATCACGTCGGCGGGCGGGGCGAGGGCGGCGCGGTGCAGCACCCACCAGACCGGCGCCGGGAAGATGAAGGCATACCAGCCCGCGACGCCGGCCCACAGCCAGGCGCGTTCCTCATGGTCGTCGATCGTGCGGTGATAGAAGATCATCCCGACCGCGAGTCCGGCCGTCCAGAGCAGCGCCGCGCCGATCGCGAAACCGGGGCTGAGCGCGCCGCTGGCGAGCATCTCGGTCAGGCCGCGCTCGCCGGGCTGGTCGATCACGAGCCAGCCGCCGACGACGCCGCCGATCGCCCCGCAGAAGGCGAGGGTCAGCCAATAGCGCCGCTTGCGCGGCGACCATTGCCGCCACATCGGCGCATAGCGGCGGAGATAGAAGGCGAGGCCGAACGCCGCGAAGGCGAGCGCCGCGAGCGGTCCCGCCCAGACGGGGAGCGGGCCCTCGCCGTTGTCGATCGCGGCCTGATTATAGCCGGCGAAGCCGCCGAGCAGCATAGCCGAGCCCATGACGATCGCGACCGGCCAGCCGATCAGCCCGAAAGCGCCCGGCCGCTTCGCGTCATTCGCCATCGTCTTTGCCTCCGTGACCGTCATCGAAAATCTCCTCGATCCTCAAACCGAACAGCCGCCCCAGCTTGAAGGCGAGCGGGAGCGAGGGGTCGTATTTCCCCGTCTCGATCGCGTTCACCGCCTGGCGCGACACGTCGAGCCGGTCGGCAAGCTCCGCCTGGCTCCAGTTGCGCATCGCGCGCAGCACTTTCAGCTGGTTGTCCAAGATCGCATCCATTCGTCATGCGTCCCTGACCGAATGTCAGGTGTTATTGACTATATGTCGCGATTCGCTGACTATGTCAACAAGACCTGACAAAAAGTTTTGCATGCCTGACAGGGCGAGT
Source organism: uncultured Sphingopyxis sp. (assembly GCA_937873425.1). Lineage (GTDB taxonomy): Bacteria > Pseudomonadota > Alphaproteobacteria > Sphingomonadales > Sphingomonadaceae > Sphingopyxis. Next base: position 7,273 of record CALMYE010000062.1, on the reverse strand, counting down.
GCGCGTGGGCGGATGGCGACACAGTTTGAAGAGCGGCGCGTAATCATGCCTTCATCGTCACCCCGGACTTGATCGGCGACTATGCCCTTGCGACATGTAAGCGGGCGATCCCCGGCGAAAGCCGGGGTCCAGTCAGCGCGATGCCAAGGCGCATGGGCCCCGGCTTTCGCCGGGGATCAGCTACTTGTCAGAGCGGGACAAATGCCGATCAAGTCCGGGGTGACGGAAAAGGGTAATCCAACCGGCCAAAACAAAGCGACGTCACCGCCCGCGAACGTCTGTCCCTTGACCCTGCGCGCCCGCTGCGCCAAGGGCGGCGGCACTTGTTGCACCTGCGAAAGACGGGATCAGTGGCCGACGCGGCGGAACCGAAAAGCCTCAGCTTTCAGGACATGATCCTGACGCTCCACGCCTATTGGGCGGCGCGCGGCTGCGCGATTCTCCAGCCCTATGACATGCGCGTCGGCGCCGGCACCTTCCATCCCGCGACCACCCTGCGCAGCCTCGGCCCCGAACCGTGGAACGTCGCCTATGTCCAGCCGAGCCGCCGTCCGACCGACGGCCGCTACGGCGAAAACCCTAACCGGCTCCAGCATTATTACCAGTATCAGGTGATCCTGAAGCCGTCGCCCGCCGACCTGCAGGAACAATATCTCGGCAGCCTTGCCGCGATCGGCATCGACCCGCTGCTCCACGACATCCGCTTCGTAGAGGACGATTGGGAATCGCCGACGCTCGGCGCCTGGGGGCTGGGCTGGGAGGTCTGGTGCGACGGGATGGAGGTGACGCAGTTCACTTACTTCCAGCAGATGGGCGGTTTCGACTGCAAGCCCGTCGCGGGCGAGCTGACCTACGGCCTCGAACGCCTCGCCATGTATATCCAGAATGTCGACAATGTGTATGACCTGCGCTTCTCCGACGCGGTCGGCGACGTCGCGGCGGTGAGCTATGGCGACGTGTTCCTCGAAAACGAACGGCAATTCTCGAAATGGAATTTCGAGGTCGCCGACACGGACAGCTTGTTCGCGGGCTTCAAGGCGGCCGAGGCCGAGTGCCAGCGCGCGATCGACGCGGGCGTGCCGCTCGCCGCCTATGACCAGGCGATCGAGGCGAGCCACCTGTTCAACCTGCTCCAGGCGCGCGGCGTGATCAGCGTGCAGGAACGCGCCAACTACATGGCCCGCGTCCGCGACCTCGCGAAAGGCAGTTGCAAGGCGTGGATCGACAGCCAGTCGGAGCGGTGGTCCGCAAGCTATCCGGGGTGGACGCTGTGATGGCCATCCCAAATCCTCCCCGGAACGGGGAGGGGGACCGCGCGAAGCGTGGTGGAGGGGGCTCGCGAAGCCTGCAACGCCCGCAGGTCTACACGGCCCGCAAGCTCCGCCGCGAAATGACGCTGCCCGAGGTGCTGCTGTGGGAGCAACTACGCGGGCAGAAACTGGGCGTGAAGTTCCGTCGCCAGCACCCTGTCGGCCCCTATGTTACCGATTTTTGCAGCATGGCGGGCAAGCTGATCGTCGAAATCGACGGCGAGGCGCATGATCGCGGAACCGCGCCTGAGCGTGACGCTGCGCGCGATGCTTTTCTGGCGGAACAGGGATTTGAGGTCGTCCGCGTGGCGGCAAAGGATGTACTGGAGAATATGGACGGCGTAGTGCGGCTGCTGCGGTCCAAGGCCGATAGCCCCCTCCACCATGCCTGCGGCATGGTCCCCCTCCCCGCAAGCGGGGAGGATTTCTGATGACCGACTTCCTTCTCGAACTGCGCAGCGAGGAAATACCGGCGCGGATGCAGGCCGGCGCGCGCGCCGAACTCGACAAGCTGTTTCGCGCCCAGATGGCGGCGGCGGGCATCGACGTTGGCGACATCACCATCTGGTCGACCCCGCGCCGCCTCGCGCTGATCGCGAAAGACCTGCCCGAGGCCACCGCCGCGGTCAGCGAGGAACTGAAAGGCCCGCGCACCGGCGCACCGCCGCAGGCGCTCGAAGGCTTCCTGCGCAAGACCGGTCTGACGCAGGACCAGCTCGAGGACCGCGACGGCGTCTGGTTCGCGGTGATCGACAAGCCGGGCCGCGCCACGACCGACGTCCTCGCCGAGGCGATCCCCGTGATCGTCCGCGCCTTCGCTTGGCCCAAGTCGATGCGTTGGGGCCGGGAAAGCGCCAGCAGCGAAAGCCTGCGCTGGGTCCGCCCGCTGTCGGGCATCGTCGCCCTCTTCGGCGAAGAGTTGGTTGCGTGTGAAGTTGGCGGGATTTCGGCGGGTTTCGCGACCCGCGGCCATCGCTTCCACTGCCCCGGCGAGATCACCATCGGCTCGGCCTCCGACTATGCAGAGAAGCTGCGCGCCTGCCACGTCATCGTCGACCATGAGGAACGCGCGCGCATCATCCGCGACGGCGCCGCCAAGGCCGCGGCCGACGCCGGTCTGACGCTGGTCGAGGATGAGGGGCTGGTGGTCGAGAATGCCGGCCTCACCGAATGGCCGGTCCCGCTGCTCGGCCGCTTCGACGCGGCGTTTCTGGAAGTGCCGCCCGAGGTCATCCAGCTGACCGCGCGGGTGAACCAGAAATATTTCGTCGTGACCGGCGCCGACGGCAAGCTCGCCAACGGCTTCGTCTGCACCGCCAACATCGACGCGAGCGATGGCGGCGCGGAGATCGTCGCGGGCAACCGCAAGGTCCTCGCGGCGCGGCTGTCCGACGCGCGCTTCTTCTGGGAACAGGACCAGAAAAAGACGCTGGCCCAGCATGCGGAGAAGCTGAAGAACATCACCTTCCACGAAAAGCTCGGCACCGTTGCCGACAAAGTCGAGCGGGTAGCGAAGCTTGCGCGGTGGCTGGTCGAAGAAGGCATCGTCAAATCCTCCCCGGAACGGGGAGGTGGCGCGCGCGAAGCGCGTGACGGAGGGGGCTCTCGTCCTGACGCGTCGCTTGAGGCCGCGAGCCCCCTCCACCACGCCTCCGGCGCGGTCCCCCTCCCCGCAAGCGGGGAGGATTTAGCGGAATTGGCCGACCAGGCCGAACTGGCCGCGCGGTTGGCGAAGGCCGATCTCGTCACCGAAATGGTCGGCGAATTCCCCGAACTGCAGGGCCTGATGGGCGGCTATTACGCCAGCGCCCAAGGCCTGCCCGACGCGGTCGCGGACGCGATCCGCGACCATTACAAGCCGGTCGGGCAGGGCGACGACGTCCCGACCGCGCCGGTGACGGTGGCTGTGGCATTGGCGGATAAGCTGGATACGCTGGCAGGGTTTTTCGCGATTGACGAAAAGCCGACCGGTTCGAAAGATCCGTTTGCACTGAGAAGAGCGGCACTTTCAGTCATTCGCCAGATTGAAACCGGTGTTCTGCGTCTGCCCCTTGCAAACTGCCTCCAGTTTGCAGTCGGAAATGTGACGGAAAGCGCTACGAGCGGCGCGTTCGACATAGTTATGGATCGGAAACGCCATTTGATTCGGGATGATCAAATGGCGACGGATCAGAAGATTTCCTTGGCTGAGAAGGCGTTGGCTGACGACGTGCTCGACTTCTTCGCCGATCGCCTGAAGGTCCAGCAGCGCGAAGCCGGCGTCCGCCACGACCTGATCGACGCCGTGTTCGCGCTCGGCGGCGAGGATGATCTTGTCCGTCTGCTCGCGCGCGTGAAGGCGTTGCAGGCGTTCATGGCGACCGAGGACGGCGCCAACCTGCTCGCTGGTTACAAGCGCGCGGCGAATATTTTGAAGCAGGCGGGCAAAGATACCGTCATCCCAGCGAAAGCTGGGATCGCTGGCGATGGCGCGTCAACGATAACGGCCCCAGCTTTCGCTGGGGCGACGGAGATGGACAAGGCGTTGCTCGTCGCGCTCGACGCCGCTGAACCCGCCGCTTCCACCGCGGTCGCCGATGAACGCTTTGGCGACGCCATGGCGGCGCTCGCTTCGCTCCGCGCGCCGATCGATGCCTTTTTCGACGGCGTGATGGTCAATGATCCCGACGAAGCGGTCCGTGCCTATCGGCTCGGCCTGCTGTCGCGCTTCACCGGCGCGGTGCATGGGGTCGCCGATTTCTCGAAGATCGAGGGCTGATGCAGCGATGCAGCAGCGCCGGACACAAGAATGAAGGGCGATATTCCCGTCTGGCTGTTCGCGCTGTTTCCCGTCGCGTTCGTGTGCCTGTGGGTGGTGGTGTGCGGATTCATCGCGCAAATGGGATGGGCGAAATTTGCCCGTCGTTTCAGTTCGGATCGGCCCGTGCCCGACCGGGCGCAGCGTTTCCTGTGGGCGTCGCTGGCCATCGGGCGGTCCTTCGGATCGGCGAACTACAGCAATTGCGTCAATGTGTGGATCGACGAACAAGCCGTCTACCTGCGTCCGTCGTTGCCGTTCCGGGCCTTCCATCCGCCACTTCGCCTGCATTGGCGCGATGTGGCGTCGGTCGAACCGCGCCGGGTGTTCCTGTTCAACATGGTCGAGTTGCAGGTGAGCCAGGATTTGCCGCCGCTGTTGTTTTCCGGCCGCGCGGGTCGCGCCATCTCCGAGCGATGGCGCTCGACCGGCAGACGCAACCAAGACTGCGTTCGCTAAAGTAAAATTGAATCGACCAACCGGGATTGCATACCTATCCAGCCGCAACCTCCTCCCCGGGGCAGCAGGAGCTACACATGACGACGCCTGACCAGACGAGCATGGTGCATTTGTTCGGCGGCGCGGCCACGACGGCCGAGCGTTCGAAGGAATTGCTGGGCGGCAAGGGGTCGAACCTTGCCGAAATGGCCTCGATCGGCCTGCCGGTGCCGCCGGGCTTCACGATCACCACCGACGTCTGCACCGCCTATTACCGGAACGGCGAGCAATTCCCCGCCGGCCTCGCCGAACAGGTCGCAAGCGGCATCGCGCATATCGAGGGGATCACCGGCAAGCGCTTCGGCGACGCGGCGAATCCGCTGCTCGTCTCGGTCCGCTCGGGCGCGCGCGTGTCGATGCCGGGAATGATGGACACGGTGCTCAACCTCGGGCTCAACGACGCGACCGTCGCCGGCCTCGCCGAAGCGTCGGGCGATGCGCGCTTCGCGTGGGACAGCTATCGCCGCTTCGTCCAGATGTATGCCGACGTCGTGATGGGCCTCGACCATGCCGAGTTCGAGGAAGCGCTGGAAATCGCGAAGGAAGACAAGGGCTTCTACCTCGATACGGATATGGCGGCCGAAGACTGGCAGGCGCTGGTCAAGGAATATCAGGCGATCGTCGAGCGCGAAACCGGTGCGCCTTTCCCGCAGGAACCCAACGACCAGCTCTGGGGTGCGGTCGGCGCGGTCTTCGCGAGTTGGGAAAGCGACCGGGCGAAAGTCTATCGCCGCCTGAACTCGATCCCCGGCGAATGGGGCACCGCGGTCAATGTGCAGGCGATGGTGTTCGGCAATATGGGCGACACCTCGGCAACGGGTGTGGCGTTCACGCGCGACCCCGCGACGGGCGAGCGCGCCTGGTACGGCGAATGGCTGATCAACGCCCAAGGTGAAGACGTCGTCGCGGGCATCCGCACCCCGCAATATCTGACCCTCGCGGCGCGCGAAAAGGCGGGCGCCAAGCCGCTTTCGATGGAAGAGGCGATGCCCGAAACCTTCGCCGAGCTCGGCCGCGTCTTCGACACGCTGGAAACGCATTACCGCGACATGCAGGACATCGAGTTCACCGTCGAGCGCGGGACGCTGTGGATGCTGCAGACGCGCAGCGGCAAGCGCACCGCCAAGGCGGCGCTGAAGATCGCGGTCGATATGGCGGCCGAAGGACTGATTTCGGAAGAGGAGGCTGTCGGCCGCGTCGATCCGGGCGCGCTCGACCAACTGCTCCACCCGACGCTCGACCCCAAGGCGCCGCGCGACGTGCTGACCAAGGGGCTGCCAGCCAGCCCCGGCGCCGCATCGGGCAAGATCATGTTCGATGCCGACAGCGCGGAGAAGGCCGCGGGCATGGGTGAGGCGGTGATCCTCGTCCGCGTCGAGACCAGCCCCGAGGACATCCACGGCATGCACGCCGCCAAGGGCATTCTCACAGCGCGCGGCGGGATGACCAGCCACGCGGCGGTGGTCGCGCGCGGCATGGGGCGCCCCTGCGTCTCGGGCGCGGGCGGGCTGTCGATCGACGGCAATGCGCGCGTGCTGCGCGTCGGCGGGCGTGAGCTGCGCGAGGGCGATATATTGACCCTCGATGGCTCGACCGGCGAAGTCATGGCGGGCGAGGTTCCGACCCTGCTTCCCGAGCTGGTCGGCGATTTCGGCACGCTGATGGGCTGGGCGGACAAGGTGCGACGGATGAAGGTGCGCACCAACGCCGAAACGCCGCAGGACGCGCAGGTCGCGCGCGACTTCGGCGCCGAGGGCATCGGGCTCTGCCGCACCGAGCATATGTTCTTCGACGCCGCGCGCATCACCGCGGTGCGCGAGATGATCCTCGCCGACAGCGAGGACGGCCGCCGCGCCGCGCTCGCCAAGCTGCTCCCCGAACAGCGCGGCGACTTCGCGGAGATCTTCGGCGTGATGGCGGGCCTGCCGGTCACCATCCGCCCGCTCGACCCGCCGCTCCACGAATTCCTCCCCACTCGCGAGGAGGATTTCGCCGTGGTCCCCAATGCGGCCGGCGCCGCGAGCGGGGCGCTGAAGGCGCGCGCGAACGAACTCCATGAATTCAACCCGATGCTCGGTCATCGCGGCTGCCGCCTCGGGGTCACCTATCCCGAAATCTACGAGATGCAGGCGCGTGCGATCTTCGAGGCGGCGTGCGACGTCGCCGCCGAAACCGGCGCCGCGCCGATCCCCGAGGTGATGATACCCTTGGTGGCGACGCGCCGCGAATTCGACCTGATGAAGGCGGTCGTCGACACGGCGGCGAAGGCGGTGTTCGCCGAAAAGGGCCGCGAGATTTCCTATCTGGTCGGCACGATGATCGAGCTGCCGCGCGCCGCGCTGATGGCGGGCGAGATCGCCGAGGCGGCCGAATTCTTCAGCTTCGGCACCAACGACCTGACCCAGACGACGATCGGCATCAGCCGCGACGACGCGGGCCGCTTCCTGACGCAATATGTCGACAAGGGCATCTTCGTCACCGACCCCTTCGTCAGCCTCGACGTCGAGGGCGTGGGGCAGCTGATCGAGATCGCCGCCGATCGCGGCCGTGCGACGCGCCCGAACGTCAAGCTCGGCATCTGCGGCGAGCATGGCGGTGATGCGCCGAGCATCCATTTCTGCGAAAAGACCGGCCTCGACTATGTCAGCGCCTCGCCCTACCGTGTGCC
>CALMYE010000061.1 GCA_937873425.1 uncultured Sphingopyxis sp. | reverse complement strand
GGGTCGAGGTCGAATGGACCGACGACCAGACCCGCGTCGCGCAGTTCGAGACGCCAACGAAAGGCTTTACGCTGGTCAACGCCTCGATCAGCTGGCGCCCGCTGCCCGACACGAAGAATCTGACGCTGACGCTGGCGGCGAACAATATCTTCGATGTCGAGGCGCGCCGCCACGCGAGCTTCACCAAGGATTATGTGCCGCTTGCTGGACGGGATATCCGGGTGACGGCGCGCGCGAGCTTTTGACCGCCGCGCGGACCGGGGCTGGACCGGTCAGAAAGGCAGGTCGGCGCGGCTGGTCCAATAGATCGAGGTGATCGCCGCATACATGCCGATCCGTTCCAATCCCGCTTCATCCAGATTGTCGAAATCGACCCCGTCGGCCTGATAGGCCTGCTCTATCGATTCCAGCTGTTCGTCGGTGATCCCGCCTTCCAAGGCGGGATTGCTGCCGTCCGGCCCGAAATCGAGGGCGCGATCGACGGGAAGTGCGGAAATGCCGAGCCCGGCGAGAGCCTCGATCAGCCGGTCGCGCATCATCCGCGACAGGCTATAGTTGAAATAGGAACGCCGATGATCTTCGGCGATGCCGTGCCGCTCCGCGCACGACGTAGTGAACACCCTCAACTGTGCGAACAAGGGTTCGCGCGCCTCGGTATCACTGGCCATCATCGCGGTGAACAGCGATTCCTTGAGATCATCGGCAGTGTCCTGAAGGACGCAATCGAGCTTTGCCCCTTCCTGCGCCATCACCGCGGCCGGCAACGCCGCCGCCATCAGCGCCAGTCCTGCCGCCATCGTCTTGATCATCACCAATCCCTTCGAATCCGCAAACGTCGCGCCGAACTGCCCCGTCAGGACAGCATCGCCATACCGCCGTTCACATGCAGCGTCTGGCCCGTCACATAGCCCGCTTCCTTCGACGCGAGATAGACGACGGCGGCGGCGATGTCGCTGCCCTCGCCCATGCGGCCCGCGGGAATGCGCTGGTTCAGCGCCTCCTTCTGCGCGTCGGGCAGGTCGGCGGTCATCGCGGTGGCGATGAAGCCCGGCGCGACGCAGTTGACGGTGACGCCGCGGCTGGCGAGTTCCTGCGCCAGCGCCTTGGTCATGCCGGTGACGCCCGCCTTCGACGCGGCGTAGTTAGCCTGCCCCGGATTGCCCGTCGCGCCGACGACGCTGGTGATCGAGATGATGCGGCCGAAGCGCGCCTTCATCATCGGCCTGGCGGCGGCGCGCGCGAGGCGGAAATTGGCTTCGAGGTTGATGCGGATGACGTCGGACCATTCCTCGTCCTTCATCCGCAGGATCAGATTGTCGCGGGTGACGCCGGCATTGTTGACGAGGATGTCGAGCTTGCCGCCCAGCGCCTCGACCGCCGAGGGGACGAGCGCATCGACCGCCGCCGCGTCGCCGAGATCGCAGGGCAGCGCGACATGCCCCTCGCCGCCGAGCGTCGCCAGAAAGGCGTCCAGCTTGCCGGCATTGGACCCCGAAACCGCAAGCCGCGCCCCCTGCGCCGCCAGCGCCTGCGCAATGGCCGAGCCAATCCCCCCGCTGGCGCCGGTAACGAGTGCGGTCATGCCGGTCAGGTCGAACATCGGATATTGTTCCTTTATTGGTTCACGCGGAGACGCGAAGACGCGGAGGGTTTATGGTCGTTGACGATGCGACGCACGCCCTCCTTGAGCGTCGCACCGCCGAAGTTGATGAGCAGGCCGACCGCTTGGGCGGTGAGGCGCAGATAGGTCAAGAGTTGTTTGCCATGCGCGGCGTTGAGTTGCTCGACCGATTTGATTTCCACCAGCAGCCGGCCATCAACGAGCAGGTCGATACGGAATGCGGCATCGAAACGCATATCCTCGAATATGATGTCGATCGGCTTCTGCCGATCGACCTTGTAGCCCATATGCACGAGTTTCTTGGCCAATATGGTCTCGTAGACGCTTTCCAGCAGGCCAGGACCCAAATCGCGATGAATGCGAAGAGACAGGTCCAGCACGTCGCCGCTCACGACATCAATGTCCCGCACCGGCCCCCTCCGTGTCTCCGCGTCTCCGCGTGAACCATTATTTTAGCGACCGCTGCGGCGCGGGGTGAAGTCGATGCGCGCCTTTTCGCGCACGGCTCCGTCCTGCCAGCGACCCTCGACAAGCTCATAGCCCATCAGGGCGAAGATGCGACCGTCAAAAAACACCGGCCGGGCGTTGCCGTACCAGTCGATGCAGGAGGCAAGGCAATGGTCGTCGCGCTGCCCCGGCCGCGCGTCGAGCGTGCCGGCGAGCGACAGATCGCGCTGCGCGCGGCGCAGGTAGAGGATCGACGCGGCGCTGCCGAGGAAGCGGGTGCCGCCATCGCCGCGGCGCATCACCGGCAGGCCGAGCAGCCCGTCGTCGCCGTTGCCGCCGGGGTCGGGGCGATAGAAGAAGGCGTGGCTGCGATTCTCTCCCTCCGCCGCGGCGGGAAAGCGGTAGCGGCTCGCGAGCGCGGGCCGGCCGTCGAGCGCGACGGTGGTGAAGACCAGCGCGCCACCGCCCGTCCCGACGACGATCGCGTCGCGGCCCATGATGTCGATGCGGCCGACGTCGTGACCGGGGTCGAGCGGAACCACATCTCCGCCCTTCAGGGGCACCGCATAGAGCGCCGCCTTTTCCCCGTCGTCCGGCTTGCGCAGGTCGCGCGCGACGCGGCCGCCCGCATAGAGGAGCCAGTCGCCGACGAAGCGGTTCTGCCGTTCCCAGCCCTCGACACCGGGAAGCGTGCGGAAATCGGCGGGCGTCACCTTGGCGCCGCCGTCACCGAAGCGGCTCGCGGCGAGGTGGAGCAGCGCCATGTCGCCCTTGTCGTTCGCCTCGGCCTGCCACATCGCATCGCCGCCGCCCTCCGCCTGGGTCAGGACGTGGAGCGACCCGTCGCCCTCTTCGCGGAAGGAGAATTGGTCGAGCGGCATTCCGGCGACCTCGACCGCCTGCGGCGCGCCGCCATCGAGCGGGATGCGATAGAGCATCGCGCGATTGTCCTCGGCGTTCCCGTGCCAAAGAGAACCCAGGTCGGCCCAGACATAGACCGCGCCTTGCGAGACATAGAAGCTGCGCGACCAACCGCCGAGCACATTGGTCGCGTCGCAGTCCATGTCGCGGTCGCCGAGGTCGCAGATCATCACGCTATGGAGCAAATCGCCTGCCAGCCTGTCGTCGCGCCACGCGGGGTCGGGCATGTAGACTTGCCGCGCGGTCGCGAAGGGCTTGAAGCGGCCGACCTTGCCTTCCTCCCACGCCGCGAGCGCGGGAAGGCTGTCCTGCCAGTCGGCATCGAACCACAGCGGCGCATAGAAGATCAGCTTGTCGCCGATCAGCCGCGAGGCGTAGTTGCGCGACGAATAATAGTCGCCCGAGCGCAGATAATGGGTGTCGCGCCATTCGAGCCTGCCGTCGCCCGAAAGGTGGAAACGGTTCACCTCGGTCCCGCTGCGCGCATAGCTGTAGCCGAGCACGACCACCGTCTCGCCGTTGACGAGCATCTCGTCATACCAGGTGCCGTCGGGCTCGCTCTTGCCGGGAAAGACATCGACCGCCGCCACGGCACGCATGCCGCCGCCCGACGTGTCGATGGTGAACAGCCGCCCACGGCGCAGCACGATGAGCAGGTCGCCCTGCCGCTTGACGATCCCGCCTTCGTCGACCCCGGCGGTCTGGACGTTGGTGATGCCCTCGCCGTCGGCGGAGGACGGCGGGGGTTCGGCCGGAGCGGCGGCCGCATCGGCCGCAACCTCGGATACGGCGGCGGCGTCCGCGGATTCCGACACGCTCATATATTGCACGTCCGACGCGGCCTTGGCGCGCCGGGCGAGAAAGGCTTTCAGTTCCGCCTCGCCGGCGAAGGCCCGCATGTGCGATCCCGAACCCGTGGCTGCGGCTATCTGCCGCACGACGCCTGAAGTCGCGTCCGCCCAGAGCGGCGAAGCGAGCAGCGCCGCGACGAACAGCCATTGCCCGAAAGCCCAAATGCGCGTGAAACCGTTCATCGCCCTCTCCCTTGGCTCGAACCGAGAGGGCATGATACTTTATTACCTTGATAGAGAAAAGCGGATTGTAGACGCTCGCAATGACAAAGGGAATGAAAGGGCCGGATGGCCGGTCGTGGCTCAGAGCGTCTTCGCCAGCGCCTCGATATCGTCCATCGTGATAATGCTCGTCACCTCGACATCTCCCGCCGCGCTGCGCTTGACCATCGGGGCTAGCACCTTGCCGCCGAATTCGACGAACCGGCCGACGCCGATATCCTCCATCGCGCCGACGCTCTCGCGCCAGCGGACGCGGCCGGTGACCTGTTCGACGAGCAGGCCCCGGATCGTGTCGGCGTCGCTCACCGGGCTCGCGGTGACATTGGCGACGACCGGGACGAGCGGCGCGGCGGGCGGTGTGCCGCCGAGCGCCTCGGCCATCGCATCGGCGGCAGGCTGCATCAACGGGCAATGGAAAGGCGCCGACACCGGCAGCAGCACGCCGCGCTTGATGCCATAATCCTTGACCAGCGCGACCGCACGTTCGACCGCGCCCTTGTGGCCCGAGATGACGACCTGCGACGGGTCGTTGTCGTTGGCGACGGTGCAGACTTCGCCCTCGGCCGCCGCGTCGGCGAGGCGTTGCGCGGTGTCGATATCGGCGCCGAGCAGCGCCGCCATTGCGCCGACGCCGACCGGCACCGCCGCCTGCATCGCCTGACCGCGCGTCTTGAGGAGACGGGCAGTGGTCGCGAGGTCGAAGGCGCCGGCAGCGCAGAGCGCACTATATTCACCGAGGCTATGGCCCGCGACATAGTCGGCCCTGGCGGCGAGCATGACCCCGCCTTCCTTCTCCAGCACGCGCAGCGTCGCGATCGCGTTCGCCATGATCGCGGGCTGGGCATTCTCGGTGAGGGTGAGCTGATCCTCCGGCCCCTCGCTCATCAGCTTGAACAGATGCTGGCCGAGCGCATCGTCGACTTCCTGGAATACTTCGCGCGCAACCGGCGAGGCGTCGGCGAGCGCCTTGCCCATGCCGACCGACTGGCTGCCCTGACCCGGAAAGATGAATGCGCGCATCTGGCGTCCCCTGCCTGTTCTTGAATGGGACCCGCGCCTATTCCTTCACCCCGCGCGATGCAAGCCGAAGGGGACGACCTTGTTCGCCGCGTCATGGCCGATGTCGGCGCGGCCAAGCCAGGCGATCCCGGTGCGCGCGCACCAGTCGCGGGCGATCTCCTCGGCGTCGAGGCCGAAAGGCCGGTCGTTTTCGGCTATGTCGCTGACCCGGCCGAGGCGCAGGCCCGCGAGACCGCGCGGGGCCAGATAATGGGCAACATGAAAGAGGGCGCGGTCGAAGGCATAGAGATATTCGCTGACCTCCTCGACCAGCAGCACATGGCCCGAAAGATCGGGTTCGAGCGGGGTGCCGAGCAGCATCGACAGCGTCATCAGGTTGAAGGCGGCGTGGCGCGCGCCATGCTCCAGCCCGCCCTCGCACGCCGCAGGGTCGCGCGCGACGAGCCAGTCGAGCGCGCGCAGCACCGCCGCATCGCCGCCCTCGCGGCGGATGTCGGCGACCATCGGCCCGTGCGCGACATGATCGAAACCGTCGCGGTAGAGGGCGGCGAGCAGATTGCCCTGGTCGGAATAGCCGAGAAACGCCTTGCCGCGCGCGGCGTCGGTCATCGCAGCGACCGCTTCCTCGGCGATGCGGCAGGCGCCATAGCCGCCGCGCGCGAACCAGATCGCGTCCACATCGGGACGGTTCGCCATTTCGACGAGCGCCGCGAAGCGGTGGCCGTCCTCGCCCGCGAAATGACCGTGGACCGCGAAGCACTGCTCGTCGAAGACGAGCTCGACCTCCGGATAGCCGATGCTGGCGAGCGCGCGCACCGCCTCCGCATCGTCGGGCAATATGGGGGTCGAAGGGGCGACGATTCCGATGCGCATCACATCCTTCTCCATATCCTTCTCCCACGGGGAGAAGGATACGCAGCCTTGCCGGCTTGCCGGCTAGGCGGAGTTGGATGAGGGGTTCTGCCGCCGGTTACGCACGCCACATCCGATCCCCTCACCCAGCTTCGACTAGGCGCTTCGCGCCAAGTCTGCGCAACCCTCTCCCGACGGGAGAGGGAATGGTTGCCTTCAATCGAGCAAGGCCATAACGCCGCGCCATGTCGGAAAACAAATCCTATTTCTTCTGCGGCATCGGCGGGTCGGGGATGCTGCCGCTGGCGATGATCGTCGCGGCGCGCGGCGCGCGGGTCGCGGGGTCGGACCGCAGCCGCGATCAGGGGCGCTCGGCGGACAAGTTCGGCTGGATCGAAGCCCAAGGCATCGCACTGTTCCCGCAGGACGGCAGCGGTGTCGCGGCGGGGCAGACCCTCGTCGCCTCGGCGGCGGTCGAGGACAGCGTGCCCGACGTCGCGGCGGCGAATGCGCTCGAACTCCCCCGCATGACGCGCGCCGACCTCAACGCCGCTCTGTTCAACGATGCGGCACAGGCGATCGGCGTCGGCGGGACGAGCGGCAAGTCGACGGTGACCGGCATGGTCGGCTGGATATTGGAGCGCGCGGGACGCAAGCCCACCGTGATGAACGGCGCGGTGATGCGCAACTTCGCGAATGAAGATGCCCCCTTCGCCAGCGCGCTGGTCGGCGATGCGGCGACCTATGTCAGCGAGGTCGACGAAAGCGACGCGTCGATCGCGCTCTACCGGCCCGATGTGGCGGTAGTCACCAATATCAGCCTCGACCACAAGAGCCTCGACGAACTGCACCAATTGTTCGGCGATTTCGCGGCCAAGGCTCGGGTGGCGGTGGTCAATGCCGACGATCCCGAATCCACGCCGCTGCTGGCGGGCGGCAATGTCATCCGCTTCGGTTTTTCGGGTGCCGCCGCGATGCGCGGCAGCGATTTCGAGGCGCTCGCCGACGGATGCCGTTTCCTTGCGCATTTCGCGGCCACGACGACCGAGGTGCGGCTGCGCATGCCGGGTCGCCACAATGCGATGAACGCGCTGGCCGCCATCGCCGCCGCGCGCGCGGTCAACATATCGGTCGCGGATTCAGCGGCGGCGCTCGCCGATTTCGCGGGGCTCGCGCGCCGCTACGAAGTGCTGGGACAGGCGGGCGGCGTCACCGTCATCGACGATTTCGCGCACAATCCCGACAAGGTCGCGGCGACGCTGGCGGCGGTCGCCGAACTGCCGGGCCGCGCCCTGCTCTTCTTCCAGCCGCACGGCTATGGCCCGCTGCACCAGATGGGCAAGGAACTGGCCGCGAGCTTCGCGAAAGGGATGCGGGGCCGCGACCGGCTGTTCGTCTGCGATCCGGTCTATTTCGGCGGCACCGTCGATCGCAGCGTGGGGAGCGACACGCTCGTCGCCGATATCGTCGCGGGCGGTGGTGATGCGGTGCATCTCCCGACCCGCAACGAATGCGGCGCGGCGATACTGACGGACGCAAAACCCGGCGACCGCATCCTCATCCTCGGCGCGCGCGACGATACGCTGACCGATTTCGGACGGGAACTGCTGGGGAAGCTCGGCTAACGAATTCGCGCAGAGGCGCAGAAGCCACAGAGAATTGGGTTCACGCGGAGACGCGGAGGCGCGGAGAAGAAAAGAGAATGGCGGCTTCGCCGCCTTCATTCTCTCTTCCTCTGCGATCTCTGCGCCTCTGCGCGAATCCCTCTTTCCCTCTTCTCTCCGCGCCTCCGCGTCTCCGCGTGAACCTCTTTCCCCCGCCGACCCTTGCTTTCCGCCACCGAATCTGTATAGGCGCGCTCCATTGGGGCGAGGCTCTGTGCCGTCGCCCCATTTGCTTTGCACCAGTACAAGCAAAGCCGGACGACAGCCGGAGGGGTTTCGCGATCGGCGCGGAACCAGCGATCGGCCAAATGAAGGAAGCGCGACCATGCCGTTTTACGAGCATGTCTTTATCGCGCGTCAGGATCTGAGCCAGGCTCAGGTCGACGCGCTGGCGGAAACCGTCACCAACGTCATCGGCGAATATAAGGGTCAGGTTCACAAGACCGAAACCTGGGGCCTGAAGCAGCTCGCCTACAAGATCCAGAAGAACCGCAAGGGTCACTATGTGATGCTGTCGGCCGAAGCGCCGGGCGAAGCCGTCGCCGAGATCGAGCGTCAGGCCGCGATCAACGAAGACATCCTCCGCTGGATGACGATCAAGGTCGACGAGCTCGAAAAGGGCCCGTCGGTGATGATGCGCAAGCAGGAACGTCGGGGCGGCCGCGGCCGTGACCGCGACGGCGAAGAATAAGGATAACGACCATGGCACGACCCTTTTTCCGTCGCCGCAAGACCTGCCCCTTCAGCGCGAAGGACGCACCGGTCATCGATTACAAGGACGTCCGCCTGCTCCAGGGTTACCTGTCGGAGCGCGGCAAGATCGTCCCGTCGCGGATCACCGCGGTGTCCACCAAGAAGCAGCGTGAGCTGGCGCAGGCGATCAAGCGCGCCCGCCACATCGGCCTGCTCCCCTACATCGTGAAGTAAGGAGGGCGGAAAGATGGAAATCATCCTGCTCGAGCGTATCGAGAAGCTGGGCGGTATCGGCGACGTCGTCAATGTCAAGAACGGCTTTGCCCGCAATTACCTGCTCCCCAACAACAAGGCGCTGCGCGCGAACGAGGCGAACAAGAAGCTGTTCGAGGCGAATCGCGCGAAGATCGAGGCCGACAACGCCGAACGCCGCACCGCCGCCGAGGGCCGCTCGAAGGACATCGACGGCAAGCAGGTCGTGCTGATCCGCCAGGCGTCGAACACCGGCCAGCTTTATGGTTCGGTGTCGGTGCGCGACATCGTCGAGGCGCTGGTCGAGGACGGCGCGGCGAACGTGACCAAGGCGATGGTCGAGCTCGAGCGCCCGATCAAGTCGCTCGGCCTGTTCGACGTCAAGGTGAAGCTGCACCCCGAAGTCGTGGTGACCGTCAGCGTCAACGTCGCGCGTTCGCCCGACGAGGCCGAAATGCAGAAGCAGGGCATCGACGTCATCGCCGCCATGTTCGAGGAAGAACAGGCCGCGGTCGCCGCCGCCGCGCTGGAACCCGACAGCGAGGACGAGTTCGAAGAGGCGACCCCGCCGTCCGAACTCGCCGCCGAGGAAGCCCCCGCCGCGGACGACGCCGAAGAGGCCTGAGCCTTTCCGGCATAGCCTTTCAGAAGGGCCGCGTTTCCGAAGGGAGGCGCGGCCCTTTTGCTGCGCGCTGGCCTTCGCCCTTGCCCTTTCCTATGAAGCGGCGATGACCGACCGCGGCCTGAAGCAGACGCGCTACGAAAAGCGCCTCGACCACAGCCCGGTCACGCGCTTTCTGCATTCGGTCCGCTATCGCAACCTCGTGCGGGTCGTCGGCGAACTGACGCGGCAGCGCGGCGGCGCGCCGATCCGCATCCTCGACGTCGGCAGCGGCGCCGGCCGCGCCTTTGCGGTGCTCGATCCGCTGTTGGCGATCGACTATGCGGGCGTCGAGATGCGGGGCCGGATGTGCATGGTCGCCGGCGAGCGCTTCGGCGACCGGCCCAATTTCGCGATCCACCGCGGGCTGATCGAGGACCGGCTCGACCTGATCGACGCCGCCGACCTCGTCATCGCGCTCGAAACCTTCGAGCATATGGCCGAGGCGTCGGTCGCGGCGCTGCTCGAACGCGCCGCCGGCGCCGGAATCGACGCGCTCTACTGCACCGTGCCCAACGAGGTCGGCCCCGCCGTCGCGATCAAGAATATCGGGTCGGCGGCGATCGGCTATCGCCGCCACCGCGAATATCGCTGGCGCGACACATTCCACGCCGCCGCTTACCGGCTCGACAAGGTGCCGCCGCACACGGGCGGGCATCGGGGCTTCGACTGGCGCAAGCTTGAACGCACGATCCGCGGCCGTTTCGACATAGAGGCGATACACGGCTCGCCCTATGACTGGGTGCCGCGCGCGGTTTCGCCGAGCATCGGATTCCTCTGCCGGCCGCGCTCGGCTCAATAACCCATCAGGCTGAGCACTTCCTTGCGGCTGCGGTCGTCCTCGAGGAAATTGCCGAGCAGGCGGCTGGTCACCATGCCGACGCCCGGCGTGCGGACGCCGCGCCCGGTCATGCAGCCGTGCTGCGCGTCGATCACCACCGCAACGCCGTGCGGCTTCAGATTGTCCCAGATGCACTGGGCAACCTCGGCGGTCAGCCGCTCCTGCACCTGAAGCCGGCGGGCGAAGCCGTTGAGCACGCGCGCCAGCTTCGAGATGCCGACGACGCGGTCGCGGGGCAGATAGGCGATCGACGCCTTGCCGGTGATAGGCGCCATATGATGCTCGCAATGCGACTGGAACGGGATGTCGCGCAGCATGACGATCTCGTCATAGCCGCCGACCTCCTCGAAGGTGCGCGACAGGTGGACGGCGGGGTCCTCGGCATAGCCCTGGCAATATTCGAGCCAGGCGCGCGCGACGCGGCGCGGCGTGTCGAGCAGCCCCTCGCGCGACGGGTCGTCGCCGGCCCATGTGATGAGCGTGCGAACCGCGTCCAGCACCTCGTCCGGGACCACCGGCTTGCCGTCCGGACCCGTTTCCACCTTCGTCATCGCCCCGCTTTCACTGTTGCTTTCATGTCGCACTTTTCGGCGCGATTTCGCCGATGCGCAAGAGCGCCGCGCGAAGAATTTTCTGCCCAAACCCAAGTTTACGTTGCGGAATCGGACCTTTTCCCGACACCGGTGACGCAAGAAAATTGTTCTCGCGCGCCGATGAACAAGTCCCTTGACGCTCTCGTCAACTGGGCGCAGTTTCAGGATATTACAGAACCTGCGCAAAGCGGGTCGTGATGGAGATGCCGGCGCCAATCCCCGGGCGCGGGTGGGAGAGGACGATGACCAGCACGGCTGGCTACACTGTTTCGCGCACGCGCACGCGCTGGATCGACGCGGTCCGGCGCCCGTAGCCCTGTCTGGACATATCCCCTCCCGATTTGGAGCGATTCAATTGGGCGGCCCGCAGGGCGGGTCGAAAAAGGGAGGCTGTTGATGAAGTTCAAGGCACTGATCGGAACGTCGATCCTTGCGATGTCGGTGGCGACGCCGGCGCTTGCGCAGGACGCGCAAACCGAAACCGATGCGTTCGGCGGCGAGATCGTCGTCACCGCGCAGCGCCAGTCCGAACGCCTGCAGGACGTTCCCATCGCGGTCAGCGCCTTTTCGGCGGAAGCGCTGGAAGCGCAGCAGATCGAAAATCCGTCCGACCTTCAGCTCACGCTGCCCAACGTCACTTTCACCAAGACCAACTTCACCTCGTCGAGCTTCACGATCCGCGGCATCGGCGACCTGTGCGTCGGCGTCAGCTGCGACAGCGCGACCGCGATCCACCAGAATGAATCGCCGCTGATCGGCACCCGCCTGTTCGAAACCGAATTCTTCGACCTCGAACGCATCGAGGTGCTGCGCGGGCCGCAGGGCACGCTGTTCGGCCGCAACGCGACCTCGGGCGTGGTCAATGTCGTCACCGCCAAGCCCGACATGTCGGGCTTCGGCGCGTCGGGCGAGTTCGAATATGGCAATTACAACAGCATCAAGGCGAAGGGCATGGTCAACCTGCCCCTCGGCGACACGCTGGGCGTCCGCATCGCGGGCTTCTACCTCAACCGCGACGGCTATACGCGCAACATCTTCGACAACAGCCGCATCGACGACCGCGACATGTATGCGATCCGCGGCTCGATCCGCTGGCAGCCGACCCCCGACACCACGCTCGACCTCATGGGATATTATTTCCGCGAGGACGACAATCGCATGCGCATCCAGAAGCAATATTGCCAGCGCGATCCCACCGGCGTCCTCGGCTGTCTGAACAACCGCCGCGACGCGGGCGTCACCAACGCCAACTCGACCTTCGTCGGCGTGCTGACCAGCCGCGAATTCCTTGCGATCCGCGGCATTCCGACCGCCTTCGGCCTCGGCAGCCTCTATGGCCCCGATGCGCTGTCGACCTTCCAGGGAATCGCCGATCCGCGCGTGGTCAACACCGACTACAAGCCGACCTATTTCTCCGACGAGCTTCAGCTCCAGGGCCGGCTCGAACACAGCTTCGGCGCGATCAACGTCTCGCTCGCGGGCGTCTATCAGGAAGCGCGTGTCGACAGCCAGCAGGACTATAACCTGTCGATCCAGGACCGCAGCTTCTTCGCGCCCGCGCTGGGCGCGCTCGCCGCGGCTGCGGCGGGCGGCATTCCCGGCCTGCCGGCATCCTATTTCGCGCCGATCGCCAATGCGCTGATCCCGAACGGTCCGGGCGGGGTGCTCTGCACCTCGCTGTCGGAGGAAACCGGGCTCGGCTCCTTTGGCGGCTTCTCCACCTGCACCGCGACCCCGCAGGACTTCGACCGGTCGAACCAGAAGAGCAGCAGCTGGTCGGGCGAACTGATCATCGGTTCCGACTTCGACGGGCCGTTCAACTTCCTGCTCGGCGGCATCTATGGCAAGTCGCACCTGACCGAGAACAGCTATTATGTGAACTCGTTCGGGATCGACTATCTGACCGGCATCCTCGGCACCTTCACCGCGCTCGGCACCGCGCCGCCGGCCGGGCCGCTGCCGCCGTCCTTCCTCGGCACGCCCTTCTTCCGCAACAACACCGACGATCTGAGGGTCAAGTCCTACGGCCTGTTCGGCGAGGGCTATTTCGAGTTCAGCGACTCGATCAAGCTGACTGCCGGCCTGCGCTACACCAACGACAAGAAGCAGGTCGTCGCGCGTTCGACGCTGGCCAGCTTCCTCGTCCCCTTCGGCACGACGGGCAGCGCATTCAACTCGCCCTTCGCCGGCACCTTCGACGCCGATGCCGGCATCCCCGGCGCCCAGCCGTTCCAGATCCGCCGCGTCGGCTTCGACGAGGTCACCGGTCGCGCCGTGATCGACTGGAAGGTCACGCCCGACAATCTGATCTATGCCAGCTATTCGCGCGGCTATAAATCGGGCGGCATCAACCCGCCGCTGCAACCGGTCTTCGCCGTCCCCGAAGCCTTCGTCCCCGAAATCGTCAACGCGTTCGAGATCGGGTCGAAGAACCGCTTCGGGGCGCTGCAGCTGAACGTCACCGGCTTCTATTACCAGTATAAGGATCTGCAGCTCAGCCGCATCGTCGCCCGCACCTCGGTCAACGACAATGTCGACGCCAACATCTGGGGCCTCGAAGCCGAAGCGGTCATCACCCCGACGCGCGATTTCGTGATCAACCTGGGCGCAAGCTACCTCAACACCGAAGTGTCGAGCGACAAGTTCCTGGGCAATCCGCGCGATCCTTCGGGCGGCCGGTCGGACACGGTGATCATCAAGGACATCACCAACGGGTCCAACTGCGCCGTGGTCCCGACGACCGCCGGCAACGCCGCGGGGACCGTCGGCTATGTCACCGCGATCAACGGCAGCCTCGGCCTCCAGGGGCCGGCCGGCTTCGGCACCGCCAGCGGCATCAATTCGCCGGGCGCCTTCAGCATCTGCGACGTGCTGGCGGGCAATGCGGCGACGGTCGGCGCACTGTTCGGCGGCGTCACGGTCGAGAATGCCGGGGTGCCGGTGAACATCCGCGGCAATAAGCTGCCGCAGGCGCCGAACGTCAAGTTCAGCGCCGGCGTGCAATATACGCATAATTTCTCGAACGACATGTCGCTGACCCCGCGTCTCGACATCAGCTACACCGGCGACAGCTATGGCAATATCTTCAACGGCCGGATCAACAAGATCAACGGCTATGCCCAGGCGAACGCCCAGATCCAGCTGAACGGGGTCGACAAGAAATGGTTTGTCAGGGCGTTCGTCCAGAACATCTTCGACAGCCAGCCGGTCACGGGCCTCTATGTCACCGACCAGTCGTCGGGCCTGTTCACCAACGTGTTCACGCTCGACCCGCGCCGCTACGGCCTGGCTGCCGGGTTCAAATTCTGACCCGCGGCTGACGCCGAAAGAAAACCCGGCCTCTCGGCGGAGAGGCCGGGTTTTTCTTTGTCTGCGGGGGCGGAGGAGTGGGGACCGCCCCCTCCCCCGCCGCTTTCAGAATTTGAAGCGCGCCATGCCGCCATAGGTGCGCGGCTGGCTGGGATAGCCCGACACGCTGCCCGCCTGCGCGACCGCCGGGAAGACGGTCGTCAGATAGGTGGCGTTGGTCAGGTTGCGACCCCACACGCCGACCTCCAGCCCGTTCGTCAGCGCCACGGTGAAGGAGGCGTTGAGCTGGTTGACCTCGCGCTTCAGGCCCTGCGCGATCAGCAGTCCTTCGGCCGGGGTCGGGAAGCCGCCGAGCCCCTCGACGATCTGCACCGGGCTTTCATACTGATAATCGACGTGCAGGATCGCGCGCGTGCCGCCCGCGAATTCATGCGTATAGGTGCCGCCGAGCGACATCGCCAGGTCCGGAATGCCCGCGGGCCGGCTGCCCGAGATGTCGCCGAAGGCCGAGCCGACGAAGCTGTCATATTTCGGGTCGAGCCAGGTCAGCGCCAGCGTCAGGTTGAGCCCGTCGACCGGACGCACCGAGCCGTCGAACTCGAAACCCCAGGTCGACTGCTTGCCCGCATTGGCGAGCGCGAAGCCGGTGCCGGTGAAGATGTTCGACTGGAAGCCCTTGATCGACTGCTTGAACACCGCGAGGTTCAGCGCCGCGACCGACCAGTTCGCCTTGAGCCCGAATTCATAGACTTCGGATTCTTCCGGCGCCGCGAAGCGCGAGCCGGCGACGAGGTTGGTCGTGCGCAGCCCGGCGGCGGTGATCGCCGGAAGGTCGCTCGCGAGCGGGCGGCTGTCGCGCGACAGGTTGACCGAGCTCGCCTTGAAGCCGGTCGCATAGGTCGCATAGATGTTGACCGTGTCGGTCAGCTCATAGGAAGCGCGCACGCTCCAGGCGAGGTCCTTGTCCTTCGTCCGGCCCGGCTCGACCGCGTTGGGCAGGTTGAGGAAGGGCGGCAGGAACTGGAAGGCGCGCAGTCCGCCGAGCGGGTTCGCCGCCGGGTTGTTCTGGTTGGCGTTGGCGAAGGCCACGAACTGCTGGAAGATCGGCGCCGTCGCCGGATTGGTCGCGAAAGCCGCGACCGCCGCCGGATCGTTCGGGTTGACCCCCGCCTGCTGCAACGCGCCGCCGAGGAGCAGCTGGTTGCGGAAGGGCGCATAGGCCGCCGCGTCGAGGTCGAGGCCCGAGAAGACGTCGGTGCTGACCGTGCCGGTCGAGAAACGCTTGCGGTCCTGCGTATAATTGGCGCCTGCGGTCAGCGTCAGCCGGTCGGTGACCTCGAAATCGACGGTGCCGAAGATCGACCAGGCGGTGTTGGTCATGCGATAGGATTCATCGAGCCCGTCGCCCGCGCGGAAGAAGGTGCCGACATATCGCGCCGGATTGCCCTCGATCGCGCCGAACGTCTGTTCGAGCATCGCGACGTTGAGCGCATTGCCGCTCGCGGCGCGGATCAGCGCGTCGCCATAGGGGCGGAAATGCATGCCGAAATTGATGTCGTTCTTCTGGTCGATCTTCTCGTGGAAATAATAGCCGCCGAGCAGGAAGTTGACCGGGCCGTCGAAGTCGGAGGTCAGGCGAAGCTCCTGCGTCCAGGTGTCGATGCCGAGCTGCTGGCTGTTGCGGCCGATCAGGTCGGCGCCGGTGAAGTCCGAATCCTGGTCGGTATCGGCGCGCACCTCGCGATAGGCGGTGATCGAGGTCAGCGCGAGCGCGCCCAGATCATAGTCGATCTGCGCCGAGCCGCCGTAATTCTCGATCTCGTTCGACGAGAGGAAATTATTGTAGACGCGGTAGGAGAAGGGGTTGTTCGGATCGACGCTGGGGCCGCCCGCGAGCGCGTTGGTGATCGCGACGGTCGGGCCGGCGATGACATTGCCGGCGATGCAGCAATTCTCGTCGATCTTGTCATAATCGCCGATCAGGCGGATCGACAGTGCGTCGGTCGGCTCGAACAACAGCTGGCTGCGCACGCCCCAGCGGTTGCGGTCGTTGACGTCGGTGCCGAGCTTCAGGTCCTGCGCATAGCCGTCGCGGCGATTGAAATTGCCGCCGAGCGAGAAGGCGACCGTATCGCCGATCGGGCCGGTGACATTGCCCTTCACCGTGATCGCGTCATAATTGCCGTAGGTGACCTCGGCGCTGCCGCCGAAATCATATTGCGGCTTTTGCGTGACGATGCTGATCACGCCCGCCGAGGCGTTCTTGCCGAACAAGGTCGATTGCGGACCGCGCAGCACCTCGATGCGCTCGACCGCGGGGAGGTCGCCGATCTGCGCCGCCGAACGCGAGCGGTAAACGCCGTCGATGAACACGCCGACCGATGGTTCGATGCCGGCATTGTTCGCGCCGTTGCCGAAGCCGCGGATGATGAAGTTGGTGTTGGCGCTCGACTGGAGCTGCGACACGCGCAGGCTGGGCACCGCCGACTGCAGGTCGATCAAGTCGCGGATCTGGGCGTTCTCGATATCCGCCGCCGAGGTCACCGAGACGGCGACGGGCGTGTCCTGCAGCGTCTGCGCGCGCTTGGTCGCAGTGACGATGATCTCGTTGCCATAGTCGTTCGCGTCCGCCGGCGCGGCGTCCTGGGCGAAGGCGATGGCGGGGGTGGTCGCGGCGCACAGCATGGTGGCGCCCAACAATATGTTGCGCAGGGTCATGATTTCTCTCCGACCCGCCGAAGCGCGGCCCGATGGGCCAAGGAGGGGATACTCCAGCGGGAGCCCGCCGCTCTATCGGGCCGGAACGCCGCGTCAACGCGCGACGGCGTCAGCCCGGGGATTTTCCGGAAATTTGTGACTGAAAAGCAACAGTTTGCACTGCAACATGATCGCGCTCAGGGAGTCGCCTCCGCCACCTTCCACCCGCCGATATGGCGGTAGATGGCGTCGCGGAGCGCCTTGACGTCGCGGTTGAGGTCGCCGAGCGCAGCGGGCGACCGGCCCGACGCGGCCAGCATCCTGTCCGCAAGACATCCCACCCGCAAACGCAGCGCCCTTCCCTCTTCGGTCAACGCCACGATCACCTGCCGCTCATTGTCCGGATTGCGCGTCCGCCGGACGAACCCGGACGCCTCGAGCCGCTTAAGCAGCGGCGTCAGCGTGCTCGATTCGAGCGCGAGCTGCTCGGCGATTCCGCCGACCGTCTGGCCGTCCTGCTGCCACAGCGTGTTGAGCACCAGATATTGCGGATAGGTCAGCCCGAGCGCGTCGAGCAGCGGCTTGTACGCGCGCTGGATCGCGATGCCCGCCGAATAGATGGCGTAGCACAGATGGTCGTCGAGCGGGATCGCGGTCATGTCGTCGGTCATCGTCATTTCCCTGGGCGCGTCCGGAACGGACGTCGTGCCGGGATATATATCGCGATAATTATTTTCTGGACAAGGGGCCTTCGCCATCCTATCTAACATTTATCGCGATAATCATTATGGCGAATTGAAACCGAAGGAGACGATCATGAAAATTCTCTATCGCACCGAAGCGACGGCCACCGGCGGCCGCACGGGCCAGGCATCGACGACCGACGGCGCGCTCAGCGTCGCGCTCGTCACTCCGAAGGAACTGGGCGGGCCGGGCGGCGACGGCAACAATCCCGAACAGCTGTTCGCGGCCGGCTATGCCGCCTGCTTCCTCGGCGCCCTGAAATTCGTCGCCGGGCAGCGCAAGGTGAAGATCGACGAGGCGAGCACCGTGACCGCCGCGGTCGGCATCGGCCCGCGCGACGACGGCCAGGGTTTCGGCCTCGACGTCGCCCTGACGATCGCCCTGCCCGGCATCAAGGCGGACGTGGCGCAGCAGCTGGTCGATCAGGCGCATGTCGTGTGCCCCTATTCGCACGCGACCCGCGGCAGCCTCGACGTCCGCCTGACGCTCGCCGCCTGACGCGGTGCGGGCACCCCGCAGCGGCGGCGGGCGAACCGCTCAAGGCCGGCGATGTGGTGATGGCGGGCGGTGCGACAGCGGTCGAGGCGCTCGCGCCGGGCAATCGCGTCACGCTCGATGTCGACCGGCTCGGCAGCGTCGCGGTATCGATAGCTTAGAGTCTTTCCGACGCTGATTGAAGCAGGCAAAGCCCCTCCTCTTCAGAGGAGGGGTTGGGGTGGTGGCGCGCGACAGCGCGCAAGGTTTCGAGCACCACCCCGCTGCGACTAGGCAGCAAGCTGCCAAGTCTCGCTGCCCCTCCTCTGAAGAGGAAGGGTTTCAATCGCCTCCTTCAAGACCGGAATGACCCTAGGCTGACAGCAGCCAGTCGCGCGCCGTCCGGACATCGGCGAAGGCGGCGCGCCCCGCCTTGGCATCCAGCCGCCGCATCTGCATCGTGAGCAGCGTCGATTCCGCAACGATCGCGATGCGATCACGCTCGCCATATGTCGCACTCGTCGCTTCGCGCAGCCGGTCGAAAACTTCCTGCGACTGCACACGGCTCGCACGCAGATCGACCAGGACACGCACGACGCCGAACCGCGCCCGCGCCGCTTCGACCGCCGTCTTCAGGTCGACAAAATGGCCCTCAAGATCGTCGGCGGACCAGAAACCGCTCGCGACGACGCTGATGACGCCCGTCTCGTCGGTCTCAATGACGAAGGGTGCAACCATATGCTCCTCGCGCCATCAAAAGCTGCCCGGGTAAAGCCCGCCGTCCATCAATATGTTCTGCCCCGTCAGATAGCCCGCATGGCGGCTGCACAGAAAAGCGCACATCGCACCCATCTCATCGGGGTCGCCGACGCGCCCGGCGACCGCATTGCCGGTCAGATGCTTTGTGATTTCCTTTGAATTGCGCAGCCGCCCGGTGTCGAACGGGCCGGGGAGCAGATTGTTGATCGTCACGCCCTTGCCCGAATATTGCGGCACCAGTCCGAAGACGAAGTTGGTGAGCGCCGCGCGCGTCGCGTTCGACAGGCCGATCACCGGGATCGGCACGCGCACCGCCGACGAGGTGATGTTGACGATCCGCCCGAAACCCCGCGCCGCCATGCCGTCGGCGGTCAGCCTGATCAGTTCGACCGCGGCGAGCAGATTCTGGTCGATGGCGGCGATCCATATATCGCGGTCCCAGTCGCGATAGTCGCCGGGGGGCGGTCCCCCTGCGTTGTTGACGAGAATATCGACCTGGCCCGCCGCTGCGACGAGCTCGTCGCGCACATCGGGGTCGGTGACGTTCCCGACCACGGTCGTGACCGTCACGTCCGGCGCATGCGCGCGGATTTCGGCGGCGGCTTCCTCCAGCGTCGCGGCCGTGCGCGCGTTGATGACGACATCGACGCCCTCGCCCGCCAGCGCCTTGGCGCAGGCGCGGCCGAGGCCGCTGCTCGCGGCGCACACGATCGCGGTGCGTCCCCTGATACCCAGATCCACTTGCGCCTCTCCCGGCCCTATTGTTTCAGCATGTCGAGCGCGACGTCGACGATCATGTCCTCCTGCCCGCCGACCATCTTGCGCCGCCCAAGTTCGACGAGGATCGCGCGCGTGTCGAGCCCATGATCGGCGGCGGCCTTTTCGGCGTGGCGCAGGAAACTGGAATAGACGCCCGCATAGCCGAGCGTCAGTGTCTCGCGATCGACGCGCACGGGGCGATCCTGCAGCGGACGCACCAGTTCCTCCGCCGCGTCCATCAGCGCGAACAGGTCGCAGCCGTGTTTCCAGCCCTCGACATCGGCAGCAGCGATGAACACCTCCAGCGGCGCATTGCCCGCCCCGGCGCCCATGCCCGCGAGGCTCGCGTCGACGCGGATTGCGCCGTTCTGCACTGCGATGATGCTGTTCGCGACGCCGAGGCTGAGGTTGTGGTGCGCGTGGACGCCGCGCTGCGTCTCGGGCTTCAGCACCCGGTCATAGGCGGCGAGACGCGCGGCATATTGGTCCATCGTCATCGCGCCGCCGCTGTCGGTGACATAGACGCAGTGCGCGCCATAGCTTTCCATCAGCAGCGCCTGCTGCGCGAGCGGTTCGGGCTCGGACATATGGCTCATCATCAGAAAGCCCGAAACGTCCATGCCGATGCCACGTGCGAACTCGATATGCTGCTTCGCGACGTCAGCCTCGGTGCAGTGGGTTGCGATCCGCACCGACCGCACGCCCATTTCATAAGCGTGCTTCAGATCGTGAATCGTTCCGATGCCGGGGAGCAGCAGCGTGGTGAGCACGCTATGTTCGAGCACCTCGGCGACCGCGCCGATCCAGTCCCAGTCGGTATGGGCGCCGAAGCCGTAGTTGAAGCTCGACCCCTGAAGGCCGTCGCCATGCGCGACTTCGATCGCATCGACCTTCGCCCGGTCGAGTGCGCGCGCAATCGCTTTCACATGGTCGAGGCCGTACTGGTGACGAATGGCGTGCATGCCGTCGCGGAGCGTCACATCCTGGATGTAGAGCTTTGTCGTCCTTGGGTCGAAGGTCATGCCGCCATCTCCTGCCGCATGCGGAGCGCGATCTTCTCGGCGGTCCTCAGCGCCGCCGACGTCATGATGTCGAGATTGCCGGCATAGGCGGGCAGATAATGCGCCGCGCCCTCCACTTCGAGGAAGACGCTGACCTTGAGGCCCGTGAAGCTGCCGCCCATTTCGGGGATGCGCAGCGGCGCGTTGCCGCCGATGCTTTCGAACTGCACCGCCTGTTTGAGACGATAGCCGGGGACATAGGTCTGCACTTCCGCCACCATATCCTCGACGCTCTTGGCAATGGCGTCGCGGTCGCCGTCGTCGCAGAGGCAATAGACGGTGTCGCGCATGATGAGCGGCGGCTCGGCGGGATTGAGGATGATGATCGCCTTGCCGCGCGCCGCTCCGCCGACATCGCGGATCGCCGCGCTCGTCGTCTCGGTGAACTCGTCGATATTGGCGCGGGTGCCCGGCCCCGCGCTCTTCGACGCGATCGAGG
Organism: uncultured Sphingopyxis sp.; assembly: GCA_937873425.1. GTDB lineage: Bacteria > Pseudomonadota > Alphaproteobacteria > Sphingomonadales > Sphingomonadaceae > Sphingopyxis. The sequence goes on along the minus strand of CALMYE010000061.1, from coordinate 14,662 downwards.
CGACGATCTCGCCATAATGCACCTTCGCGACGCGGTTCACCGCCGCGACGATCGGGATCGTCGCCTGCCCGCCGCAGGTGACCATGTTGACGTTCGGCGCATCGAGATTCGCGTCGCCGTTGACCGGCGGGATCGTATAGGGTCCGATCGCCGCCGGAGTCAGGTCGACGACGCGCTTGCCATGGGCGATCAGCACCTCGCTGTGCCTTTTGTGCGCGCCCGCGGAGGTCGCGTCGAAGACGATGTCGATGTCTGCGAAACCGAGCATCGCGACCAGTCCGTCGAGGCCCCCGGCGGTGATCGGCACACCCAGCCGCTCGGCGCGCTTCAGCCCGTCGGATTCGGGATCGATGCCGACGAAGGCGCCCATTTCCAGCACGTCCGACAGCCGCATGACCTTGATCATCAGGTCGGTGCCGATATTGCCCGATCCAACGATCGCCACTTTCGTCTTCGCCATCGTTTCAGCCCCCAAGACCGGCAGCGTATGAAAAGCTGCATTCGCCGATCCCGACGACCTTCGCATGGACATGATCGCCCGGGGTCAGCGCGACCATCGGCCCGAGCGCGCCGGCGAGGAGGATATCGCCCGCCTTCAACGGCTCGCCGCGCGCTGCGAGGGTCTGCGCAAGCCAGGCGGCGGCGTTCAGCGGATTGCCGAGCGCCGCGGCGCCGACGCCGGTCGAGGCGACCGCACCATTGATCTCCATCGCCATCGCCGCGCCTTCGAGGTCGAGCCCCGCGAGCGGCAGGCCCGCATCGGCCAGCACGAAGAAGGCCGACGAGCCATTGTCGGCGACGGTGTCGGCAAAGCTGATCTTCCAGTCGGCGATGCGGCTATCGACGATCTCGATCGCGGCATGGACAGTTGCGACGGCAGCGGCGACCTGTTCGGGCGTGGTCTCGGTATCGGGCAGATCGGCGCCGAGGACGAAGGCGATCTCCGCCTCGGCCTTCGGTTGCAGCGCGCGCGCGGGATCGAGCGTCCCTCCGTCGGCGATCCGCATGTCGTCGAACAGCACGCCGAAGTCGGGCTGGTCGACGCCGAGTTGCGCTTGCACCGCCTTTGCCGTCAGTCCGGCCTTGCGCCCGACGATGCGGCGGCCCTGCGCTTCCCAATAACGGGTATTGATCGTCTGCACCGCATAGGCGCCGTCGGCGTCGGCCGGGTCGAGCCCGTCGCGCAGCGGCGGCACCGCTTCCCCCGAATAGGCATCGCGCAAGCGGCGCGCGAGATCTTCATGGCTGACCGTCATTCAAACATCCTCCCGATGCCGCCATCCTATGCGAACGGCTTTTGACCCGATAGCCGCGATCCGCTATGATTGCTCACATTATGAGCGATTCTAACATGCAAGGTTCGCAATCGGCGGCACGAACGCTGGCGCTGCTCGAAGCGGTCACGCTAGACGGCGGACGCACGCCGGCGGCCGAACTGATCGTCCGGGCCAGGCTCGCGCCCGCGACGGGGCGGCGGCTGCTGGCGCTGCTCGTCGAACGGGAATTGCTCATGCGAATAGCGCGCGGCCGCTATGCGGGAGGAGAGAGGCTGCGCCAGCTCGCGGCGCGGGTCAGCCCGCATGCGCGGCTGATCGAGATCGCGCGTCCGATGCTGCGCCGGCTTGCGCAGGCCGAACACGCCACGGCCTATCTCGGCGTGTTTGAGGGCGAAATGGTGACCTATCTGGTCAAGGAAGGCGCGCAATCGGGCTTCACGCGCGAGCAGATGCAGCTGGAGGCCTATTGCACCGGCATCGGCAAGGTGCTGCTCGCGCAGCTGGTCGAGAGCCGGCTCGACGCCTATCTCGCCGCGCCGCTCGTGCCGCTGACGTCGCGCACGATCACCGATCCCTTGGCGCTGCGCAGCGAACTCGGCGCGACGCGCGCGCGCGGCTATGCGATCGACGATCGCGAGATGGCCGACGATCTCGGCTGCGTCGCGGTGCCGCTCGATCATCTGCGCGGCAGCGATTATGCGATCTCGCTCTCGGGCTCGCCCACCCGGTTCAATCCCGGCAATGCGCCGGACATCGCCGCGCGACTGCGGCGGGCCGCCGAAGCGATCAGCCGCCAGCTCGGGCATTGAGCCCGCGCGCGTTCGCCCAACTCGCCCGCACCAGACCGGCGAGGATGTCCACCTCCGCCATATCGCGCGGCGCGTAGAGCATCACCGTGTCGGGCGATACCGTCGGCTGTCCCGCCAGCGGATGCGGCTCGGCCCAGCCGGCCGCGATCGCCGCGCCGCGCAGCGGCTCGGGCAGGACGACATGCAGGCTGCAATCATCCTCCAGATGCACATGCGCGAACTCGTCGCCGAGGAGGAAGGCATCGCCATTGCCGCAGCAGGCGGCGGCATCGAGGTAGAAGCCGACCGACCCCGGCGGCGCGCGCAGGCTGTGTCCCAGCGTCACATGCTCGAGCGACGCCAGCCGCTCGATCAGTTGCGCGGCAAGGCTGCGCGCCTCGGGCACGATCTGGTCGACCTGGCTGTGCGGCGCGCAGGGAATCGTGCGCGGCCGGACGCCGGCGCGCGGTGGCAATGTCTCCGCTAAATCCAATTCCGTTCTCCTGTTCCTGCGGTGACGACCTGGTTCAGTTGCGGCCGGTTCGATTGCCCCCTTCCGTCACCCCGGATCAAGTCCGGGGTGACGAAGAAGACAGAATCACACCCCGCTTCTCAAACGACGTCACCACCTCTCCTGCCGCCCTGTTGACTTCGCGCCACAGATATAACATTCTAGCATACAAGTTATCAAATGGGAGAGCGATCATGGATCAATTCGCGGTCTGGGCGACGATGGAAGCCCGCGAGGGCAAGGAAGAGGAAGCGCGCGCCTTCCTCGTCGAGGCTGCGCGCCGGCTCGAAAGCGAACCCGGCACGACCAGCTTCCGCGCGATGCAGATCGGGACGCGCGAATATGCCATCTTCAACAGCTTCGTTGACGAGGCCGCAGTGGAGGCGCATGTGAACGGCCCGGTCGCCGCCTGGGTGCAGGAGCGCAATCCGGAGCTGTTCACCGCGCCCTATGCGATCACCCGCTGCCAGGTGTTTGCGGCGAAGCGCGTGGGCGCCGACGCCGCATGACCCATAGCGACGACTGCGAGGTGCTGGTCGTCGGCGCCGGCCCGACCGGGCTGATGGCGGCGAATCTGCTCGCGCGTTCGGGCGTGCGGGTGCGGATCGTCGAGCGGCGGAGCGAGGCGACGCGCGAATCGCGCGCCTTCGCGGTTCAGGCCCGCTCGATCGAATTGCTGCAGTCGATGGGCCTTGCCGACGGCTTCGTCGAACGCGGCGTGATCGCCCGTTCGGTCAACATCCATGTGAAGGGCAGGTTCGCGGGCGGGCTCGATTTCACCCGCGCCGAGGCGGGCGACACCCCCTTCCCCTTCATCCTGATGATCCCGCAATCGGAAACCGAGGCGCTGCTGGCCGGGGATCTCGCCGCGCAGGGCGTCGCGATCGAGCGCGGCACCGACTGCACGGGCTTCACCATGGACGGCGACGGCGTGCGCGCGGAACTGGCGCATGGCGACGGCCGGATCGAAGTCGTGCGGGCAGACTATATCGTCGGCGGCGACGGATCGCGCAGCATCGTGCGCGCCGGCGCCGGGATCGGCTGGGACGGCGAATTGCTGCCGCAGCGTTTCCTGCTCGCCGACTGCCGCGTCGACTGGCCGCTCGACCATGACAATTTCCGCGTCTTCCTGAACGGCCCGCTGATCGGGCTGTTCCTGCCGCTCGACGGCGCGCGCTGCTCGCGCGTGATGGCGACCGACGTGTCGGGCAGCTTCGGCGACGAGGACGGCAGCGCCCCCGCCCCGCTCGACCTGGCCGAAATGCAGGCGGGGCTCGAAGCCGCGCTGAACCTGCCGGTCAAGCTCAGCGAGCCGCGGTGGGTGACGCGCTACCGCGCGCATCACCGCTTCGTCGACCGCTACCACGCGAGCCGCGTCTTCGTCGCGGGCGACGCCGCGCATATCCACTCGCCGGCGGGTGGTCAGGGCATGAACACGGGGTTGCAGGACGCCGCGAATCTCGCGTGGAAACTCGCGGCCGTGCTGCGCGGCGCCGACCCGGCGCTGCTCGACAGCTACGACGGCGAGCGGCGGCCCGTCGGCGAGGCGGTGGTGAAGCGCACCGGCCGGCTGTTCGCCGCGACGGCGGGCCAAGCGGGTTTCAAGGCAAAGATGCGCGATCGGCTGCTTCCGGTCATCCTGCCCTTCCTCTCGAAGAAAAAGCCGTTCCAGACCAACGCCTTCAAGGGCGCGTCGCAACGCGGCATCGCCTATCCGGCGGGCGGGTCGCTGGTCCCCGCCGACACCCCCGGCGGCAAAGGCCCGAAACCCGGCGAGCGCGCGCCCGACGCGCCATGGCCCGGCGACGGCACGCTCTACGGGGCGCTTGCCGGCTATCGCTTTACCCTGCTCGCACTCTCGCTCGATCCGGCCGACGATGACAGCGGCCCCGAACTTTCCACGGCACAAGACGCACTGACAAGGCTCGACCCCCGGGCCGAGCCGGTCGTCATCGACGCGATCCCGGCCGATGCGGCGCTGGCGAAGCGCTACGGCCTCGACGCCAAACGCCGCCGGATGCTCTACATCATCCGCCCCGACGGCTATGTCGGCTGGCGCGGCAAGGGCTGGGATGTTGCGGCCTGCACCCGCTGGATAGCCTCGCTCAGCGCGGACAGTGCCTGATCGGCGAGCCTTGCTCGCTGCGGTCCTGCTCGGCGTTGCCGCGCCCGCAGCATCGACGGAGCCAACCGCCGCGCCGACGGCAGCGAGGGAAGCCCCGCCGCTTCGCGTCGTCATCCTCGGGTCGGGAACTCCGGTGCCCAGCCGGACGCAGGCCGGGACCGCGATCCTGATCCAGACGGAAACCGAGAATCTGCTCTTCGATTGCGGTCGCGGCTGCACGACGCGGCTGGCGCAATATGATCCCGCGCTGCTGCCGCGAGTCGACCGGCTGTTCCTGACCCATCTTCACAGCGATCATGTCGTCGGCATCCCCGACCTCTGGCTCAACGGCTGGACGCAGGGACGCACGACGCCGCTGCGCGTCTGGGGACCCAAGGGAAGCAAGGCGATGATGGCGGGGCTTCGCAAGGCCTTCGCGGCGGACATATCCTATCGGCGCGCCGATGGCATTCCGGCAAGCGAGGCGGGGATCGCGCCCGCCGTCACGACGGTGCGCCGCGACGGTCCGGTCCATGAAAGCGGCGACCTTCGCGTCACCGCCTTCGCGGTCAGGCATGGCGGCATCCCCGCCTTCGGCTACCGCATCGACAAGGGCGATCTGTCGGTGCTGATCTCGGGCGACACCGCCGCGACGCCCCAGCTCGCGCGCTATGGCCGCGGGGTCGATGTCGCGCTGCTCGAAGTCGCCTCACCGCCGATGGTCGCCTATGTGCGCCGCAGCTTCTCCGCCGCGCAGGCGCAAAAGATCCTGGGATTGCACCTTACCGCCGAAGAGGCCGGCGACGCGCTCGCCGCCATGCAGCCCGGCATCGCGATCTATTATCACAGCGTCACCGGCGAAGCGGCCGACGCCGCGCTGCTCGCCGCGACGCGCACGCGCTACAGCGGCCGCGTCGAAGTGGCGGGCGACCTGACCCGGATCGACATCTATCCGGATCACCAGCGCGTCGAGCGCGCGCCTTAGACCCCCAAAAAGAAAACGCCGGCCATCGCGCGATGGCCGGCGTCTCTAGGAGGGGTCCTTCGACCTCAGAATCTCCAGTCGGCGCGCACCCCGAAGGTCCGGGGTTTGGTATAGCTGGTCACGGCGCTCAACCCGATGAAGCCGGGGCTGACGTAGATATTGTTGCGCTCGATATCATTCTCGAGGTTGGTGACATAGCCGGTCAGCTTCAGCCCGGTGTCGGCGACCTCGAAGCTGACCGTGATGTCGGTCTTGCCGTTCGCGGGCACCAGATCGATCACCGGATTGTTGAATTCGCGCAGCCATTTCTTCGAATGCCAGCCGTGGTTGATCCCGAAGCGCAGCTTCCCGGCATCGCCGACCTCGACATCATATTGCACGCCGAGATTCACCGCATGGCGCGACACATAGGGAACCCTGTTGCCCGAAAGGTCGAGCCGGATATTGTTGCGCGGGTCGGCGTTGAACAACTCGGTGAACTTCGCGTCGGTGAAGGCATAGCTCGCCATCAGCAAGAGGCCCGGCGTCACCTTGAACTGGGTATCGAGCTCGATGCCATAGATGCGCGCCGAACCGGCGTTGACGGTGAACTGCCCCGGCGCATTGCTCGGCCCGAAGGTTCCCAGCGTCGTCAGCTGCATGTCGCTGTAATCATAATAGAAGGCATCGACGTTGACGCGCGCGCGGCGGTCCCAGAAATCGGATTTGATGCCGAGTTCATAGGCCGTGATATTCTCCGGATCGTAGGGCGAGGCGTCGGACGAGATGTTGAAGCCGCCCGCCTTGTATCCCGTCGAGACGCTCGCATAGACGAGCGTCCGGTCGGCGGCGTCCCATTCGACCCCGACCTTCCAGTTGATCTTGTCGAAGCCGGTGATGCCGCTGAACTGGGCGTTCGGAATATCGGGCGGAAAGGGCTGGCCGAAATTGCCGCGCGTGATCTTGCGCCCGCCCTTGTAATCGTCGGTGTAGCGGATGCCGCCGGTCACGCGAAAGGTCGGCGCAATCGCATAGGTCGCCGACCCGAAGGCCGCGATTGTGCGGCTGGTGCCATATTCATCGAGCAGGAAGGGCGGCAGCGTGATCGGCCCGCCCGGCGTCAGCCCGTTCAGGATGACCTCGCGAAAGATATAAACGCTTTCCTTGAAATAATAGCCGCCGACGATCCAGCTGAGCGGCCCGCCTCCGTTCGACGCGAGCCGCGCTTCGAGGCTGGTCGCATCGCTCGTCTGATATTTGCGGAAGCGGCCGACATCGACCCCCGAACCGTCGAAATCCTGGACGAGGTCGCTCGTCTGCCACATCTTGCCGCCCTGCACGACCGCCTCGAAGCCGCCGAAATCCTTGGTCAGCTTGGCCCAGCCGGTCGTCGTTTCGATATCGAGATAGCCGGGGAAATTATTGTTGGTGATCCGCGGGTTCGGATTGTCCGCGGGGATCGTCGCCAGCAAGGCCTGCACCGGCGGCGGGCCGCCGATGTTGCGCTCGAGATAGCTCATGGTGATGCCGCTGCCGTTCTGCTTGGAATAATTGCCGAACAGATGGACCTCGATCTCGTCGGGGGTGCCGACGAGCAACTGGCCGCGCACGCTATAGTCGCCGTCGCTGCCGAATCCGTTCTTGGTGCCGGGGATCGTCGACACATTCCGGATATAGCCGTCCTCTTCCGAATAGACCGCCGACACGCGAAAGGCCGCGATGTCGGTCAGCGGAATGTTGAGCATCGCGCGCCCTTCGAACAGGTTGCGCGAACCATAGCTCGCGCCGACCTGCCCCGCGAAGCGGTCCGGATCGGGCAGTTTGGAGATGACGTTCACGACGCCGCCGGTCGCGTTGCGGCCATAGAGCGTGCCCTGCGGCCCGCGCAGCACTTCGAGGCGGTCGATGTCGAAGAAGACGGCGCTGCCGCCCGCCGGGCGGCCGACATAGAAATTGTCGATATAGAAGGCGATGCCGGAGTCCGAGATCGACGTCGTGCCTTGCAGGCCGATACCGCGCAGCGCGATCTTGGTCCCATCCTGCTCCTGCCCGATCTGGAGGTTCGGGACATAGGATTGCAGATTGGCGAGATCGTCGATGCCGCGATCCTCCAGCGTCGCGCCGCTGAAGGCCGAGATCGCGATCGGCGTGTCCTGCAGATCGCCCGCCCGCTTCTGCGCGGTGACGACGATCTCTTCGAGCTGAAAGCCGCTTTGCTCTTCGGCGGGCGCGGCGTCCTGCGCCTGCGCGGCCTGCGCGCAGGCCAGCGCGCCGATGGCGGTGCCGGTGGCCAGCAGCCTCTCGATCAGATGGTTCATCACTCTCTCCCCTTCCCTTTTTTACATTCTAGCATGTAAGTTTCAAGCACAGAAATCCGACGCCCTTCCATGCCCGCTCCGTATTCGCCCGAACCGGGCCGCGCCTTATCCCGCGGCGCGGCGGGGCTCAGCGTCGTTTCGGGCAGCGCCGGGCGGCGCGACCAGATCGCGATGCATGTCCCCGGCGCGCCACGCCGTCAGCAGCTGCTCATATTCGAGCGGCCCGCCGCCATAGGTCGCGCCGACGAAGGTCGGCATGTCGCGGAACTTGCCCTCATTGTTGAGGAAGCCCGGGGTGCATTCCTCATAGAAATGCTCATGGTCGACATGCTTGGCCTCGAGCAGTTCGTGCCAGCGCTCCTCGGCCTCCGGCGCCGGTTCGAGCGCCGTCCTTCCCCCGGCCCGGCAATGCGCGATGATCTCGGCGGCATGCTCGGCCTGCATGCGCAGCACATGGGTGAAATTGAAGGCCGTGGTGCCCTGCTGGGTGCCGCCGACGATATGGAAGTTGGGAAAGCCGCTGAGCTGCGTGCCGTGCAGCGTCCGCAGACCGCCGTCCCAGCGCTCGGCGAGCGTCCGCCCATCGCGGCCGACGACTTCGTAGCCGCCGACCTTGTGCGGGGGCGCGCCGACGTCGAAGCCGGTGGCGAGGATGATCAGGTCGAGCGGATATTCCTCGCCGTTCGCGACGATCCCTGTTTCGGTGATGCGCTCGACGCCGCGGCCGTCGGTATCGACCAGCGTGACGTTCGGCCGGTTGAACGCCGGGAGGAACTCGTCGCTGAACAGCGGCCGCTTGCAGAGAAAATTATACCAGGGCTTCAGCCGCTCGGCGAGATCGGGGTCGTCGACCTGCTCGGCGACGCGCGCGCGGATCGCCTCCATCTTCTCATAATCCGACCGCTGCATCGCCGCGTGCGGGTCGGGCGTCTCGCCGGCCGCATGCGCCTGATGCATCAATTCGCCCATGCGAAGGAACAGGTCGCCCCAATGATCGTCGACCAATATTTCGGGGACGGGCTTGCCCGAGATGATGCCCAGGAAATTGTCCATCCGGCGGCGCTGCCATCCCGCGCCCTGCCCGTGCAGCCAGGCCACATCGGTCGGGCTGTTCGCGCGAATGTCGATCGACGACGGCGTGCGCTGGAAGACGAAGAGCCGCTTCGCATGCTCGGCGACGCGGGGGACGATCTGGACCGCGGTCGCGCCGGTCCCGATCACCCCCACGCGCTTGTCGGCGAGCTTGTCGAGTCCGCCGCCGGCATCGCCGCCCGTATAGGCATAGTCCCAGCGCGCCGAGTGGAACATCCGGCCCTTGAAATCGCGGATGCCGGGGATGCCGGGCAGCTTGACCTTGGCGAGCGGCCCCTGGCTGACGGTGACGAAGCGCGCCGCGATGCGGTCGCCGCGATCGGTCTCGACCAGCCAGCGCGCGGCGTCGCCGTCCCACGTCATGCGCTCGACGCGCGTCTGGAACAGGCTCTTCTCGTAAAGGCCGAAGTGACGGCCGATCGCCTGGCAATGCGCGAAAATCTCGGCGCCGGTCGCATAGCGCTCGCTCGGCACCGAGGGGACCTCTTCGAGGAACGGCATGTAGATATAGGCCTCGATATCGCAGCGCACGCCGGGGTAGCGATTCCAGTACCAGGTGCCGCCGAAGTCGCCCGCCTGCTCGACGATGCGAAAATCCTGGATGCCGCGGCGGACGAGTTCGGCCGCGGTCTGCAGGCCACCCATGCCGCCGCCGACGATCAGCACCTCGACCTCTTCGGTCACCGCTTCGCGCGCGAAGCCCGGCTCGACATAGGGATCGGCGACGAAACCGGCGAAGTCGCCGCTGGCTTCGATATATTGCGCATCGCCCTCGCGGCGCAGGCGCTTGTCACGCTCGGCGAGATATTTGGCGCGCAGCGCATCGCCGTCATATGCGGAACCGGGGTCAGCGCCCATCATGTCTCTCCTTGCGGGCGCCTCTGCGGGCGCGTCGCTGCCGCCGATCGGTCAGGAGGACGAATCGCTCCCGCCGTTCGATAGGCGCCTGTCTAGCGCAGCATGAACTAGCATGCAAGTATGTTAGGCTGCCGCCGAGGTGGCGGTGCGCAATCCGGCAAGCACGGCGCTCGCGACGCCGGCGATGTGAGCCTCGGACAGCGCGCGCGTCCGCGCGGGCGATTTCGAGGCGATCGCGTCGATGATCTCTTCATGCTCGCGCGCCGCATCGGCCATGAAATGGTCGAATCCGCCCGCCTGGTTGATGAAGAAGTCCGACATGTTGAAATTGCTGTTCTGCCGCTCGTCGACGAACGGCGAGCGGGCCATATCGTGTATCAGCTGGTGAAAGGCCCGGTTGAGCTGGCCATAGTCGCGCGCGCTCTGCGAATCCGAAAAATCGATCGCCTGGATTCGCGCCTGCAGCGCCCGCAGGTCCTTCAGCTGCTCCTCGGTGCGGCGGGCCGCGGCGAGCTCGGCGAGCAGACCCTCCAGCCGCTCGAACATCAGATAGAAGTCGGCGATCTCGTTGCGATCCGGACTGACCACTTCGCAGCCGACCTGCGGGATGATCTTGACGAAACCCTCTGAATTCAGCCGGTTGAGAGCGGCCATGATCGGCTGGCGGCTGGCGCCGGTGTCCGCCGCCAGTTCCTTGACCGACAGGCGCTGGCCGAAACTGTAATGTGCATTGACCAGCCGGCTGACCAGCAGCTCATAGATTTCGTCCTTCTTGTTCACCGGCACATCTCCCCGCGGCGCCATGGGCGCCCGTTGCGGCCTCATACCAGCGCGGAGAACTAGAATGCAAGATTTGCGCGCGGCGTTTCCAACGCCACTCGCTTTCATTCATATTCTCCCGCGCCGCAAAACCGCCGTTATTCTCGATATTCCAGAGGAATTCGCCTTCACCCACCCTATGCGCCTATCCATATTTACATTCTAAACTGGCATGCTAGGATGTTTCTCGAATCAAAGGGAGAGATAGGATGTTTCTTTGGCCCGAAATCGCGCGCGGCACCGTCCGGCTCGGCTATGTCGATGCCGGTCCCGTGCGGACGCGCTTCATCGAGGCGGGCGATCCGCTGGCGAAGGAGGCGGTCGTCTTCATCCCGGGCACCGGCGGGCATCTCGAGGCGTTCACGCGCAACCTGCTGCCCCATGCCGAACATTGGCGCACCATCGCGCTCGACATGGTCGGCCACGGCTACAGCAGCAAGCCCGACCATGACTATGAGATCCGCCATTATGTGCGGCATCTCCTCGACTTCGCCGACGCGCTCGGGCTCGACAGGCTCCACGTCCATGGCGAGTCGCTCGGCGGCTGGATCGCGGCGCAGTTCGCGATCGACCATCCCGACCGGGTCGCCTCGCTGACGCTCAACACCGCGGGGGGCCTCAACACCGACCCGGCGGTCATGGAGCGCGTCTACAACGTCACGATAAAGGCGGTCGCCGAGGCGAGCCCCGCGACGGTGCGCGCACGGCTCGAATGGCTGATGAACGACCCGTCGCGCGTGACCGACGACCTCGTCGAGCTACGCCTCGCCATCTACACCCAGCCGGGTTTCCTGAAGGCAATGGAGCATATCCTCTGCCTCCAGAATATGGACATCCGCATGCGCAACGTCCTGACCGACGAAAACCTGTCGCGGATCACCGCGCCGACGTTGGTCATCTGGACCGACCATGACCCGACCGCGCCGGTCGCGACCGGCGAGCGTTTCGTGGCCGCGATCCCGCATGCCCGCCCGCTGGTCGTCATGGACGATTGCGCGCACTGGCCGCAGTGGGAAAAGGCAGACGAGTTCAACGCGCTCCACATCGACTTCCTGCGCACCCACGCGCTGACCCCCGCCTGACGGACGCGCCGCGATGACCTTGCGCCTGATCTGCGCATCCCACACGCCGCTGATGGACCATGTCGAGGCCGATCCGGCGATCGACGCCGAGGTTCGCGCCGCCTTCCGCGCGCTCGGCGAGGAGGTGCGCGCCTTCGATCCCGAGCTGGTGATCCAGTTCGCGCCCGACCATTTCAAGGGATTCTTCTATGACATGCTGCCGCCCTTCACGGTCGGCATCCGCGCCGAGGCGATCGGCGACTACGATATCGGCGAGGGGCATTTCGACGTGCCCGAGGAGCTTGCCCTCGACTGCATTCGCGCGCTGCATGCCGACGATGTCGACATCGCGATGTCGTACCGCATGCAGGCCGACCACGGCTTCGCGCAGCTCCTCGTTCTGCTCGGCGGCAAGGTCGATGCCTGGCCGCTGTTGCCGATCCACGTCAACTGCGCCGGCCCGCCCCTGCCCTCGATCAATCAGGTGCGCCGGCTGGGCATGGCCGTCGGCCGCTGGGCCGTGGGCACCGGGAAGCGCATATTGATCCTGGGGTCGGGCGGATTGTCGCACGACCCGCCGATCCCCAATATCCGCACCGCACCGCCGCCGGTCGCCGAAATGCTGATCGCCGGGCGCAACCCGCCGATCGAGGCGCGGCGCGCGCGCGAAGAGGCCAATTTCGAGACCGCGCGCAAGCTTGCCCGGGGCGAGGGCCGTGCGACGCCGCTCGCGCCCGAATGGGACCGCGATTTCATGGCGCAAATGGCCGCGGGGGATTTCGAGAGCGTCGGGCGGCTGGACGAAGGCGAGTTGACGCGCGTCGCGGGCTGCGGCGGCCACGAAGTGCGCAACTGGGTCGCCGCCTATGCCGCGATGGCCGCGGCGGGCCCTTTCACGCCGCGCCACATCCTCTATCATCCCATCCCGCAATGGAATGCCGGAATGGGCATCGCGGCCGCCGAACCGGCAGCCTGAACCAAGGAAGCCCCCATGACACGCATATTGATCCTCTATTATTCGAGCTACGGCCATGTCGAAACGATGGCAGGAGCCGTCGCGGACGGCGTCCGCGCCGGCGGCGCCGAGGCGGTCGTGAAACGCGTCCCCGAGACCGCGCCGCCCGACGTCGCGGCCGCCGCGCATTTCAAGACCGATCAGGCCGCGCCCGTCTGCACCGTCGACGAGCTCGCCGATTATGACGCGATCATCTTCGGCGTGCCGACGCGATACGGCCGCATGCCCTCGCAAATGGCGGCCTTCCTCGACCAGACCGGCGGCCTGTGGGCGCGCGGCGCGCTGCACGGCAAGGTCGGCAGCGCCTTCGTATCGACAGCGACCCAGCATGGCGGGCAGGAGACGACGCTCTTTTCGCTGATCACCAACATGCTGCATTTCGGCATGGTCGTCGCCGGCCTGCCCTACAGCTTTCAGGGCCAGATGCGGCTCGACGAAGTCACCGGCGCCTCGCCCTATGGCGCGACGACGATTGCGGGCGGCAAGGGCGAGCGCCAGCCGTCGGCGAACGAGCTCGAGGGCGCGCGGCATCAGGGCGAGCTGGTCGCGAAACTGGCGGCGAAACTGGCGTCATAAGCCACGCGCGAGAAGGGAGAGAGAAGATGATCACGTCGATGCAGCATGTCGCGCTCGGCATTCCCGAGCTGAAGGCTGGCGTCGATTTCTACGACGCCTTCGGCCTCGACACAGTCGAGCGCGCCGACCATGTCGCGATGCGCTGTCACGGCCGCGACCAGGACCAGATCGTCCTCGTCGAGACCGGCCGCGACCGCAAGCTCCACCATTTTTCGCTCGGCACCGACGCGGCGGGCCTTACCGCGATCGAGCAGCGCCTGCAGGACAAGGGGATCGCCCGCCTCGACCCGCCCTATGCCGGCGCGCCGGACGGCCTGTGGTTCCGCGACCCCGAAGGCACGCTGGTGAACGTCCAGATCGCCGACCCCGCGCCCTGGCAGGGCGTCGATGCCGCGCCGGCGATCAACCGTCCGGGGCTGATCGACCGCATCGGCGACAAGGGCTGTCCGCCTTTCGACATGAACCCGCGCCCGCGCCGCATGGGACATTTCATCCTGTTCGCGCGCGACGTGATCGCGCAGTCGGCCTTTTATTGCGACACGCTCGGTTTCGTCGTCAGCGACCGCATCGTCGACGGCTATGCCGCCTTCATGCGCCTGCCCGGCGACAGCGACCATCATGTGCTCGCGATGCTCAAGTCCGAAGCGCCGGGTTTCCATCACGCCAGCTTCGAGATGGCCAATATCGACGAGGCCGAGGTCGCGGCGGTCCGCCTCTATCAAAAGGGCTACAAGCACGCCTGGGGGCCGGGACGTCACGGCGTCGGATCGAATTATTTCCACTATTTCCGCGATCCGTGGAACGGCATGTGCGAATATTTCTATGACATGGACTATATCCCCGCCTCCTTCCGATGGGAGGCGAAGGAATGGACGAAGAAGGACGGCATGTTCCTCTGGTCGGCCGACGGCCCGCCGCCGCCCGATTTCGGCCGGAACTACGAACTCGCCGGATAAAGAAGCCGGGCAGTCGATGCGTATGGCTGGTCTGATTGTCCTTGCGCGCCGTGCGATGTTGGTCCCCGCGCTCCCACGCGCCTCGAACTCAATATTCTCGATGCCAAGTGTTTTCAGCGATCATCGGCCCGAAAAATCGCACCGACCGGAAGACGATCCAGAGTTGGACGAACTGCGCGAAAGAGCTGCCCGCCTTTCGGCCATCCAGAATTGAGTTTGCTGGACTCACCGACCCTCTTGGGACGTGCTGAAATGTCCTGAGAAGAATAAATGGTGCCCGGGGGCGGGATCGAACCACCGACACTACGATTTTCAGTCGTATG
>CALMYE010000060.1 GCA_937873425.1 uncultured Sphingopyxis sp. | reverse complement strand
GCACCAGCGACTGGCGCGGCCCGTCCGCCGCCCCGCCGCCGCCAAGCCCGATATAGATTTCACTCGCCGTGCTGCCGTCGGTCACCCACCATCCTCCGTTTCTGAACCTGCCCTTGGTCTAGAGCGCGGGGGCGGGTCAGGCAATCGGCAACAGCGGCGCATGGGGAACGGCAGGCGCCTTGCGGCCTTGACGATCCTCCCCGGCACGGGGAGGGGGAGGATCGTCCGCGAAGCGCCGCCCGCTCATCCCATTACGAACGCATTGAGCTTGTTCCCGTCGAGGTCGCGGAAATAGCCCGCATAGAAACCCTCGCCGCGCGGTCCCGGCGGGCCTTCGCAGGTGCCGCCCTGCGCGATGGCGATGTCATAGAGCCGGTGGACCTGCTCCTTGTCCTTCGCCTCCAGCGCGACCATCACGCCGTTACCGACCGTCGCGGTGTTGCCGTCGAACGGCCGAGTCAGGCCGATCCCCGCGCCGGCGCCTTCCTTGCCCCAGGCGATGAAGCTATCGAACTCCATCATCCGCGGCACGCCCAGTTCGGCGGCGATCGCGTCGTAGAAGGGCGCCGCCTTCGCCAGATCGTTCGTCCCCAGCGTCACATATCCGATCATTGATCCATCTCCTCGATTCGCTGCAAGAACATATTAGGAACATTGGCCGCGCGGCGCAAAGGAAAATGAGAGCCCGACTCCCGCGTCAGGGCGCGACGCGCAGCCGCAGCGCCTGCATCGTCGCGGGCGTGGTCGGCGCGAGCAGCAGCATCCCGTCGAGCTTGCCGCGCTCGCAATCGAGGCGGAAAGCAGTCGACAGCGCGCCGAGCGGCGCGAGCGGCTCGGCGCCGGGGCATTCGCCGACCTGATCCTTGAGCTTCGCCAGCTCCGCCGCCCAGTTTTCCGCCGACCGGTCGAGCAGGAAGTTCATCGCCAGCCGGCCCTCGAGCGGCGCGAGCGTGCCGGCGGCATAGGCGGCGCGGGTCGCGGCGAAGGCGTCGGCGACCGCAGGCGACACCGGCACCGCGCGCGGCGGCAGCAGGCCGGCCTTTTCCATCGCCACCGCCGTGTCCCAGGCGGGCGCCGACGGCCCGGCATAGGTGCGGTTGGCGAGCGCGAAGACGCCCGTGCCGCGATCGGGCATCAGCATCACATGGCTGCCATAGCCCGGATAGCCGCCGCCGTGCGCAAGCGTCAGGCCAAGGTCGCAGTCCTGCGCGACGCGCCAGCCCATGCCGTATGCGAGCGACTGTTTGCACGCCGTCTGGCCGCTCGATCCGATGCGGTTGACGGAAGAGGTGAAATTCAGGCCCTGCGCCATCTCGCGCACCGTCGCGCGCTTGACCGGGCCGGTGTCGGCATCGTCGCGCGGCGGCCAGGCGGAAAGCAGGAACGCGACCCATCTGGCATAATCATCGGCGGTGGTGACGAGCCCGCCCATCGCCCCGAAAGCACCGTCACGCATCTCGGGCTCGGCGCTCCAGCGCTCATTCTCCCAGCGATAGCCGACGGCGAGCCGCTCGCGCGGCACGGCGCCGACCTCGAAGGTCGTCGCGGTCATGCCGAGCGGGGTCAGGATGCGGCTTTGCACATAGTCGTTGTAGGACATGCCCGACGCCGCGGTGACGATGCGGCCGAGCAGCGCATAGCCGAAGTTGGAATATTCGTGGCTGCTCTGCGGCACGCGGCTGAACGGCACGCCCGCCGCGATCATCTTCGCGAAATCCTCATGCGCCAGCAGCTGCTGCCGGTCGCCCCACGGATCGTCGGTGACGAGCCCGCCGACATGGTGGAGCAGGTCGCGCACGCGGATGCGCGGGCTGTCGGCGGTCGGATAGGTCCAGCCCTGCATCTCCGGCACATATTTTTCGGCCAGATCGTCGAGACCGAGCCTGCCCTCGTCGCGCAGTTGCAGGACGGCGAGCGCGGTAAAGGCCTTGGTCATCGACGCGATGCGAAAGCGCGTGTCGGGGGTGACCGGGCGCTTGGCGTCGATGTCCTGCACCCCCGCCGCCTTCACATAGGCAAGCTTTCCGTCGCTGACGATGCCGTAGACGAGGCCGGGAACATGGGCGTCGGCCTGATACGCGGTGAACAAGGCGTCGATTTCGGGGGCGATCTGGTCGAGGGTCTGGGGGGCGGGGTCCTGTGCGATGGCGGGGAAAGCGCATCCCAAAACCAGAGCAAAAACGAAACCCGATTTCCAGCGCATGACGATCCTCCACGGACGAGAGATCGCGACGCTAACAACAAGCGCAGCCGGCCACAATCGATCAACGGCTTTGCAAAGACGGTGACAACGGCAACTATAGACCGAAGGCGGACATCTTGGCTCCCCTCCCTTTTAGGGAGGGGCTGGGGGTGGGTAGCCGCCAAAGGCGGCGCTCTTCCCTTCGGCTCGCTTCGCTCGCACCCACCCCTGACCCCTCCCTGAAAGGGAGGGGGATGGATGAAATCCACCCCAAGGCAGGCATCGCCTATTCCACGAACGCCGCGTCCACCGTCACGCCATCGTCGTTCCATGCCGGCACGGCGCGTTCGTTCATAGGGACCATGAAGCGCTTGCCGTCCGGCTTCTCGATTTCGAGGATGTCGCCGGCGCCGAAATTCTCGACCGCGGCGACATAGCCGATCGCGCTGCCGTCGGTCGAGACGCACGACAGGCCGATCAGGTCGTGGTGATAATATTCGCCTTCGCCCAGCGGCGGCAGCGCCGAGCGCGGGACGGTGAGGATCGTGCCGCGCAGCGCCTCGGCCGCGCTGCGGTCGGCGATCTCGGCAAAGGATGCGACCGCGCCCTGATTGGCGGGGCGCACCGACTTGAGCGTCAGCTTGCGCGCGCCCGCGTCGAAGGTGGAAAAGGCGCGGAGAGCCTCCGCGCCTTCGCCGAACAATTTGAGCCGCACCTCGCCCCGCACCCCGTGCGCGCCGGCGATGGCGGCGAGGGTAACGGGACGGTCGCTCCTGTTCCCCTCCCGCTTGCGGGAGGGGTTAGGGGAGGGCGTGTCGGATGGCTTGCCTTCGCTAACAGGCCCTCCCCCGACCCCTCCCGCAAGCGGGAGGGGGGATTTCATCAGCCTTCGGCCTTTTCTTCGGCTTCCGGAGCGACCGGGCCGCCCTCGGCGACTTCCTCGGCGATCGCGGTCGCGTCTTCGGCGGTCGCGTCGGCGGGGACTTCGTCGGCCACCGCTTCGGCGACGGCCTCGGCGGTCGCTTCGCTCTTCACCGAACCGGTCGCGTCCGATTCGGCGGCTTCGGGAGCGACGGCTTCTTCGGCGGCGGGCGCTTCGGCGGCTTCTTCGACCGGTGCTTCTTCAGCGGTCACTTCCGGAGCGGCTTCTTCGGCAACTTCGGGTTCGGGCGCCGGGGCAGCGGCGGCTTCCTTCGCGGCCTCTTCGGCGTCGGCCAGCTTCTGCGCCTTCTCCTCGGCGCGCTCCTTGGCCTTCTCGCCCGGCTCGGCCTTCTTGGGGTTGTTGCGCGCGGCGCGTTCCTGAACGCCCGCGGCGTCGAGGAAGCGGGCGACGCGGTCGGTCGGCTGCGCGCCGACGCTCAGCCAATGCTTGGCGCGGTCGGCGTCGAGCTTCACGCGCTCCGGATTGTCCTTGGCGAGCAGCGGGTTGTAGCTGCCGATGCGCTCGATGAAGCGGCCATCGCGCGGGCTGCGCGAGTCGGCGACGACGATCTTGTAATAGGGGCGCTTCTTGGAGCCGCCGCGCGACAGGCGAATGGAGGTAGCCATGATGTAAATCCTTCTTTCTAATTCAAATTCAAACCTGGGTTTCGGTATTCACGCAATCCCGGCTTTCGCCGGGACGACGGCCTGTCGGGGCCGTCACTTCTTCTTGTTGATCAGATTGGCGAGGTCGGGTGGCAGGCCGCCACCGCCGAGGCCGGGCAACCCGCCCATGCCCCCGCCGCCACCAAGGCCGCCCATGCCGGGGATGCCGCCGCCCTTGCCGAACAGCGCGCCGAGCCCCTTTAGCCCGCCCATCTTGCGGATGCGCTTCATCGCGGTGGACATTTCCTGGTGCATCTTGAGCACCTTGTTCACCTGCT
>CALMYE010000059.1 GCA_937873425.1 uncultured Sphingopyxis sp. | reverse complement strand
TTGCCGATCTCGAAGCCCACCATCGCGCCGTCGTAGGAGCCGCGGATCGCGCCCTGCACGGTGCGCTGGATGCGGTCCCATTGCGCGAGCACGGGGGCGAGGCCCGCGACCGGGCGCTCGCGCGCAAGGTCGGCGAGCAGGCCGGGAACGATGTCGATGACGAGTTCGAGCTTCGCGCGGTTGCTGGTGCCGCCGACCTCGCGTGCGAGCGCCTCGCGCAGGCGGTTGTCGGGGTCGCCCGAAGCGGCGATGGCGCGCAATTTCTTCTCCATCGCGGCGACGTCGCTGTCGATCAGCGCGAGCGCCTTGCCGGGGACGCCGCCCGATGCGGCGGCGGTCGCCCGCAGTTCCGCCATCCCGGTCACCGGGCGCATTTCGTGCAGCCATGTCGTCATGACGTCACGCTCAACCGGCTGGAATCGCAGGATTCGGCATCGCGACCGGATCGTCGGCAGCAGGCGGCCCGGCGAATGGCTGACGAGCAGGAAGAGCGTCTGCGCGGGCGGTTCCTCGAGCGTCTTGAGCAGCGCGTTGGCGGCGTCGGTCTCCAGATCGTCGATCGCGTCGATGATGATGACGCGCCAGTGGCCGAGCGACAGCGACAGGTGCAGGCGGCGGATCATGCCGCGGACCTGGTCGATGGTGATGTTGCGCGCGAGTTCCTTGCCCTTCTCCTTCGGCTGGCGGGTCAGGAGCAGGATTTCGGGGTGATTGCCCGCGGCGACGAGGCGGTCGGCGGCAGTGTCGCCGGGATCGTCGAGGCTTGGCGCGTCCCCGCCGCCGGCGGGGCCGTGGGTGACGAGGAAGCGCGCGGCGCGGGCGGCGAAGGCCGCCTTGCCCATCCCCTGCGGCCCGGCGAGCAGCCAGGCGTGGTGGAGCCGCCCGGCGCGCCAGGCGTCGAGGAAGGCGGTTTCGGCTTCGGCGTGGCCGATCAGAGCCATGGTTCGAGCTCCGCCAATATCTGCGACGTCACGGCGTCGGCGGGGCCGCCCGCGTCGATCACCCGCCAGCGGTCGGGCTCGGCCGCCGCCATTTCGAGGAAGCGCGCGGCGAGGCGCGCCTGATAGTCGGCGGGCTTGCTGCCCATGCGGTCGGCGCCCGCGACGTCGCGCACGGCAAGGCGCCTTGCCGCCTCTTCGGCGCCGACGGTGAGGAGGAAGGTGCGGTCGGGCAGCAGCCCCTCGGAGCCGATGGCGTGGAGCGCCATGACGTCGGCGTCGGTCAGGCCGCCGCCGCCGCCCTGATAGGCGCGGGTCGAATCGACGAAGCGGTCGCACAGCACCCAGGCGCCGCGGGCGAGCGCGGGGCGGATCGTGCGCGCGACATGGTCGGCGCGCGCGGCGGCGAAGAGCAGAGCCTCGCTGCGCGCGTTCCAGCGGTCGTCGGCGCCCTCCATCAGCAGCGCGCGAATCGCCTCGGCGCCCGCGCTGCCGCCCGGCTCGCGCGTCGCGACAACCTCGATCCCGCGCGCGGCCAGCGCGGCGGCGAGTGCGCGGATCTGGGTCGACTTGCCGACCCCCTCCCCGCCCTCGAGCGTGATGAAGCGCCCGCTCACAGCCCGGTCAGCCGGTGGAAGCCGGTGCGCGCGCGCGCCCACCAGCCGCCCTCGCCGACGTCGGACGCGGCGACGAGCGGGGTGACCTGCGGCGGCAGGCCGTCGGGGATGACGATCAATTCGGCGACCGGCGATCCGCGCGCGACCGGCGCCGCGAGGGGAGATTTCACGCGCATCGTCGCGCGGTAGCCGCCGGCATAGCCTTTGGGCACCGTCATGCGGACCGGGATGGCGGCCTGTGCCGCGACGCTGGGCCGGCTCCCCTTCCCCACGTCGATGCTGCCGACCTTGGCCCCTCCCGGCAGTATCTCGCGCCCTTCCCAGGCGTCGAAGCCCCAGCGCATCAGCCGCTCGGCCTCGTCGCGCCGCGCCGTCTGGCTGTCCATGCCGGCGACGACCATGATCAGCCGCCGTCCGCCGCGCTTTGCCGAGCCGAGAAAGCAATAGCCCGCCTCCGCCGTATGGCCGGTCTTGAGCCCGTCGGCGCCCTCGAAGCGGCCGAGGATCGGGTTGCGGTTCGGCTGGACGATCGGCTTGCCGTCGGGCGTCGTGCCGTGGCGGAACTCGCGCAGCGCGAAATAGCGCGCATAGGCTTCGGGATGGTCGCGGATCAGCCGGTCGGCGAGCGTGATCAGGTCGGCGGCGCTGACCCGCGTTACACCGCCGTCGGGCCAGCCCACGGGATTGCCGAACCGACTCGATTTCATGCCAAGCTTTGCCGCTACTGCGTTCATTCGCTTGACGAATGCCTCCTCGCTGCCGTCGATTCCTTCGGCCAGCACGCCCGCCGCGTCGTTGCCGGAAACGGCGATCAGCCCCTTGAGCAGATCATCGACGCTGACCTTCTCGCCGGGCCGCAGGAACATCGTCGATCCGCCGGTCGAGCCGTTCCATTTCTTCCACACCGCCTCGCTGACGGTGAAGCGCGCGTCGCGCGACAATTCCCCCGTCTTGATCAGGTCGAGCACGACATAGGCCGTCATCACCTTCGCCATCGAGGCGGGCGCGAAGCTCTTGTCGGCGCCGCGCGAAAAGAGAATCGCGCCCGAATCGAGATCCTTGAGCATCACGATCGGGGCCTTGGTGACATAGAGCGGGCGGCTGACAGGCGCGGGCGCGGCGGGTGCATTCGCTCCCTTGGCGACCGGCGTGGCCGAAGCCGCGGGCAGCGATGCAGCGAGCGTCATCGCCGCCAGTGCGGCAGCGCCAGCCCCGACCATGGTGATGCGCCCCCTCATGGGCCGTCAGCGGTTGCGCTGGACCTGCGCGTCGCGGAAGCCCTTGGCCTTGGCCGTGCCGACGGCGCTCAGCGCCTCGGCCTCGCTGGCGAAGGGGCCCATGCGCACGCGCCAGAGATTGCCCGCCTTGCTGACCGTACCGCCGACCGATTTGGCGGCGGCATTGGCGCGCGCCTCGCTGCTGAACGCGGCGACCTGGACGATATAGTTGCCGGTTGCGGCGGGCTTTGCGGGAGCGGGGGCCGGCTTGGGCGTCGGGGTAGCGGCGGACTTCGGCGGTGCGGCGCCCGGCCCCTCGACGATGAAGCGGTCGCCGCCCGGCGACGGAGCCGAGGGCGTCGGCTTGCTCGCGGTCGCGGTCGCCATGCCGGCGGGCACCGGCTTGCCGTCGAGCTTGCGGCGCAGCAGGACGAGCAGATTGTCGGGCGTCGCGAGGCGCGGGGCGACGATGCCGCCGGCGCGCAGCTGCGCGCGCTCCGCCATCGGCGGGTTGGTGCGGCGCACGCGCACGGCCGCGACGCCGCCGCTGAGGCCGAGCTGCTCTGCCGCGCCGCGCGACAGGTCGATCAACCGGTCGTTCGCCATCGGTCCGCGGTCGTTGACGCGCACGAGGATGGTCCGTCCGGTGTCGAGCGCGGTGACCTCGACATAGCTGGGCAGCGGCAGCGTCTTGTGCGCCGCGCTGATGCCGCCGGGATTGAAGGGCTCGCCGATCGCGGTGGGCGAGCCCGCGAGCTCCTCGCCATACCAGCTCGCATAGCCGACATCGTCATAGTCGGCGACGTCTGCGGGGGTGTAGGTGACGCCGCCGACGGTGAAGGGCGCCCCGAGCTTGGGCGAACCGTCGGCGACCGCCGGACCAGCGGATGCCGGAGCGGGCGTCGCTGCGGGCCTGCCGTCGCTCTTGCCGCCCGAACCGCCGCAGCCGCCGAGCGCGAGCATCGCGCCCGCGAGCAGCATCCCTCCCCTACCGATCGATCTCATCCGCCAGCAACCCCACAGACAATGCATAGAAATTGGAACAATTGTAATCGAGTATCGCACGATAGTTGCCGGTGAGCAAATAGGCGGTTTTCCCCGGGCCATCGGGTTCGAGCAGGGTGGCCTGGATATGGTCGCCGGGCCAGCGGCCGCCGATCGGCTGGATGCCGTCGGCGCGCCATTCGGCCATCGAGCGCCAGCGGCTGTGGCGCTGGAACACGCGCGGGCAGCGCGTCGGTTCGAGCCTGCTGGCGACGCGGGCGCGGTTGAAGCCGTCGGGCACGCGCACCGCGACGCCCCACGGCTGGCCGGCGCGCCAGCCGGCATTGCGCAGATAGGCGCCGATCGATTCGATGGCATCGGCTTCGCTCGACCAGATTTCGGCCTTGCCGTCGCCGTCGCCGTCCTCCGCCACGCGCAGATAGACCGACGGCAGGAATTGCGGGTAGCCGAAGGCGCCGGCCCAGCTGCCCTTCAGCACGCTGCGCGGCACACCCTGTTCGACCATCTGCATCGTCGCGATGAATTCGGGCTCGAACAGGCTGCGGCGGCGTCCTTCATAGGCGAGCGTCGCCAGCGCCTCGGGCAGGTCGAAATTGCCGGTGACCTGGCCATAAGCGGTTTCGTGGCCATAGATGGCGATCATGATGCTGGTCGGCACGCCGGTGCGCGCCTCGATGCGCGACAGCAAAGGCAGCAGCCGGTCGTGGACACGGCGCCCGCCGTTGATCCGCGCGGCATCGACATGCCGCGCCCGATAGGGAGCGAAGGCCGGGATCGGCGCGTTGGCACTGGGCGGCGCGCCCAGATTGTCGCGGTCGAGCGCCACGACGCGGGCATTGTAGCGCAGCCCCGCGGTGACGCGGTCGAACGTCGCGCGCGACACCCCCTTCGCCTGCGCCTTGGGCCACAGCGACTGGATATAGGCATCGAAGCCCGCGTCGCCGCTGTTCTGCGCCATCAGCGGCGCCGAAGCCGCCACCGACCAAGCCGAAGCGACGACCGCCGCGAGGCCGAGAAAGCGTCTGATTCCGAAACGATTATTGCGCATCATAGCCACCCCATAACCATGATCTGACACGGATGCACGTGCCATGAACAGAGGGCCGCGAGACGAGGCGAGTCATAAGCGCGCCGGACGGAGACGGCGCGAGGTTTCGCTTGCCGCGAAGCGCGCGCGCGCTATGGCGCGAGCGAAGGACAGGTGGCCGAGTGGTTTAAGGCAGCGGTCTTGAAAACCGCCGTGGGTGCAAGCTCACCGTGGGTTCGAATCCCACCCTGTCCGCCA
>CALMYE010000058.1 GCA_937873425.1 uncultured Sphingopyxis sp. | reverse complement strand
CGATGTCGCCGCCGGTTTCGGCGAGCGCCTTCTTGCAGTCCATCATGCCGGCGCCCGTGCGGTCGCGCAGTTCCTTGACGAGAGCGGCCGTGATTTCAGCCATGAGGTGTTCCTTTCAAAAGGGGCGAGCCCATTCGGCCCGCGGGACGCCCGCGCGCATGGCCGGGCGACAAGTCAAAGGGATGACAGGGACGGCGCCCGTATCGCGGCGCCATCCCCTCATCCACAGAGCGGATCAGGCGTCGCTCTGGCGTTCGGTTTCGGCGGCAGCTTCGGCCGGGACCTGCTCGTCCTCGGTCACCGGCGCGGCAACCTCTTCCGCGGCTGCTTTGGCGGCCGGAGCTTCTTCGGTCACGGGGGCGACTTCTTCGGCAACCGGGGCTGCTTCCTCGACGAGCGCAGGTTCGGCGACGGGCTCGACGGCCGCGCCCAGATCCTCGCCGCGGGTCGCGCGGGCCTGCTGGCCGCCGCGGGTGGCCGCCTGGGCGACCGCTTCGCAATAGAGGCGGATGGCGCGCGCAGCGTCGTCGTTCGCCGGAACCGGGAAGGCGATGCCGTCGGGCGAGACGTTCGAATCGAGGATCGCGACGACCGGGATGCCGAGCACATTGGCTTCCTTGATCGCCAGCTCTTCCTTGTTCGCGTCGATGACGAACATCACGTCGGGAATGCCGCTCATGTCGCGGATGCCGCCGAGCGACATTTCGAGCTTGTCGCGCTCGCGCGTCTTGTTGAGCACTTCCTTCTTGGTCAGGCCCGAGGTGTCACCCGAAAGCTGTTCCTCGAGCGCCTTCAGGCGCTTGATCGAGTTGGAGATCGTCTTCCAGTTGGTGAGCATGCCGCCCAGCCAGCGGTGGTTGACGAAATGCTGGCCCGACGCGCGGGCGGCGTCGGCAATCGGCCCCTGCGCCTGGCGCTTGGTGCCGACGAACAGCACCTTGCCGCCGGCGGCCGAAACCGACGCGACGAAGTCGAGCGCGCGCGCGAAAAGCGGCACGGTCTGCGACAGGTCGAGAATGTGGATGCCGTTGCGCGCGCCGAAGATATACGGCTTCATGCGCGGGTTCCAGCGGTGGGTCTGGTGGCCGAAGTGGGCGCCAGCCTCGATAAGATTCTGCATCGTGACGACAGGTGCCGCCATGGTCTTTCTCCTTCCGGTTGGTCCTCTGGAAAGCAAGAACCGGGGCATCCGCGAAGGGATGGTCCCGGCACCGGTTATGTGCGCCTTCCATGTGGAATGGGCGGCCCGTTAGCGGGCTTTTCCGCCAAAGGCAAGGGGCAAGGCATCAAAGCGCCGTCACCCCGATCGATGCGATCGCATTCTATTCATCGACGAAACGCAACGCTTCATCGCATCGACATTGAGAACAAAAGAAGAACATGGAACGAATTGCGGTGCGAAACGGTCCACAGGCACAAGGGTTTCGCACAAAGAAGCCGGAAGGACAAGATGATGGTTCAGGTCGCCGCCGCTCTCCTCTTCGCCGTCGCCGCCGGGCTCGGCCTCACCGTGATCCTCGCCATGCTGAAGGCCAACCGCGATGCCATCCTTTCGGCGCTGCTCGGCGACGGCGCCTTTCCGCTGTCCGGCACGCCCGGTTCGGACCCCGCTCCGCATGTCGTGACATTGCGCCGTTCGCCGGCGCGCCGCGATGTGCCGCGCAGCGTCCGGGCTCCGGCGCGCATGCAGCCGCTGGTCAGCCGCGCCGCCTGACCTTCGCATAGCTCGCAAGCCCGAAGGGGATCAGCGCGATATAGACGACGCATATGCCGAGCAGGGTATGCCAAGGCGCGGTGACGAGCGCCGCGCCGAGCAAACCGACGCCCGCGAGCGCGAACAGCCGCCACGACCGGCGCAGGCGGATCGATCCCCAGCTGTAGGTCGGGATCGCCGAGATCATCAGCATCGCGATGCCGAGCGCCCACGGCATGACGACATACCACTCGCGGAACAGGTCGTTGCCGGTCACGAACCACAGATAGACCGGCACGAAGGACAGCCCCGCTCCCGCGGGTGCCGGGATGCCGGTCAGGAAGCCTGCCGCCTTGTGCGGCTGGACCTCCTCGTCCATGCGCGAATTGAAGCGCGCGAGGCGCAGCGCGCAGCAGACCGCGAGCGCGAGCGCCGCCGTCCAGCCGAATTTCGGCGCATATTGCAACGACCAGAGAAAGATCACCATCGCCGGGGCGACGCCGAAGGCGATGACGTCGGACAGCGAATCGAGTTCGGCCCCGAACTTGCTCTGCGCGCGCAAGAGGCGGGCGATGCGTCCGTCGAGCCCGTCGAGGACGCCGGCGAAGATGATCATCATCAGCGCCTTTTCCCATTCCTCGCCGATCGCGAAGCGGACGCCGGTCAGGCCGAAGCAGAGCGCGAGCGCCGTGATCGCATTGGGCGCGAAGGCGCGCAGGCTGATGCCGCCGATGCGGCGCACGTCGGTGGCCGGAGCGGCGGGGCCGGCTGGCTCGGTTTCGGCCACCCTATTGCCCCCTATTGCCCGACGCCGTCGAGGATCGCCGAGGTTCCGAGCCGCGCGACGATCGTCTCGCCCGCCAGCGTCCGCTGGCCGAGCAGCACCTGCGGCGCCGTGCCCGCGGGCAGATAGACGTCGACGCGGCTGCCGAAACGGATCAGGCCGACGCGCTGCCCGGTCGCCACGTCCTGCCCCATGCTGACGAAGGGCAGGATGCGCCGCGCCACGAGCCCGGCGATCTGGGTGAAGCCGATGCGCAGCCCGTCGGCGCGCTCGACGACGAAATGCTGGCGTTCATTCTCCTCGCTCGCCTTGTCGAGGTCGGCGTTCAGGAATTTCCCCGGGATATAGACGATCTTGCGCAATGTGCCGGCGATCGGCGTGCGGTTGATATGGACGTCGAAGACGCTCATGAAGATCGACACGCGCAGCATCGGCGCGTCGCCGAGCCCGTCGGCGCCCGCGATCTCGGGCGGCGGGGCAACTTCGGCGATCTGCGTCACCAGCCCGTCGGCCGGGGCGACGATCAGGTCGCCGCCCGTCGGGGTGACGCGCACCGGATCGCGGAAGAAGGCGCAGACCCACAGGGTGATGCCGAGCATCAGCCAGCCCGCGATTTCCCAGCCGAGCAGCCAGAAACAGAGGGTGACGATCGCGGCGATGAGCGCGAATTTGCGCCCTTCGGGATGGATCGCCGGCCATTGCCATTTGATGCCGCCGCCCGGGCGGTTGGAAGAGATGGTGGAGGACATGGGCGCCTCTTCTACGGACCCGGCCCGGCACTGACAATCCAATAAGGCGCCGCCTGCCGCACCTCCCGGTCACCACGGCAGTTGAACAATCGCGCGGCTTTGCCTAAGGCCGCGTGCAACTCGACTCCCCAAGGAAAAGGCAGGCATATGGGCAAGATCAAGGTAGCCAACCCGGTCGTCGAACTCGACGGCGACGAAATGACGCGGATCATCTGGCAGTGGATTCGCGAGCGCCTGATCCTCCCCTATCTCGACATCGACCTTCATTATTACGACCTCGGCATAGAGGAACGCGACCGCACCGACGACAGGATCACTGTCGATGCCGCGAACGCGATCAAGAAATATGGCGTCGGCGTGAAGTGCGCGACGATCACCCCCGACGAGGCGCGCGTCGAGGAATTCGGCCTGAAAAAGATGTGGAAGTCGCCAAACGGCACGATCCGCAACATTCTGGGCGGCGTCGTTTTCCGCGAACCGATCGTGATGAAGAACGTCCCGCGCCTGGTTCCCGGCTGGACCGACCCGATCGTCGTCGGCCGCCACGCTTTCGGTGACCAGTATCGCGCAACCGACTTCCGCGTCCCCGGCCCCGGCAAGCTGCGCATGGTGTTCGAGGGCGAGGACGGCACACTGATCGACGAGGAGGTGTTCCAGTTTCCATCGTCGGGCGTAGCGATGGGCATGTACAATCTCGACGATTCGATCCGCGACTTCGCGCGCGCCAGCCTCAACTACGGCATCGCGCGCCAGTGGCCGGTCTATCTGTCGACCAAGAACACGATCCTCAAGGCCTATGACGGCCGCTTCAAGGACCTGTTCGAGGAAATCTATCAGAGTGAATTCAAGGCGAAGTTCGACGAACTCGGCATCATCTATGAGCACCGCCTGATCGACGACATGGTCGCCTCGGCGCTCAAGTGGAGCGGCAAGTTCGTCTGGGCCTGCAAGAATTACGACGGCGACGTCCAGTCGGACACGGTCGCGCAGGGCTTCGGCTCGCTCGGCCTGATGACCAGTGTGCTGATGACTCCCGACGGCCAGACCGTCGAATCGGAAGCGGCGCACGGCACCGTCACCCGCCACTATCGCATGCACGAGCAGGGCAAGGCGACCTCGACCAACCCGATCGCCTCGATCTTCGCCTGGACCGGCGGCCTCAAGCATCGCGGCAAGCTCGACGACAATGCCGCGCTGACGAAGTTCGCCGACGACCTCGAAAAGGTCTGCGTCGCGACGGTCGAAAGCGGCAAGATGACCAAGGACCTCGCGCTGCTGATCGGTCCCGATCAGAACTGGCTGACCACCGAAGGCTTCTTCGAGGCGATCGTCGAGAATCTCGAAGCCAAGATGGGCGCCTGAAGCGGCGTAATCATCTTCGAATAAAAAAGCCCTGTGCTCCCGCGAAGGCGGGAGCCCATCTCCTGCCGGCGCTATTTTGGACCAACCGGAGATGGGTCCCCGCCTTCGCGGGGACACAGGTGTTTCGTTCAAAGCCGATCATACCATGGCGGCAGGCTTCCCTAACGGCCGCCGGCCGCCACGCTATCGCCCAGTGCCGACGCCTCGGCGAGCGTCATGCCCGTCGGCAGGATCGCCAGCGACCATTGGCGGCCGGGGACCAGATATTGCCGCGCCAGCCGCTGCACGTCGGCGGCGGTGACCGCGGCGATGTCGCGCTCCATCGACAGCGCCGCGGCGGCGACGCGCGGGTCGCGGGTCGCCCCCTCCAGCAGATACATCCAATAGACGTTGCCGGTCGAGGCGCGCAGCACCTGTTCGCGGATCGGCCCGGCGTTGCGCGCCAGCTCGTCCTCGCCGACCGGATTGGCGGCGAGGTCGGCGGCGATATCGCCGGCGATCGCATAGAAACGGTCGATGTCTCCCGGCGCGAGCAGGCTGCCGGCCAGCAGATAGCCGCCGCTGTCGAACCCCGTCGGCCAGTGACTGTCGACGGCGGGGCCGTAGCTGGCGCCCAGTTCGGCACGTAGTCGATCGAAGAGGCGGTCGTTGAAGATCGCCGCGAGCACGTCGAGCGCGCGGGCGTCGCGCGGGGCGGCGAGGCCGCCGGCGGTCGGCCAGGCGGTCATCGCCGCCGCCTGTCCCCGGTCGCCGCGGTGATAGGCGATCTCCGGCGTCTCGTTATGACTGGCGAAGCCGACCTGCTGGCCGGCGGCAGGCAGGATGGCCGGGCGCGGCGCGAGCGCGCCGAACGTCCGGGACAAGAGGCCCCGATAGTCCAGCGACGACAGGTCGCCGAACAATTGCACCTCGATCGGCCCGCTCGCCAGCCGCGGTTCCCAGAAGGCGCGGAAGGCGGCGGGCGTCAGCACCTCGATCGCCGCCTTCTCCGGCGGCGCCCAGCGCGCATCGCCGCCGGTCAGCCAGCCGCGCAGATTGCGGTCGAGCACCGCATTGGGCGTCGCGTCGTTGAGGTCGAAGCCGGTCAGATAGCCGATCCGCAGCCGGTCGACCGGCGCCGTATCCCAGCGCGGATGCGCGAGCTTGGCCGCGAGCAGCCGGAGCTGATCCTCCAGGTCGGAAGGCTTGCTTTCGGCCGACAGTTCGAAGGCGTCGTCGTCGATCGCGAAATTGAGCTGGATCTGGCGCCCGTTGGTCACCGCGTCGATCTCGTTCTGCCCCCACGGGCCGATGCCGCTCGCGATCAGCGCATAGTCGCCGGTCCACAGCAGATTGGGCTCGTCCGCCGCGACGCTGCGGTTGCCGGTGCCGAAGCGGACGTTGACGCGGACCTTGCCCGGTTCGATCATATTGTCGGAAATCAGCGCGGTCACGCCATTGGCGAACTCGATCCGCTCGGCGCGCAGGCCGCGGACCGGTGTCGCCGACACCGCCTGCGTCGGCTCACCGAGCGGCGGCAGCTGCGCGAAATCGGCGTCGGCGGCGGCGAGCCGGTCGTCGCGGATCACCGGCTTCGCCTTGAGCGCCGCGAGCAGCGCCTTTTCGCTCCCCTTGATCGGGGCGGGCGTGGTCAGGATCACCCGCGTCGCGGCGCCGCCGAAGATCGCCTTGCTGATGCGCAGCATCTCGCCGGGCGTCGCCGAGGCGCGGATCGCGGCGAACATGTCGACCTGTCCCTGCGGGCTCGACACCACCTCGTGGATATCGACCGCGCGGACCAGATCGTCGGCGAGCCGCGCGCCGGGCTCGTTGCGGGCGTTCTCAAGCTCCTTGACCAGAAAGGCCTGGATCTCGTTCGCCTCGCGGTCGATGTCGGCCTGCGAAGGCGGCGTCTGCGTCGCGTCGGCGATCACTCCGCGCACGTCGGCAAGCGCATCCTTCCAGTCGCCGAGCGGCACGATCTGCGCGCTGGTCAAATCGACACTGCGGCTGAGATATTGCTGCTCCACCGTCGCGACCAGATAGCTGCCCCCCGCCCGCGCGCGGTTCTCGAGCCGCCGGTTGACGAGCGCGATCGCCAGATATTCGAGATAGAGCCGCCGCGTATTTTCGACCGTGTCGATGCGCTCGATCCACGGGCGGAGCATCGCCAGCATCAGCGCCGGCGGCTGGTTCGGCTCGACGATATGCAGCGCGGCCGCCGCTTTGGGGTCGGGCTTGCCGAAATCGGGCTGTTTCGGCGCCGCGCCCCCGGCCTGCCAGTCGCCGTAATATTTGGCGACCAGCCGCGCGAATTCGGCGGGATCGCCGTCGCCGACGATCACCACCACCGCGCGTTCGGGCCGATACCAGCGGTTGTGAAAGGCGGCGACCGTATCGGCGCGCGCGGCCGACAGCGATTCGACGGTGCCGATCGGCGAGCGGTTGCCGAGCAGCTGCCCGGCGAACAGATGCGCACTGGTCGCATCGGCGATGCGTTTCTGCGGCCCGTCCGATTCGCGAAGCTCCGCCATCACGACGCCGCGTTCGGCGGCGACGGCGGCTTCCGAAATGCGCGGTTCGCGCACCATGCCGGCGAGCAGCTTCATGCCCTCGTCGAGATTGGCCGGCGTCACGCTGGGCAAGTCGAGCTGATAGACGGTCTGCGTCGGCGTGGTCTGGGCGTTCGAATCGCTGCCGAAGGTGACGCCGAAGCGCTGCCAGATGCGCTTCGCCTCCCCGTCGGGGATATGTTCGGAGCCGCGGAAGGTCAGATGTTCGAGCAGGTGCGCGAAGCCGCGCTCGCGCTCGGTCTCGAACAGCGAGCCGACGTCCATCCGCACGCGGATCGACACCTGGCCGGGCGGCACGCCGTTGCCCCGCACCGCATAGCGCACGCCGTTGGGCAGGGTGCCGAACTGCCATGCGGCATCGCGCGGAATGTCGCTGCCTTCGTAGAGCCAGCTGTCGGACAGCGCCTGCTCCAGCGCGGCGGCGGGCTCCGCCGGCGCGAGCGGCGGATCGGCCAGCGCAAGCGGCGGAGACACCAACATCGCCGCGGCGGCGCAGGCGCACAGAAGAGGTCGGAGGAGGCGAAGCGGCAGCGGCGCGGGGGA
>CALMYE010000057.1 GCA_937873425.1 uncultured Sphingopyxis sp. | reverse complement strand
GTCGAGCTGGATCAGCAGATCGGTGCCGACGCCGCCGTTGATCTGGAAATCGCCCTTCGCGTAGCCCGCCGACAGGCCGGTTCGCCGCTGGAAATTGAAGGCGGTGACCAGCGCCGCGCGCTCGGTGAAGCTGGTATTGAGATCGCTCGTCATGTCGTCGAGCGGCGAGAAGAATTTATGCTGGCCCGCCGTCACATTGATGCCGTCGCCGTTCCACGCGACATAGGCATCGACGAGTTCGACCGGGTCGGCGGTGAATTCGCCCTCGATGCGCGCCGAAAAGCCGCCGGGCATCTTGATGTCGACGCCGAGTTGCACGCGCCGGATTTCCTCGGAAGGACCGGTTCCGGCGAGCCCCGCCGGTCCGCCGACATGCGCCCAGTCATATTGCAGCCGCCAGCGCGGCTTGAATTCCCAATCCGACTCCTTCTCCCCGGCAGACACCGCCTCCTGCGCCACGGCAGGGGTGGCGAACAACAGCGCCAGCGCCACCGCGGGGCCGGACAGAAGAAGCGTGTGGGACATGACGGGATGTTTCTCCGTGGAAACCGACGGTACGGTGTGGAGGCGCCTCTATGACGCGATTGTGACGTTTGCGAGACAAATAAGTTGCGCCCGTATGACAGCCCTCTCCCCTTGCCGTTTGGCGCCGAGCGGCTAAGGACGGCGCAGCATTTTCCGGGAGGACTTCATGACGATCAGATTTGACGGACGCGTTGCCATTGTCACCGGCGCCGGCGGCGGTCTCGGCCGCGCCTATGCGCTCGAACTCGCGCGGCGCGGGGCGAAGGTGGTGGTCAACGACCTCGGCGGCGCGCGCGACGGCACCGGCCATTCGGACGCCGCGCTCGCCGTCGTCGAGGAAATCCGCGCCGAAGGCGGCACCGCCATGTCGAACGGCGGCAGCGTCACCGAATATGAGCAGATGGCCGAAATGGTCGCCAAGGCGAAGGAGGAATGGGGCGGCGTCCACATCCTGATCAACAACGCCGGCATCCTGCGCGACAAGAGCTTCGCCAAGATGGAGCCCGCCGACTTCGACCTGGTGCTGAAGGTGCATGTCAGCGGCAGCGCGAACGTCACCAAGGCATGCTGGGACCTGATGCGCGAACAGGCCTATGGCCGCATCCTGATGACCGCCTCCTCGACCGGCCTCTACGGCAATTTCGGCCAGGCCAATTACGGCGCCGCGAAGCTGGGCCTCGCCGGGCTGACCAAGACGCTCCACCTCGAAGGCGCGAAATACAACATCCGCTGCAACACGATCGCGCCGGTCGCGGGCACCCGGATGACCGAGGACATCTTCCCGCCCGAACTGTTCGAGAAGTTCACGCCGGAGAATGTCGTCCCCGCGGCGCTTTATCTGGTCAGCGAGGACGCCCCGACCAACATGATCGTGGGTGCCGGAGCCGGCGCCTTCCACGCCGCCTATGTCACCATGACGCCGGGCATTGCCTTGCCGGAAGACGAGCGCACCCCCGAGGGCGTCGCCGCCGCGTGGGAGAAGATCATCGACCGCAATGGCGAAACCGTCCCGCAGTCGGGCAGCGAGCAGTCGATGGCGGTGATGAAGGCGTTGCAGGCGCTGGGTTGAACTGGTTATCCCTCCCCCTTCATGGGGGAGGCAGCGAGACTTGCGAGCTTGCTGCCTAGTCGCAGCGGTGGGGGTGCGCTGTCGTCCTGAAGCGGTGGTGCAAGGACGCGCCATCACCCCCATCCAACTTCGCCTAATCGCCTGCGGCGATAAGGCTGCGTATCCTTCCCCCATCAAGGGGGAAGGATTGCCCACCGCCCGCCACACTGTATTGACTCACTAACACGCCTTCGCTATACAATTCGCGGGGCAAGGGGATCGGACGAAAAGGACGACCCCAATGTATAGCGAAAGCGACCTGCAAACCGCGGTCGATGCGCATGTGTTGTCACCGGAGGCCGCCGCGGCTTTCCGGTCGCATATCGCATCGCTGCGCTCCGCCCCCGGAGCGGACGAGGAATCCTTCCGGCTCATCACCGGCTTCAACGACATCTTCGTCAGCATCGCGGCGGTGATCCTGCTCGTCGCGGTCGCGTGGATCGGCGAATCGATCCACACCGCGCTCGCCGGCGCCTTCGTCGCCGCCTCGGCGTGGCTGCTCGCCGAATATTTCACGCGGAAACGGCGCATGGCGCTGCCCAGCATCGTGCTCGTCCTCGCCTTTTCGGGCGGCGTCCTCGCGACGATGCTCGGCTTCCTGTTCGAGCATGGCGAGGCGATCTTCGGCCCGCGGCTCGGCGAAACCACCGGGGCGCTCACCTTCGGCGGGATCGCGCTGCTGACCGCGGGCGCCACCTGGTTCCACTGGAAGCGGTTCATGGTGCCGATCACCGTCGCCGCAGGCACCGCCGCGCTCGCCGCCACCTCGGTCGCGCTCGTGCTGTCGATCACCGGCGTGCCGCAGGGTTCGCCGACGCTGCCGATGATATTGGTGCTGATCGCCGGGCTCGGCGTCTTCGCGCTCGCCATGTGGTGGGACCGCAGCGACCGCGCGCGCCAGACGCGGCGCAGCGACGTCGCCTTCTGGCTCCACCTGCTCGCCGCGCCGATGATCGCGCATCCGATCTTCCACCTGCTCGGCGTGACCGAGGGCGACAATATCTCCAGCGCCGCCGCGGTGCTGGTCGTCGGCATCTATATCCTGTTCGGGCTGATCGCGCTGGCGATCGACCGCCGCGCGCTGCTCGTCTCGGCGCTCGCCTATGTGCTGTTCGCGCTGACCCAGCTGTTCAACCAGTTCGGCGCGGTCGAGCTCAATGTCGCGCTCACCGCTTTCGTGATCGGATCGGCGCTGCTGCTGCTTTCGGCCTTCTGGCAGAATGCGCGGGCGGCGGTGGTCGGCCTGCTGCCCGAAAATCTGGCGAGCCAGCTGCCCGCCACGGTGCGGCCGGTCAGTCCCCAACCAGCTTCATAAGCTTGCGTTCGACGGGGGCGAGCACATTGGACAGCTCGTCCCCGCGTTTCAATATCGCCCCGGCTTCGGAGACAAGGGACCACATGCCCTGCCGGCTCCGCAGCGCGGGGCGTTTCTCTATGCGATATTCGGGGCGCTCGGCGGCGCGGCGAAAGGCGGAGAAGACCGCGACGTCGCGCTGGAAATCCATCGCATAGTCGCGCCACTTCCCCGCCGCGACCATGCGGCCGTAAAGGTCGAGGATGCGCGTCAGTTCGCTGCGGTCGAAACTGGTCTGCAAGGCGCCCCGGGGCTGTTGGAACGGCCAGGGCGTGACCGTCCCCATCAGGCGCGGCTGCGTCCCTTGCCGCGGCCCGCGCCGTCGGATTCGGCGGCATCGCGCTCGGCGACCAGCGCCGCGAGCTGCTTCTGCAACTGTTCGAGCTGGCACTGCAATATCTCGACCTTCTGTGTCGCGGGGTCGAACGTCTCGCTGCACGGCGTGCCATAGGGGACGAATTCGCGCGCATATTCGGCGGCGTCGACCAGCGTCGAGCGCGCCGGGATGCCGACCATTACCGCGCCCTCCGGCACATCCTTGGTCACCACGGCGTTGGCGCCGATCCGCGCGCGGGTGTGGACCGTCACCGGCCCCAATATCTGCGCGCCCGATCCGACGATGACGTCGTCGGCCAGCGTCGGGTGGCGCTTGCCGCCGATGCCGTTGGCGGGGTCGGTGCCGCCCAGCGTCACGCATTGATAGATGGTGACATTGTCGCCGATCTCGGCGGTCTCGCCGATCACGGAAAAGCCATGGTCGATGAACAGGTGGCGGCCGATCTTCGCGCCCGGATGGATGTCGATCGCGGTCAGCCAGCGCGACAGGTGATTGACGAGCCGCGCGAGGAAGAAGAGGTCGGCCTCGAACAGCCAGTGGGCGATGCGGTGCATGCCGACGGCGATCAGCCCCGGATAGAGCAATATCTCCCAACGCGACCGCGGCGCGGGGTCGCGCGCCTTGATCGAGTCGAGATAGGCGACCAGCCCGTTGAACATAAATTGTCCCCTGCGACCCTATTTCCCTGGAAGATAAGCATAGTCGGCGATCATTTCCACCCCCGAGGCGCAAATCGTCATCGGCCGAACACGCCCAGCCGCAGCAGCAGCAGCCCCTCGCGCCGCCAACGCCGCGCGCCATCCGCCGCGGCGATGGCGCGCGCCCAGCGATCGAGCATCAGCAACGCGCGCTGCCCGGCGAAGGCCGAGCGCGGCGCGTCGGCCGCCTTCGCGGCGGCGAACAGCGCGTGCGCCGAGGCCGCATCCTCCTGCAACATCGCGCCCCACAACAGCCCCCAGCGCCGCCCGCGCGCGGGTTCGTCTTCGCTCCCGGCCGACAGCGCGAACAGCCGCTCGCCGAAATCCCCGGCCGCCTGCGCGCGCGCCTGCCCGTCCTCGGCGAGCAGCAGCGCCTCGGCCGCATCGACCAGCGCGTCGAGCCCGTCCCGTCCAGCCCATGTCGCCTGCAAGTCCGCGAGCAAAGGTTCGCCCTTGGGCAACGCCGCGGGATCGCGCGCGAGCAGCCCCATCATGTCGCGCCACCAGGCAAGCTTGATCTGCCCGATCAGCGGCTCGCGCGCTTCGCGCAGCAATTTCGTCAAGCGTTCGGTGAGCGCCCACAGCGCGGCGAGCGCCTCGCGCCGCGCACGCGGCGCCGCGACCATGACGCGCGGGTCGCGCAGGTCGGGGTAGGATGGAAATGCGGGCTCGGGATCGCCATTCATCCGCGGCGGCTAGCATCTTGACGGTTGTGGAACAATCGTCGCCCCCGCGAAAGCGGGGGCCGCCAGAGGCCTTGCTCAGCGCTGCGGCGTAAACCGCCAGCGGCCCCCGCCTTCGCGGGGGCGACGGTTCAACCAATCACTCCCGATTGCAGACCGTCTTCACCGCCTTGATCACGCGCGGCACGTCGACCAGCGCCGCCTTTTCCAGATTGGCGGCATAGGGCAGCGGTACATCCTCGTTGCACACGCGCAGCACCGGCGCGTCGAGATCGTCGAAGCCCTGCTCCATCGCGACCATCGCCAGTTCGCTGGCGATCGAGCAGACCGGCCAGCCCTCCTCGACGACGACGAGGCGGTTGGTCCTTTTTAGGCTGGCGAGCACCGTTTCGGTGTCGAGCGGGCGCAGCGTGCGCAGGTCGATCACCTCGGCCTCGATCCCCTCGCCCGCGAGTTGCTCGGCGGCTTCGAGCGCCAAACCGACGCCGATCGAATAGCTGACGATGGTGACGTCCGTCCCTTCGCGCATGATCCGCGCCTTGCCGATCGGCAGGACATAATCGCCCACGTCGGGCACCTCGAAGCTGCGGCCATAGAGCAGTTCGTTCTCTAGGAAGACCACCGGGTCCTCGCTGCGGATCGCCGCCTTGAGCAGCCCTTTGGCGTCGGCGGCGTCATAGGGCGAGATGACGATCAGCCCCGGCACGCTCGCATACCAGGGCGCGAAATTCTGGCTGTGCTGTGCGGCGACGCGGCTCGCCGCGCCGTTGGGACCGCGGAACACGATCGGACAGCGCATCTGCCCGCCCGACATGTAGTTGGTCTTGGCCGCCGAGTTGATGATATGGTCGATGGCCTGCATCGCGAAGTTGAAGGTCATGAACTCGATGATCGGCTTCAATCCGCCCATCGCCGCGCCCGATCCCAGCCCCGCAAAGCCATATTCGGTGATCGGCGTATCGACGACGCGGCGGTCGCCGAATTCCTGGAGCAGGCCCTGCGTGACCTTGTAGGCGCCCTGATATTCGGCGACCTCCTCGCCCATCACGAAGATGCGGTCGTCGGCGCGCATCTCCTCCGCCATCGCGTCGCGCAGCGCCTCGCGCACCGTCAGCTTCACCATCGCGGTGCCTTCGGGGATGTCGGGATCGGCGACCTGCGCCTTCGCCTTGACGGCGAGTTGTTCGGTGCCGGATTCGGCTTTTTTCGGGGCTTCCTCTTTCGCTCCCTTCGCTTCCTTCGGTTCCTCGGCCTTCGGCGCTTCGGAGGCCGGTGCGGGGGCCGGAGCCTCCTCCCCTTCACCCGCGATCGTCGCGATGACGGTGCCGACCTTCACATTGTCGGTGCCCTCGGCGACCAGGATCTGCGCGATCGTGCCTTCGTCGACCGCCTCATATTCCATCGTCGCCTTGTCGGTCTCGATCTCGGCGAGGATGTCGCCCGACTTCACTTCATCGCCTTCCTTGACGAGCCACTTGGCGAGCGTGCCTTCTTCCATCGTCGGCGACAGCGCCGGCATCTTCAGTTCGATGGCCATCTCAATATTGCTCCACCAGCACGTCGGTATAAAGTTCGGAAAGTTCGGGTTCGGGCGCGCTTTCGGCGAAGTCGGCGGACTCGGCGACCACTGCACGGATTTCCTTGTCGATATCCTTGATCCTGTCCTCGGCGATTCCCGCGTCGAGCATCAGCTTCTTCAGTCCCTCGATCGCGTCGCTCTTGTCGCGCACCGCCTGCACCTCTTCGCGGCTGCGATATTTGGCGGGATCGGACATGGAGTGGCCGCGATAGCGATAGGTCTTGAGCTCCATCAGCACCGGCCCCTTGCCGGCGCGCACCCATTCGAGCGCCGCCTCGGCCGCGCCGCGCACCGCGAGCACGTCCATGCCGTCGACCTGCATGCCGGGAATGCGGAAGCTCTCGCCGCGGCGATAGAGCTGGTCCTCGGCGCTGCTGCGGTTGACCGACGTGCCCATCGCATACTGGTTGTTCTCGATCACGAAGATGATCGGCAGCTTCCACAGCTCGGCCATGTTGAAGCTCTCGTAGACCTGGCCCTGGTTCG
Organism: uncultured Sphingopyxis sp.; assembly: GCA_937873425.1. Taxonomy (GTDB): domain Bacteria; phylum Pseudomonadota; class Alphaproteobacteria; order Sphingomonadales; family Sphingomonadaceae; genus Sphingopyxis. The sequence goes on along the minus strand of CALMYE010000057.1, from coordinate 594 downwards.
CCGCGCCGTCGCCGAAATAGGCCATCGCGACGCCGCCGTCGCCGCGATATTTGTGCGCGAAGGCGAGGCCGGTGCCGAGCGATACCTGCGCGCCGACGATGCCGTGGCCGCCATAGAATTTATGCTCGACGCTGAACATGTGCATCGAGCCGCCCTTGCCCTTCGAGATGCCCGCGGCGCGGCCGGTCAGTTCGGCCATGATGACCTTGGGATCGATGCCGTAGGCGAGCATGTGGCCGTGGTCGCGGTAGCCGGTGATGACGCTGTCCCTGTCTCCGTCGAGCGCCGACTGGAGCCCGACCGCGACCGCCTCCTGCCCGATATAGAGGTGGCAGAAACCGCCGATCAGGCCGAGGCCGTAAAGCTGCCCCGCCTTTTCCTCGAAGCGGCGGATCAGCAGCATTTCGCGATAGAATGTCTCGAGTTCCGCGGGCGTCGCGTCATAGGGCGCGGGATCGCGGGGTGCGTCGCGATTGCTCGCGGGGGCCGGGGTGGAAGCGGATTTTTTCGGCGCGGCAGTCTTGCGCGCGGGTGCTTTGGCCAAGGCGGTTTCCTTTGCGGTTAGCCGTTACGGCAAGGCCTCCCTATAGGAGC
>CALMYE010000056.1 GCA_937873425.1 uncultured Sphingopyxis sp. | reverse complement strand
GACTAGCCAGCAAGCTGGCAAGTCTCGCTGCCCCTCCCCTGAAGGGGAGGGGTTGAACGGGGTTGCTGGCTGAATTCACCCTTCGACCGCCTTCGCGCCTTCGGGCATGCCGACCTGCGCGGCGCGGACCTCGATCAGGTCGACGCCGATGTCGGACGGCAGGCCGATCACCGACAGCAGCGCTTCGGCCATCGATTCGGGCGTCGCGCCCTCCCCCGTCATCGCGGCATGGCCGGTCTCGACGATCTTCTTGTAGAAGGCCGCGACGGTTTCCTGCGACCAGGCCTTGCCGCCCGATCCGCCCTTGACCGATCCCGAGCGCAGCACGGTGACACGGATATCGTCGCTGCGCAATTCGTCGCGCAGACCGTGGCACAAAGTCTCCACCGCCGCCTTGGTCGCGGCATAGAGTGCGAGCATCGGAAAGGGCATGTTGACCGATTCCGAGCTGATCGCGATCACCTGCCCCTTCGTCGCGCGCAGGTGCGGGATCGCGGCGCGGACCAGCCAGGCGACGCCGAGGATGTTGATGTCGACATGGCTGCGCACGATCTCGTCGCTGCCCGTCTCGAAAGCGAAGGGATGATAGACGGCGGCGTTGGCGACGACGACGTCGATGCGGCCGAAATGCTCGGCCGTGCGCACGATCGCGGCATTCACCGCCTCCGACGAGGTCACGTCGCACGGCAGAGCCAGCACCGCGTCGCCGAACTCGCCGGCCAACGTCCCCAGTTCGTCCGACGGCCGCGCGAGGCAGGCGACCTTCATCCCCGCCCCCACCAGCGCGGCGACGAAATGCCGCCCCATCCCCTTGGACGCACCCGTCACGACCGCGACCTTGCCAGTCAGCCTTCCCATCCCGAATCCCCGATTTGTTGTCGTTTTCCTATCGTTTTTGACGATACGTCAATTTTTTGCCATATCGCAAGCCCGCTGTTAGAAGCGCAGCATATTTTGGGGCAGGATCGGATAATTGGCGCAGCATCAGGCAATCAGGACGGCGGAGGCCGCACCCGACGGCAACGGGCGCAAGCTCGGCGCAAAGGGGCAGCGCACCCGGCAGCAGCTGGTCGAGGCGACGGTCGCGCTGCTCGAAACGCACGGGCTGCGCGACGTGTCGGTGGTCGATGTCGCGCGCGCGGCGAATACGTCGCCGGCGACCTTCTATGTCTATTTCAAAGGCGTGCCGGAGGTGGTGCTGGCGGCGCTCGAAGGGGCGTCGCAGACCTCGCCCACCCTCGAAGCGATCATCGCGCGCGACTGGCTGGCGCCGGGCGCGACGGACGCGGCGCTCGCCTTCGTCGAGGAATATACGACGATCTGGAACCGCCACCGCACCATCTTCGTGGTGCGCAACCTTGCCGCCGAGGAAGGCGACACCCGCTTCTATGAAGCGCGGATGCGGCAGGCGCGACCGATGATGGATGCGATCAGCGAGCAGGTGATCCGCGCGCAGGCGGCGGGCCGCACGCCCGCGAACCTGTCGCCGCGATCCTGTGCTGGGACGATATTGATGATCCTCGAGCGCCTGTCGGCGATCGGGCCGATCAGCAGCCACGAGGACGGCGTCGGCTATGCGGATCTGAAGGCCGCAGCCGCGCACAGCATTTCGATGATGCTGGGTGCGCGGGGGTAGCTTAGGCATCGTCATTGCGAGCGAAGCGAAGCAATCCAGAGCGGTTTACGCCTACTCTGGATTGCCGCGTCGCTTCGCTCCTCGCAATGACGAGCATTAGGCCGAAGCCTCGGCGATCATCTTCTGGAGGTCGAGCACGCCCGTCGCGAGGCCGCCCGCGAGGCCCGCGTCAACAGGCAGGCAGACGCCGCTGATGAAGCTCGCGGCGTCGCTGTTGAGCAGGATCAGCGGCAGCGCCTGTTCCTCGGCGGTCGAATAGCGACCCTTGGCCTTGGCGAAGGCGCTGAGCACCGCGTCGCCCGCCACCTTGCGGAACTCGCCGAGCATCGGTGTGTCGATCGGGCTGGGCATGGTGCAGTTGATGCGGATGTCGCGGCCGATCAGGTCGGGCGCGCGCACCTGGGTCCAGGTGTTGATCGCTTCCTTGGCGAGGCTGTAGGGATCGCCCACCTCCTCGGCGCGGTCGCGATACCAGGCGCGCGCCTCCTCGAAATCGGTGATGGCGAGGAATTCGCGCAGCAGCGGCTGGCGGGTCAGCCAGCGCATGCCGCCAAGCGACGAGACCGAGACGATCGCCGCGCCGGGGTTGAGATGCGGCACCCAGCCCTCGGTCCAAGCGCGGATGCCGAGGAAGTTGACGGTGATGACATCCTCGCCCGGGAAGGTCTGCGGCAGGCCCGAGACGTTGAAGACAGCGTCGACCCTGCCGCCGATGCTGGCGATGCCCGCGGCGATGGCGTCGGGGTTCTTGAGATCGACTTCGGTGAAGCTGGCAAGGTTCACCGGCGACGGCTTGATATCGGCGCCATGCACTTCCGCACCCAGATCGACGAGAGCGCGCGCGCATGCCTCGCCCGTGCCCGAGAAGCAGCCCATCACGACGACGCGCTTGCCCTTGTAGCCCAATATGTCCTTCGCCATGTCCCTCACCTTTCCGATTGTTCGATGTTCATTGCAGCGGTGCGAATTTCGTCTGCGCAATGCCGCCCATCGCGTCGGCCATCAGCGCCGCCTCGCGCACCTCATGCGCGTTGCAGAGGATGATCGCGGCATCGGTGGCGATGCGGCCGCCCGCGACGGCGTCGCGGAACGCCGTCCAGGCGGCGCGATAGTCGGTGAAGCCCAGCGCCAGCGCGGCTTCGATCTCCGCCTTTTCGGCCGCGTGGAAGCCCGGTTCGAAACGCTCGATCGCGCGCCACCATTTGATCAGCCGCGCCATGCCTTTCGCCTTCACCGCCGCCTGCTGGTCGGACAGGCGCGGCACGATGGTGTCGCGGATGTCGTCGAGCGCGATGGCGAAGCTGCGGTCGTGCGCGCCCGGCGGCGCGTCGGGAAGCGCGACGGGTGGCAGCGCGACGCCCGCCGCCTCGGCGAGCGCCTCCGACAGGACGCGGCGATGGATCGTCGAATAGACGAGGTTCATGCCGAGATTGGGCGGCGGCGGCGCGTCGGGATCGTCATAGCGCGCGCGGCGCGCGAAGCCGGTCTGGAACAGCAGGCGCCAATAGCGCAGCCGTGCGAGATCGACCTTGTGGCCGCCCGCCGCCTCATAGGCCGCGAACGCCTGCGGCAGCGGAACGAAGCCCTGGAACAGCATGCGCAGCGCAAGCATCGCAAGGTCGGCCATCGGGTCGCCGTAGTGAACGAGTTCCCAGTCGAGCAGCGCGGTGACGCGGTCGCCTTCGAAGAGGAAATTGCCCGGCCCGGCGTCGCCGTGGACGATCACCGGCGCGGGCAGGTCGGCGGGGATATTGGCTTCGAGCCAGTCGAGCGACAGGTGGATCAGCGGGTCCCACGCTAGGCCGCTGTTGCCCGCGCGCTGCGCGGCGATGCGGCGGCGGATGAAGGCCTCGGCGGGTTCGACCGGCCCCATGCCCTCGATGGGGTTCGCGGCGATGTCGATGCGGTGGAGCGCGGCGAGCTGGGCCATGAAATCCGCGGCGAGCGTGTCGCGCTGCGCGGGATCGGCGATGGCGCCGAAGCGGTCCTCGCCCGCCACCAGTCCGCAGACGAGCGCGCGCTGGTCGGGAACCGAGGCATGATAGGGCGCGACGCGCACACCGGCATGGGCGAGCGGGTCGGAGAGCGCACGCAGCACCGCCGCCTCGCGCAGGAAGGCGGCATCGTCCCCGGCCCCCACCTTGTTAACATCATAATTCATATAGGCGCTTGCCGCCCGCCCGTCGGGCCACACAAGGTCGAGCTCGGCGCCCTCGCGCGAGGCGCCTCCGCCGCCGCGCGGCCGCACCACGGCGATGCGCGCGCCGCTCGCCGCTTCGACCGCGGCGGCGAGGCCGGTGGGGAGGAGGTCGGCGGGGTTCATCTTCTCTCCTTCATCCCTCCCCTTCAGGGGAGGGCAGCGAAACTTGCCAGCTTGCTGGCTAGTGTAGCGGGTGGGGGCCATCGGCCTTGCGCAAGGCCGATGGCCCCCACCCCAACCCCTCCCCTGAAGGGGAGGGGCTCAGTTATTCAGCCCACGATCCCGGCCTCGCGGAATGCCGCGATCTCTTCGTCCGAATAGCCGATCTCGCGCAAAATCTCGTCGCTATGCTCGCCGACGGCGGGGCAGCAGCGCTTGAACACGACCGGCACGTCGCCGAAGTGCCAATAGGCGCCCGGCTGCTCGACGATGCCATAGAGCGGCTGGTCGAGGACCGAGATCAGCCCCAGTTCGCGGTTCAGCGGATCGTCGAAAAAGCGGTGCATCGCATCCTCGAAAACCACGGCATCGCACGGGACGCCGGCGGCCTCGAGCGCGGCGAGCAGGTCGGCGGCGGAATGGGCTTTTGCCGCAGCTTCGAAATCGTCGCCGAGCAGGTCGCGCATGGCGGCCTGCTGGGCGGGCTTGTGCGCGGCGACGGCGATCCACTGGCCGTCGGCGCATTCGTAGATGCGATGATATGGCGAAAAGCCGGTCTGGTCGCGGTCGAGATGCCAGGTGTCGGTCAGCGCCCCGTCGGGGCCGATCAGCCGCTCGCCCTGGGTGAAGGCCGCCATGCCGAGGAGCGACGTATGCGTCGTGACGCCGCGGCCGCCACTGCGCCGGGCGTAGAGCGACGCCATCAGCGCGACGAGGCAGCTCTGCGCGGTGGCGACGTCGAGCGTGCCGGGACGAATGAAGACGGGACGGTTGCCCTCGCCGGCATTTTCGAACTCCCAGCCGGCGATGGCGTTGAAGATCGAGTCATAGCCCGGCCAGTTGCCGCGGCTGCCGCGCTGACCATAGGCGCTGGCATAGTTGAAGGCGACGTCGGGATTATGCCTGCGGATGCCGTCCTCGCCGAGGCCGAGCTTCGCGGCGCCCTTGAAGCGCATATTGTGGTGGACGATCTCCGCCCATCGGATCAGCCGTTCGAGGATCGGTTGCGCCTCGGGACGCGTCAGGTCGAGCGCGAGGCTGCGCTTGCTGCGCGCCGCGGCCTGATAATAGCGGTGCATGAAGCGGATGCGGTCGCCGGTCAGCGCCTCGACCTTGATGACGTCGGCGCCCATGTCGCCCATCATCGACGGCCCCATCGGCCCGGCGAGGAACATGCCGAAATCGAGCACGCGCACGCCTTCGAGCACTTCGGCGGGCGCCTCGCCGCCGGCGGGTGCGGTGCGGGGCTTCCAGCGCGCGTCGCCGCCTTCGCCGAGGCGCGGCGCCGGGCGACCCTGCGCAAGAGGGACATCGCTGTGGAAGGGCGTGTTCGGCTGGCGCGTCGGGCCGAGGTCGGGATCGTCGACCTCGATCACATAGCCATTGGCGATCGCATCCTCGTGGCGCAGCACCTCGCCCATCGGGAAGGCGGGCTCGGCGGCGATGTCGGCGGCGCGCAGGTCGGCGAGCCAGGCCTCGAGCGGGCGGCGGCGGAAGGCGGCGGCCTGCCCCTCCTCGGTTTCGAGATCGACGTCGGCTTCGGCCATCACCTCCCACATCGTCGGCATGGTCGCGTAATCGAACTGGCGCGTCGGGTCCATGATCTGGAGCCAGTCGCCGCCCTGGCACTGGAACAATTGCTGCGCGATGGCGCGCGGCTGGTCGGGGGCATAGGTGACCGGGTTCGGCATCGGTCCCATGCTGTTGCGCGCCCAGAGCAGCGGCAGCTTGCCGAGATGGCCCTGCAGGATCGAGGTGTGCGCGGGGCCGCCCCTGCCCGTCCGCAGCCGCATGACGAGCCGCGCGAGCAGCCCCGCCGCCGCGAGATGCGCGGCCGACCAGCCGCCGGCGCGATAGCGCCAGACGATCGGCCCGCCGCGATGGCCGTCATTCTCGTAGAGCACGCCGAGCCGCGCGGCGACGAGCAGCTCGTCGTCGCTGCGTTCGGCATCGGGGTGGTTTATGGGCGAACCGGTGATGCCGGTGACGACGAGATGCGGGTGGCGCGCCGCGAGGCTCGCATCGTCGAGGCCGAGCGCCTTCGCGCGCGCGGGGGTGAACTGGTGGAGCAGCGCGTCGGCGGCCGCGAGCCGCTCGTCGAGCGCCGCGCGACCTTCCGCCGTGTCGAGATCGAGGACAAGGCTCTTCTTGCCGCGGTTCCAGTTGGCGAAGGGCGCGGTGCCGCGCGCAGGGTCGCCGCCGGGGCGCTCGACCTTGAGGACGTCGGCGCTGAGTTCGGACAGCATCAGCCCGGCGACCTGCACCGCCATGCCCTGACCGATCTCGACGATGCGGAGGTCGCCCAGCATCGGCCTAGACCTTGCGAAAATTGGGCAGCACCCAATCGTCCTGAATCGGCGTCCATTCGACCGTCACCTTCATGCCGATATGGACGTCGTCGGCATCGACGCCGGTGACATTCGCGTTGAGACGCGCGCCGGGGGCGCCATCGAGATCGACGACGACGGGGACATAGACATGATCCTCCCCGGTCTTCGGATTCTTGTTGCACACGACATAGGAGAAGACCGTGCCGGTGCCGGGGAGCGCCGGCCATTTCTTTTCGCGGCTGCCGCAGTTCGGGCAGACCGCGGTCGGCGGCATGCGGAACGTGCCGCATTCGCCGCACTGGCAGGCGGTGAGCCTGCCCTCCTTCGCCGCCTGCCAGAAAGGCTCGGTGTCGGGATTGGTGGTGATGCGAATCTGGTCGCCGGGAAGCAGGTGCGCAGGGCCGTATGTCATGTCAGTCCCTCCGCAGGATCAGGCTGGAAACGGGGAGCGAGGCGGGTCCGCCCGAGGCGAGCGCGAATTCGGCGCCCTCGACCTGGTTGATCGCGGTGCCGCGCACCTGCTCGACCGCCTCGACGAGGTGGGTCATGCCGATGATATAGGCTTCGTTGAGGTTGCCGCCGTGGGTGTTCACCGGCACGCCGCCATCGGCCTTGCCGCCGGTCGCGGCGTCGTAGCGGATCTTGCCCGAGAGGACGTAATCGCTCCCCTCGCCGCGCTCGCAGAAGCCGTAATCCTCGAGCTGCATCAGCACCATCGGCGAGAAATGGTCGTAGAGCAAAGCGACATCCATGTCCTTCGCGCTCAGCCCCGACTGCGCCCAGATGCGGTTCGCGGTGAACTCGTGCCCGGCGCTGGCGAAATAGGGGTCGGGCATGCCCATCCAGGCGAAGGCGCGGCCCCATTCGCGCTGCCCGCCGTGCGCGCAGGCGTGGATCAGCGCGGGCTTGTGGCGGCAGTCCTTCGCCCGGTCGGTCGTGGTGGTGATGACCGCGACCGCGCCGTCGGTTTCAAGGCAGAAGTCGAGCCGCCGCAGCGGATCGGCGAGCATCGGCGAGCCCCAATATTCCTCGTCCGACAGCGCATTCTTGCGCACCGCCTTCGGCCGGTTGTGGGTGTTGGCGCGCGTCGCCTGGACGATCTCCTTCAGCGCCTCGGGCTTCGTCCCGTAAAGATGCATGTGGCGCCGGGTGAGCATCGACATCAGATGCCCCGGACCGACGAGGCCGGAAGGCTGGAGGAAGCTGTTTTCCGGGCTGGGCGCCGCCGCGCCGAAGACGACGCCGAGGCGATGCTGGGGCAATTGCTGCAATGCCATCAGCGTAACGGTGTAGGTGCAATCCTCGTTCATCAGCCCCGCAGTCGCGAGGCCCACCGCGCCGACACAGCCGCCGCCGCCGCTGGTCAGCGTCGCCGAAAAGCTGATGTGCGGCATGCCCAGCGTTTCCATCAGGCTGGCGGTGTCGAACTTGTCGAGATAGCCGGCGCCCGCGGTCGAATAATAGGCGAAGCCGTCGATCTGCCGGTGGCTGATCCCCGCGTCGGCGCAAGCGTTCATGATCGCCTCGGCCGCCATGTCGTTGATCGTGCGCGGCCAGCTCTTGCCGCGGACATAATAGTCGGTCGCCCCGACGCCGACGATCGCGCACTTGTCCTGATGCGACCAGGCCATCCGCCTCTCCTCCGAATCCCAGTTATCTAACTAGGTTGGATATGATGCTGGCGCCCGCTTGTCCAGCCGTCAAGCGAAATGCAGTTTGCGATACTTGCCGCGGAAGTAGAGCAAGGGGTCGCGGCGCGGCTCGAAGATGGCCTTCAGCACGCGGCCGACAAGGATGAAATGGTCGCCGCCGTCGTGCACCGCGTCGCGCGCGCATTCGAAGCTGCTGAGCGAGCCGGTCAGCACCGGCGTGCCATATTCGCCGACCTCCCACGGCGTCGCGGCGAAGCGGTCCTCGCCCTTCCCCGCAAAGCGGTTCGACGTCGGCTGCTGGCCGATCTGGAGGACGTTGACCGCGAAGCGCCCGGCCTCGCGCAGGAAGGGCGCGCTGCCGGCATTGTTGGCGATGCAGACGAGCAGCAAGGGCGGGTCGAGCGAGACCGAGGTGAAGCTGTTGGCGGTCAGCCCGATCGGCGTGCCGTCGGGGCAGAAGGCGGTGACGACGGTGACTCCGGTGGCGAAGCAGCCGAGCGCGTCGCGGAAGGTGCGCGCGTCGCTGCCGGCGCGATATTCGGGCCAGCCGCGCGGCGCGCGGCGTTCGAGGAAATCGATCAGATAGCCGCCGAGCGCGTCGATGCGGTCGTCGGTGACGACGAGCGCGCTATTCTCCACCTCCGCCAGCTCGCCGTCGGGCAGGCACGCCACGAAGGCGGCGGCATCGTCCCGCGATACGATTTCGCTCATCGCGCCGCGCACATAGAGCGCCGGCAGCGGGATGTGCGCCGGAACCGCCGCGACACGTTCGGCGATCGCGCCGCTGTCGAAGGCGCCGAGCATCCGCACGTCCCATCGCGCCTGTCCCGGCGCGAGCGCCGCCGCTTCGCGCAGCCGGTCGGCAATGCGCTGCGACACCGCGGGATCGACATGCACCGGCATGTCGACGAGGACGAGCCCCGAGGCGAGCAAGGCCGCGTCGCGTTCGAGCGCGGCGCTGGCGACCCAGCCGCCGAGCGTCGAGGCGACCACGACGGGGCGCGAGGCGAGCTGCGCGAGCACGGCGCGCAGATCCTCGACCAGCGCGTCGAAATCGTAACGGCCGTCCTCGGGCCATTCGCTGCCGCCGTGGCCGCGCAGGTCGAGGCTGATGACGCGCCGCCCCGCCTGTTCGAGCGCCTCTGCGATGCTCGCCCACACCGCGCGCGTCTGGCCGGCGCCGTGGAGCAGAAGGACGGCCGGATCGTTCTCCGCCCCGATCACCTCCGCTTCGAGCCGGACGCCGGCGAAACCGCGATATTCGACGATGCTCATTCCCGATCCTCTTTCGCCCGATCCTCTTTTGGGCCGCCGAGCCCCAGCCACTGGTCGAACTGGTCCGACCGCCGCCGCATCATCAGCCGCGCGATGTCCGCATCGCCGTCGATGATCGCCCGGCACAGGCTGCGCTGCATCGCGCGGGCGCGCGCGCGCCGTTCGGGATCGGCGTAAAGATCAATGTTCTTTTCGTCGAGGCCGAAGCTGTATCCGATCTCCATCACCAGCGCGAAAACCGGGTTGCCGCTCATGGCGGCGATCAGCCGGGCCATTTCCACCTCCCCCGCGATCAGGTCGCGCGGCGTGTCGCGCCCGTCGAGCGTCGCGAGATAGGCGCGCAGCCGGTCCGCGTCGGCGTCGGTCCGCAGCCGCGCCGCCGCGACCGCCGCCGCCTCGGACACCGGCTGCGTCACCTGGATGACGTGGCCGAGCGTGCCGCCCTTCAGCCGCAGGAAGCGCACGAGCGACTGGATCGCGTCATGCGCGTCGGGCCGTTCGGCGAAATAACCGCCCTGCGCGCCGCGGCGGATGCTGATCAGCCGGTCGCGCTCGACCAGCTTCGCCGCCTGGCGCAGCGTCGGCCGGCTGACCGCGAAACGCCGGAGCAGATCGTCCTCGGCGCCGAGATGCGCGCCGGGTTCGGCGGCGAGGCTGAGGTTGGCGAGCGCGCGGGCGGTGCGGCTGGCGAGGGTTTCGGTCGCACCCTGCGGGCGGAGGGAAGAAGCATCCATAACAGATACCTGTTTATTCAGGTCGCATGGCATAGTCCAGCATATACGACGCTTGACTTATATAACTAGGTATCTTTTAATCGCGCGCAAGACCGATGCGAGTCGCAAGGAGACTGCCATGAAACCCTTCATCTTCAGCGCCGACAGCCACATCATGGAACCCGCCGACATCTTTCTCGACGGGCTTCCCGCTTCGCTCAAGGACCATGCGATCCATGCGCGCAAGGAGGGCGAATATCTGATCACCGGCACGAAGGACAAAATCATCTATCGCCTGCGCGTCGGGCAGCATCGCGAAAAGGCGCTGGGCGACAGCGAACGGCGCGGCATCCGCGAGATTCCGGGGCGGCTCGAGGATATGGAACTGGAAGGGATCGACGCGGAAATCTGTTTCCCCTCGCTCGGCCTGTGGCTCTATTGCCTCGACGATCCCGAGGCGGAGGCGGCATCGGCGCGGCTCTACAACGACTGGAACGACCGCTTCCTCGGCGGCCACCCCAACCGCTTCGTGCGCTGCGGCATGCTGCCGGTGCTCGATTTCTCGAACACGCTCGCCGAACTCGACTATCTCGCGTCAAAGGGATTCACCGCAGCGATGCTGCCGGCGAGCACGCCGCCGAACCTGCCCAAATACAACAGCGAGGCATGGGACCCGATCTTCGCCAGGGCGGCGGCGCTCGGCATCGTTTTCGTGATGCACACCGGTACGGGTCTCGAAAGCGTGGTCGTCGAGCGTGGGCCGGGCGCGGGCATCATCAACTACACCAACCAGATGAACGACGCGCAGCGCAGCGCGATGTATCTTGCCGCGGGCGGGGTGCTCGACCGCAATCCGGGGGCGAAGGTCGCCTTCATCGAAAGCGGCGCAAGCTGGCTCGTCGCGCTCGCCGAGCGGATGGACGAGGTGTCGGTCGCGCATGCGAATTTCGTCTTTCCCAAGCTCAGCCGCTCGCCGAGCCGGATCATCGACGACCAGATCTGGGCGAGCTTCCAGCACGACCGCGCCTGCATCGCATCGGCGGCGGCGGGGCTGCCGGGCGCACGCAACGTCATGTGGGGGTCGGACTATCCGCACGCCGAGGGCACCTTCCCGATCAGCCGCCGCATCGTCGACGAACTGTTCGACGGGCTGGACGTGAGCGAAACGGTGCGGCGCGACGTGCTGGGGCTCAACGCCGCGCGGCTGTTCGGCATCGAGCCGGTGGTGCAGACGAGCGAGCGGGCGGCGGCATAAACCCTCCCCTCCCCTGAAGGGGAGGCGATTGTATCGATTGCGAATTCGGGCGGCGGCCGGATCGGCTGGAAGAAGCTTCGCGCAGAGACGCAGAGATCGCAGAGGATCTGGTTCACGCGGAGACGCGGAGGCGCGGAGAAGAAGGAAGGGCGGCAAAGCCGCCGATCACCCGGCAACCGACGTTGCTGCCCGGACGGGACGACCGGTCATCGACTGTCGCCGCAACTCCGCGCCTCCGCGCCTCCGCGTGAATCCATTCGTCCCTCTCTGCGATCTCTGCGTCTCTGCGCGAAGCCCATGCTGCGCCCCGGTTGCAATCCGCTTTCCGCCCAAAGCCGAACATCCACCCTCGAGTTTGCAATCAATATGATTGCCTTTTCTTACACCACCTCCAGCGGCCGCGCCGTCCGCCCCGCCATGATCGCCGCGATGCCGCCGACGAGCAGGCATACCGACAGCACCGCGAGCGACGGCTGTAGCGACAAATCGCCATATTCGGGCATGAAATATTCGCTGAGCAGCCCCGCGACCGTGCCGCCGAGCCCAACGCCGGCCAGGCCTATCATCATGTTGATCGTCGCCGACATCATCGCCCGCATATGTTCGGGCACCTGCGCGAAGCACAGCGCGATGATCGGGCCGAGGTGCAGCGTCATCATGAACTTCACCACCACGAAGCAGCCGAGCGCGAGCCAGGGGCTGGCGGTGATCGCGAAGGTCAGGCCAAAGGGGAAGGCGACGAGCAGGCCGATCCCCGCGAACCAGCCGTTGAAGCGCGGGTTCGCCTTGCCGTAACGGTCGCTGAACCAGCCGGCGAAGAGATTGCCGACGACAAGCCCGATCGCCATCGCGCCGCCGAGCCAGAAGCCGGTCTCGGTCCGGTCCATCTCGTGGACGCGGCGGAAGAAGGAGGCGCCCCACAGGATGAAGGCGAAGCCCGCCACCGGCACCATCGACAGCAGCAGCCCGACCCAGCGCAGCGACGGATTGCCGGCGATGGTGCGCAGCACCTCGCCGACGCTGGTCTGCGGCGGCACCACCGGCTGGGCGACGCCGCGGCGGCGCGGCTCGGCAGCAAACAGCCACACGATCAGGCCGAGCAATATGCCGGGAAAGCCGACGATGAAAAAGACGACGCGCCAGTCGAACCACTGGCCGAGCCAGCCCGCGAGCGCGAGCCCGCCGGACAGGCCTACGGCATTGGCGGCCAGCATCGTCGAGATGACGGTGGTGCGGCGCTCCTTGGGGAAAATCTCGACGAGCAGCGAATTGCCCGCCGGTCCCGCCCCCGCCTCGCCCGCGGCGAGGCCGACGCGCGCGAGGAGCATCTGCCAGAAATTCTGCGCGAGCCCGCAGGCGACCGTCGCGACGCTCCAGAAGGCGACGCAGGCGGCGATCACCAGCCGCCGGTCGCCACGGTCGGCGTAACGCGCGATCGGAAAGGCGGCGAGCGCATAGAAGGCGGCGAAGGCGATGCCGGTGAGCAGCCCGAGCTGGCCGTCGGTCAGGCCAAGCTCGGCCTTGATGTCGTCCTGAAACAGGGTGAAGACCTGCCGGTCGACGTAGGAGACGATCGCCACCACGGCGAGCAGCGACAGGGTGACGGCGCGCCGGTTGCCGGTTTCCGTGGTCATGAAGTCCCTTTCCCGAAACAAGTGGCTCTAACAAAAAGGAAGGGCAAAAAAAGGGGGAGGTCCGGCATGCCGTCCCTCCCCCAATGCTCCCTTGGAGCGCCCTGTGGACTCTAGAATCTGAACGTGCCGGTCACGCCGAAGGTGCGCGGTTCGTTCCGCGTCGAGGAGATATAGCCCACCGGCGCGACCAGCAGATTGTTCACGAAGGTGCGGTCGTTGGTGATGTTACGCACGAACACCGCCAGCTCATAGGCATCGTCGGCGAAGCTGACCGAGGCGCGCGCGCCGAACAGATCCTGCGCATCGCGGGTCAGCGCGGTGACGATCGCGGGATTCTGGGTGTTGACCGCCCCCGGAACCGCCGTCGAACCCGGCGGGACCGTCGCCGCATTCTGCGCAAAGAAATAGGGCGCAGTCGGGCTCTTGCTGAAGTGGCTGTAGTCGGCATGAAGCTTCAGCCGCACGTCGCCGAAGTCGTGGGTGTAGTCGAGCGCGGCGCCCCACTGCCAGGGGACGACCGAGTCGAATTTTTCGAAGCTGCGGTCGCCCGACAAGTCGGAATAGTTGATATATTTCGAGTCCACATGCGCCAGGAAGGCGCTGAGGCGGAGCCCGTCGGTCAGCGCGGCCACCGTCTCGACCTCGAAGCCGCGGAAACGCGCCTTGCCCGCGTTGCCGAGCACGGTCGCCGAGGCGCCCTGCGCGGCGCCCGGCTGGGCGATGAGCGTGCTGCGCTGGATGTTGTTGATGTCGGTCTGATAGGCGGCCGCGTTGAAGCGCAGGCGCCGGTCGAAGAACTCGCCCTTGAAGCCGAGCTCGTGCGAATAGGCGATTTCCGGCGCGAAGGGGATCAGGAAGACCGCCGACGGCGCGCGCAGATTCTGGCCGCCCGAGCGGAAGCCCTTGCCGGTCTTGATATAGAGCAGCAGGTCGTCGGTCGGCTTATATTCGAAGCCCGCGGTATAGGACCAGCCCGAGAAGTCGTCGCGGCGCCTGACGGCGCATTGCGGAACCGCGACGAGTTCCGGACCGACGATCGGGGGTGCGGTGAACAGCGAACAGGTCGTCGTGCTCGTGAGCGTGTTGAAGTTGTTGTTGAGGCTGGTGATCCCCTTGTCGTCGACCGAATAGCGCAGGCCGCCCGTGAAGGAGAGCTGGTCGCTGATGTGGAAGGTCGCCTGGCCGTATGCGCCCATGCTGTCGTTGTCGATGTCGGCATAGAAATGCGAGGTCACCGGGTTGATCGCCGGCGCGACGATCGAGATCGACTGGTCGAAGCCCTTTTCGTGGAAGGCGAAGAAGCCGACCGCGAAGTCGAGCGCGTCGTTGAAGGCGTGGCCGGTGATCTGGAACTCGCCGGAAAGCTGTTCCACCGACTGCTGGCTTTCGGTGAAGTGGATCGCGAACGGGGTGCCGTCGAGGTCGACGCCGGCATAGGCGTCGATCTTCCTGTAGCCGGTGATCAGCTGCATCTGCCCGAAATCGGTATCGAGGATACCGGTGAAGCCGAAGGTCTTCGTCTTGGCGAAGGCGTAGGGAACTTCGTTGACGGCTGCGAGCTTCGGATTGGCCGCCAGATTGGCGATGATCGGGTTGATCAGGCCCAACCCGACGCCCGTAGCGGTTGCCGGCGGGGCGCCGTTGATCAATCCGACGAAAAGCGCGCCGGTGCCGGCAAGATTGTAGGTCGAATTCGATGCGGTGAACGGCGCGAGCGCCATGCGCGCCTGGCGCGACGGTCCCTGCTCGTCCATCTCGAAATATTCGCCCGAGAAACGCAGCGTCAGATTATCGGTCGGCTTCACGTCGAGCTTGACCCGGCCGTTCCAGCGGTCGCGATTGTCGAGCTTGAGGCCGTTGGGCGCTCCGGCGAACGGTGTCTGGGCGACCACCGGATTGGTGGCCGGTATCGCCGACACCGCGTTCGCCGGCACGACGTTGGTCGTGAAGCCGTCGCGCCGGAACCGCTGGCCCGCGATGCGCAGGCCGACCTTGTCCTGAACGATGGGAATGTTGAGCACCCCGGTCGCCTGGAACTCGTTGAAACGACCGTAGGTCAGCGACAGGCTGCCGCCGAAATCATTGAGGTCGGGGTTGTTGGAGTTCATCAGGATCGCGCCGCCCGTCGTGTTGCGGCCGAACAGCGTGCCTTGCGGACCCTTCAGCACCTGCACCGACTGCACGTCGAGGAAGTCGGCGTTGAGGCCGTAGGAGCGGGCCCAATAGACACCGTCGACATAGGTCCCGACCGACGGGTCGAGCGTGATCAGCGTATCGGTCTGCACCTGGCCGCGCAGGGTGATGGTGAGTGCGCTCGGCGTGTTCGATCCCGAACGGATGAGAAGGCCCGGCGTGAAGTTCGCGAGGTCCTGCACGCGCTGGACGCTGCGGTCGGTCAGGTCATCGCCCGACAGCACGGTCACGGCGACGGGAACGTCCTGCAGATTTTCCGAAACCTTGCGGGCCGTCACGACGATTTCCTCGAGACCCCGGCTCTCGGTCGTCTCGTCCGCCGCCGTCTGGGCGAAGGCCGGTGCCGACGAAAGGGCGACAGCCGCCAGCGACACCGCGGCGAGCATCCGGGCCGAATCGCGCTTTTGCTTGAAAATCATGGTCAACATCCTCCCCGCGAGGCTTCCTGGCGTCCTCGCTTGGCCAGTTATATAACTAAGTCTAACAAGACAGACAAGTGGGTTGCTTGCTTTTGTCGCAATCCGTTACGGAAAGCGTGCCGACTGTGTCATTCGGGTAACATTCGTGCGAGCGCCGGAATATCGGCGAACGCGCGCAGCACGTCGTTGAGGTGCGTGCAGCCGATCGTGCCGGCGAGCGTGTCGAGCACCGCCTGGCGGAAATCCCCGACATTCTGCCCGATCATGCGCGACGCCTTCATCGAGGCGCCGGGACATTCGCGAAACGGCAGGATCAGCGGCAGCGCCTGCAACGACAGCAGGGTGCCGCTCGCCTCGTCGATTTCGGCATAGACGCGA
This sequence comes from uncultured Sphingopyxis sp., assembly GCA_937873425.1. Lineage (GTDB taxonomy): Bacteria > Pseudomonadota > Alphaproteobacteria > Sphingomonadales > Sphingomonadaceae > Sphingopyxis. The sequence continues at coordinate 9,242 of CALMYE010000056.1, read as the reverse complement.
TATTCGTGGATCGCGGTGCGCGTCTCCTCTGGATTCGGCCCGCTGTCCTGAAAGGCCGCGTCGATCTTGAGCACGCCTTCCGCGCGCCACAGGTCGATACGGCGCGCGCGCCGCGCCTGCGGGCGTCCCTCCTGCGCCGCGAGTTCGTGCCAGCCGAGCGGGTCGTCGGGGTTGACGAGCGGGCCGACGATGGTCGCCGACTGATCGCTGTGGTCGACGCTGCCATCCTCCGCCAGCGAGCTGCCGCCCTCGGTGAAGCCGGTGCAGATATTGACCATGCGTCCCTTGTTGCCCGCGGTCGATTGCGCGCGGCTCGCGCGCATGCGGTCGTGCCAGTCGGGCGTCCAGCGCGACCAGATCCACCCCGCGACGAGGCTGGCGCCCGCAAAATCGTCGAGCAGCTGGAAGGTCGGCGTGCCGCGCAACGCGCCCAATATGTCGGCGAGCGCCAGCCGGCTCGCGCCCCCCGCCCGGACGCCGACCATCTCCACCGCGCGCGGGTGATGGGGTTCGATCGCGATCTCCATAATCTCGCGCAGCGGCGAGGTGCGGATGCGGAAGGCCCCCTCCCCCAGCACCACGAGCTCGCCCTCGACCGGCGTCAACAGGTCGCGCGCGCGGCCGGTCATCACCCAGGGCTGGCCGAAGCCGTCGGGCCAGTCCGAATCGATCGAGGTCGTCCGCCGGATCGAGCCGGGACGGCGCAGCGGCGCCGGGCCGGCCGATTCCCGCGCGAAGGGAAATTGCTGGGGAGCGTTCAAGGCGTCATCCTATTTGGGCGGCATGCGGATCGCGCCGTCGAGGCGCAGCGTCTGGCCGTTGAAATAGCCATTGCGCGCGAGTTCGAGCACGAGGCTGCCGAATTCGTGCGGATGGCCGAGGCGCTTGGGAAAGGGCACCGACGCCGCGAGCCCTTCGAAGATCGCGGGCGCCTTATCCTTCACCGCGAGCATCGGCGGGGTCGCGAAGATGCCGGGCATGATCGAATTGACCCGGATGCCGAGGTCCATCAGGTCGCGCGCCATCGGCAGCACGAGGCCGTTCACGCCCGCCTTGAGCGAACCATAGCCGACCTGTCCGATCTGCGCGTCCTGCGCCGCCGCGGACGCGGTCAGGACGATCGCGCCGCGCTCGCCGTCCTCGTTCAGCGGCTCGGCATTGGCCATGCCGAGCGCGGCGAGCGAGGCGAGCCGGTAGCTGGAGATCAATATGCCCTGTGCCGAGAAAGCATAATCCTCGGTCGAATAGCGGACATAGCCGCCGGTCGCCTTGTCGTAGCGGACGGTCTTGCTGTTCTTCGAGATTTGCGCGCAATGCACGAGGATGCGTTCCTGCCCGTGCGCAGCGCGCGCGGCGTCATAGCCCGCGACGACGCTCTCCTCGCTGGTGATGTCGACCTTGCAGAAGAGGCCGCCGATCGCATCGGCGACTGCGCGGCCGCCCTCTTCGTTGACGTCGAAGATGGCGACCTTCACGCCCTCGCCCGCCAGCGCCTCCGCGCTCGCCCGGCCGAGGCCCGACGCACCGCCGGTCACCACCGCCGCAATATCATGTCCCAGTTTCATGTCTCATCCTTTGGTTGCCGATCATTGCAGAACTTCGAGATTGCCGCCATCGACGACGAGCACCTGTCCGGTGATGAAGCCGGCACGGTCGGAGCAGAGGAAAGCGGCGGCCGCCGCCATATCCTCGGGCGTTCCCATGCGGCGGACCGGCCACTGGCCGACGCGGTCGGCGATATGTTCCTCATAGGTCTGGCCCTGCGCCTCGGCGATCTTCGTGAACACCTCCCTGAACTGCGGTGTCGCAATGGCGCCGGTGCCGAGCGTGTTGACGGTGATGCCGAACGGGCCGAGCTCCGCCGACAGCGTCTTTGACAGCGCGAGCGCGCCGACGCGATAGGTGTTCTGCGCCGCGCGCGGCAGCTTGCGGTGCGGCGCCTTCACCGAATTGGTGCCGATGGTCAGGATGCGGCCCCAACCCTGCGCCTGCATATGCGGGATCACCGCCTGCACCGCCCAGCGGAAGGCCATGACATTATTGTTGTTCGCCGCCGCGAACGTCTCGTCGTCGACGTCGAGGAAGGCGCCCTTCGGCCCGGAATCGACGTTGAAGATCAATATGTCGGGCGACCCAAAGGCGTCGGTTGCCGCTTGCACGGCCGTGGCGATGCCGTCCTTCGTCGTGCAGTCGGCGGAGATGCCCGCCACCTGCCCGCCTGCCGCCGCCACTTCGGCAACCGCCACGTCGATCGTCGCCTGGGTGCGTGCGGCGATTACCGTCGGACAGCCCTCGCGCGCGAATTCGTGCGCGCAGCCGAGCCCGATGCCCTTCGACCCGCCGAAGACGAGCGCGACCTTGCCCCGGATGCCGAGGTCCATCAGGGCGCCTTTCCATGCTGCAGCTTCAGCCGTTCCTGCAGGATGTCGTTCCGGCCCGGCGAGGCAGCGACGGTCGAACCGCCGTCCATCTTGATCGTCGTGCCGGTGATATAGTCGGAGCGCGCCGACGCGAGGAACAGGCAGGCGTGGGCGATGTCCTCGGGCGTCCCCGCGCGGCCAACCGGGACCGTCGCGCCATAGGCGGCCAGCCCTTCCTCGCCGAGCACTGCCTTCGCGCGGTCGCTGGCGACAAGGCCGGGGTTGATCGCGTTGACGGTGATGCGGTCGGCGACCACGTCGCCCGCCGCCGCGCGGACGAAGGCGTCGAGCGCCGCCTTCGCCATGCCATAGGCGGTCATGTTGGGGACCACGTTGAAGGTGCCGTTGATCGAGCCGATCGCGATGAAGCGCCCGCCGTCGCGCGCTTCGGCGAGATGCGGCCGCGCCGCGTCGAGCAGCCACCACGCCGCCTTGGCGATGCTTGCGAAGCCCGCCTCGAGCCGCTCGTCGTCGACATGGCCGAGCCCGCCGTGCGGGATGTCGGCAGCGGCGTGGACGATGATGTCAATGCCGCCGAACGCTTCCACGGTGGCCGCGACCAAGGCGCGGCAGTCGGCGTGCTTCGCTATGTCGGCGGCGAAGCATTCGGCGACGCCGCCGGCCTTCTCGATCTCGGCCTTCACGTCCTGGGCGGGCGCGATGCTGCGCGCGCCGAGCATCACCTCGGCGCCGGCGGCGGCAAAGGATTTGGCGACGCCGCGCCCGACGCCCTTGCCGCCGCCGGTGACGATCACCGATTTTCCGGCGAAACTCTCCATCAGCCTGTCTCCTCGAACAAGGCGCGCAGTCCGGGCGCCGAGGGTTTCATCGACGGGGTGCGCGGGAGGTCCGCGACATAGCGGATATGGACCGGCACCTGATAGGCGATCAGCCTTTGCTTCAGCCATGCCCTGAGGTCGTCCTCGGCGGGCGCCGCGGCGCCGTCCTTCAGGATGATCGCGGCGGCCGGCACCGCGCCGAGCCGTTCGTCGGGGACGCCGACCACCGCCGCCTCGCGCACCGCGGGATGATCGCCCAGCGCGCGCACCACATCGTCGGGATGGACCTTGAAGCCGCCCCGGATGATCGCATTGTCGGCGCGGCCCTTGATGAAGAGGAAATGATCGGCGTCGAGCACCGCACGGTCGGTGGTGCGCAGCCATGCGAGACCGTTGCCAAGCTGCTCGCCCTTGAGCTCCAGCAGTCCTTCCTCCCCGGGCGGCAACACCGCGCCGGTGTCGGGATCGACGACGCGCGCCTCCATATTGGCGTGGACGCGCCCGACGGCGCCGCGCTTTTCGGTCCAGTGCCTGCGGAAATCGTCGATCGTCCAGCCGGCAACGGCGCCTGCGAATTCGGTCGCGCCATAGTTGGAACAGATCGGAATCCCATATCTGGCATAGAAGGCATCGACCAGATCGGGCGCGAGCGGCGCGGTGCCCGAAATGAGCGATTTGAGGCTCGACAGGTCGGCGGGATCGACGTCGGCGTCGAGCAGCATCCGCACCGCCGAAGGCACGGCGGAGGCAACGGCGGGGCGGTGGCGGCGCACCGCATCGACCCAGGCGTCGACGCTGAACTTTTCGAGCAGCGCGATCTTGCGCCCCGCCATCAGCGCGCCGATGCAGCCATAAATGCCGCCGATATGCGTCAGCGGGTTGACGATCATCGTGCAGCCCGAACTGAGCCGCGGCGGGTCGTCGAAGCTCTTGCCGCGCTCATATTTGGCGAAGCCGCGGAAACTCGCATCGAAGGCGGTGCGGCTGAGCGGCACGCGCTTCGGCGTTCCGGTGGTACCGCTGGTCAGCATCTCGATCGCGACGCCGGGCGAGGTCTGCATCGCGGCGCACACCTGCCCTTGGGCCACGCGCACGCCTTCGAGGCGCGGCCCGATCTCGATCACCGCGGAACCGGCGCGTGCCAGCGCCTCGGCGAGGCCCGGCCGCGCAAGGTCGGTCGCGTCGGCGATCACCGCGGGCAGGCCGAGCCCCTCGACGTCGGCGAACAGCCTTGCGTCGGGCAGGATCGGGTTGAGCGTGACGAGGCAGCGGTCGGTCGACAGCACCGCGACGATCGCCGCGATATGGCCGGGACGGTTGCGCAGCATCACGCCGACCCGCGCATCCTCGGGCAGGCCCATCGAATCGAGCGCCGCCTCGATGGCGCGGACATTCTCCGCGATGCGCGCCCAGCTGTAATCGACGCCCTCGAAATCGATCTCCGTCCGCTCGGGATCGAGCGCCATGATCGCGCGCAATTTTTCGGTCATCAGCGCCATTACAGGGCCAGCCCCCCGCTCGCCTCGATCACCTGTCCGGTCACCCAGCGCGCATCCTCGCCGAGCAGCATCATCACCGCCCCGGCGATATCCTCGGGTTCGCCGAGCCGCCCCATCGGCGTATGCTTCGCGGTCGCTTCGTCCCAGCCCTCCTGCGCGCGCAGCGCGGCGATGAAGTCGGTTGCGACCGCGCCGGGGGCGATGCAGTTGCAGGTGATCTGGCGCTTCGCGACCGCGAGCGCGGTCGAGAAGGTCAGGCTCTGGATCGCCCGCTTGGTCATCGCATAGCTGGCCGCAAAGGGCTGGCCGACCTTGCCCGACATCGATCCGATGTTGACGATGCGGCCGCCCTCGCGAAGGCGCGGCAGCGCCGCCTGGGTGACGAAATGCGGTCCCTTGACGTTGACCGCGAACAGCTCGTCGAACAGCGCTTCGCCCGCACCCTTCAGCGACCCGTCGCGCCCGCCCCGACCGACCCCGGCATTGTTGATCAATATGTCGAGATTGGGCGCGCCGCCGAAGGCCACGTCGCAGGCGGCGAACAGCGCGTCGATCCCTGCGAGAGCCGAAACGTCGGCCTGAACGGCGAAGGCCTTGCCGCCCGCGTCTTCGATCTCGGCGACCAGCGCCTCAGCCGCATCCCTGCTGCCCGCATAGTTGACCGCGACATGCGCGCCCGCCTGCCCCAGCCGCCGCACGATCGCCGCGCCGATCCCGCGCGAGCCGCCGGTGACGAGCGCGGTCTTTCCCGACAGGCCGGTCACAGAAACAATCCCCCGCTGGCCTCGACGATCTGCCCGGTGACCCAGTGCGCTTCCTCGCGGCAGAGCATCATCACCGCCCCCGCGATATCCTCCGGCACGCCGAGGCGCTTCATCGGGGTGAGCTTCGACGTCGTCTCGGCCCAGCCGGGTTTTTCGGAGAGCGTCTTGTTGAATTCGGTATCGACCGCGCCGGGCGCGACGAGGTTGCAGGTGATGCCGCGCGGGCCGACGACGACCGCCGTGGACATGGTCAGGCTCTGCAACGCCCGCTTCGTCGCGGCATAGGCTGCGAAGGGTGGCAGCGCCGACCGCCCGCCGAGCGAGCCGATATTGACGATGCGGCCCTTGTCGCGGAGTCGTTCGAGGCAAAATTGCGTGATGAAGTGCGGCGCCTTCTGGTTCACCGCGATCATGCGGTCGAACAATTCCTCGCTGCACTTGGTCAGGCTGCCCGTATCGCCTTCGCCGCCGACCCCGGCGTTGTTGACGAGGATATCGAGATTGGGGGCGCCGCCGAACATATCGTCGCAGGCCGCCAGCATAGCCCGGATGCCGTCGAGCGTGCCGACGTCGGCCTGCACCGCGAAGGCCTTGCCGCCCGTCGCCTCGATTTCGGCGACCAAGTTTTCGGCGGCATCGCGGCTGCCGGCATAATTGACCGCGACATGCGCGCCCGCACTCGCGAGTCGGCGCGCGATGGCGGCGCCAATGCCGCGCGATGCGCCGGTGACGAGCGCCGTTTTCCCGCTCAGTTCCATCCTTTATGCTCTCCCCGTTTTCGTTCAACATAATTGACTTAGTTATACATGTGGTGCAAGCCCTGCCGAAAAGAAAATGGGAGAGAGGCGTGTCCGATCCGATCCTGAGCGAGCGCGAAGGCGCCTTGCGTATCCTGACGCTGAACCGGCCCGACCGGCACAATGCGATGGACGACGCGATGTCGGCGCTGTTCCAGACGCTGCTGGGCGAAGCGCTCGAAGAGACGGAGTCGAGCGCGATCCTGATCCGCGCCGCCGGAAAGAGCTTCTGTTCGGGCCGCGACACCAATGTGCTGGGCCACCGCGCGCGCGACGAAAGCGACTTCCACTTCGTCCGCCGTGCGCAGGAAGGCCGGCTGCGCATGCAGGAATCGACCAAGCCGATCATCGCGGCGCTCAAAGGGGGAGCGATCGGCGGCGGGTGCGAACTCGCGCTCGCCGCCGACATCCGCATCAGCGACACGACGCTGAAGATGGCGCTGCCCGAGATCCTCTATGGCGTACTGCCCGACACCGGCGGGACGCAGATGATGACCGCGCTGATCGGTCCGTCGCGCACCAAATATCTGGTGATGACCGGGCAGCGGATCGATGCCGCGACCGCGCTCGAATGGGGTGCGGTCGATTTCGTCGTGCCGCCCGAGGAACTCGACGAAAAGGCGCTGGAGATCGCGCGCGACATCGCCGCCAAGCCGCCGATCCACCTCGCGATGGCAAAGGAGATGGTGAACCTGATGCACGGCCCGACGATCCGCACCGGCACCCGCGCCGAGCTTTATGCGCAATCCTATCTGTTCAAGACCGAGGATTATCAGGAAGCCCGCGCCGCGCTCCGCGAGAAGCGCGCGCCGCAGTATAAGGGGAAATAGGGATGGGGATGCAGACGATCCTCCCCCGCAGGGGGACGGGGACCATGCGAAGCATGGTGGAGGGGCATGTGCAGTCGAACGCGGCGTATGGCCTCCCGTGCCCCTCCACCACCCTGCGGGTGGTCCCCCTCCCCGTTCCGGGGAGGATCTGATGGCGCTCCCCTCCCCTCCACCTTTGGGCGCGAAGGCGCTGCCCGACGGCACCTATGACGGACAGGTGGTCGCGGTCACCGGCGGCGGCACGGGCCTCGGCAAGGGCATGGCGGTCGAATTCGCCCGGCTGGGCGCGAAGATCGCGGTGCTGAGCCGCAAGCCCGAGCATCTCGACGCCGGGCTCGCCGCGATGCGCGATGTCGGCGCCGAGGCGATCGCCGTCGCCTGCGACGTGCGCGACCCCGACGCCATCGCCCGCGCCTTCGACGAAATCGAGGAAAAGCTCGGCCCCGTCGACGTGCTGATCAACAACGCCGCCGGCAACTTCCCCGCCCCCGCCGAAGAGATGACGCCGAACGGCTTTCGCACCGTCGTCGATATCGTCCTGAACGGCACCTACAACTGCAGCCGCGAATTCGCGATCCGTCGGCTGCGCGACGGCCAGCCCGGCGCGATCCTGAACATCGGCGCGACATACAGCTGGACCGGTGGCCCCGGCACTTCGCATTCGGCGGCGGCGAAGGCGGGCGTGACCAACCTGACGCAGAGCCTGGCGGTCGAGTGGGCGCCCGACGGCATCCGCGTCAACTGCATCGCGCCGGGCCGCTTCCCGCACGACGACCTGCCCGCGCACATGACGCGCCACCGCGAGGGCGAGCGCGGCGACAATACGATACCGGGGCAGCGCGTGGGCGAGGTGCGCGAGCTGGGCTGGGCGGCGACCTTCCTCTGCTCGCCCTATGCGAGCTATATCAGCGGCCACACGCTGGTGGTCGATGCGGCGAACTGGCTGCGCCGCAGCCTGGTGATGCCCGAGTTCGTCCCGATCCGCGAGCAATTCGGCCGCCGCGCGATCGAAAGCGGCAGCGCGAAGGACGCGATTGCAAAGACGCGGGGAGACGGCTGATGGACATCGGATTTTCGCCCGAGGAGACGCGCTTTCGCGAAGAGTGCCGCGACTGGCTGCACGACAATGTGCCGAAGGAGAAACGCCCGCTCCACGCCGCCGACGCGATCACCTTCGACAAGGCGTGGCAGCGGCAATTGTTCGACGCCGGCTGGGCCGGGATCAACTGGTCGACGGACTATGGCGGGCGCGGCCTGTCGATCGTCCAGCAGGTCATCTGGCTGGAGGAATATGCGAAGGCGCATGGGCCGTGGATCGGCGCGAACTTCGTCGGCATCAACCACGGCGGCCCGACGCTGATCATCAATGCCAGCGAGGAGCAGAAAGCCTATCATCTGCCGCGCATCCTGTCGGGCGAAGCGATCTGGTGCCAGGGCTTTTCGGAGCCGGGCGCGGGGTCCGACCTTGCCGGGATCAAGACGCGCGGGCGGATCGAGGGCGACGAGCTGGTCATCAACGGGTCGAAGATCTGGACCAGCTTCGCGCATGTCGCCGACTGGCAGGAACTGGTGCTGCGCACCGAGGAAGGATCGCGGCGGCACAGCGGCCTGTCGTGGGTGATCTGCGACATGCACGCGCCGGGGATCGACATCCGCCCGATCCGCAAGATGTCGGGCCAGATCGAATTCGCGCAGGTCTTCTACGACGACGTCCGCATCCCGCTGTCCAACGTCGTCGGCGGGCTCGGCAACGGGTGGAAGGTCGCGATGTCGACGCTGAGCTTCGAACGCGGTACCGGCTTCATCGCCGACCAGGTCAAGCTGAGCCAGGAGATCGAGGAACTGATCGACAGGGCGCGGGCGAACGGCATGATCAGGGACGACCGCATCGCGCACGATCTGGCGCAGATGCGCGCGGAAGTCGCGGCGCTGCGTGCGATGACCTATCGCAACATATCGATCGTCGTGCGCACCGGGCAGCCGGGCGCCGAGGCCTCACTGATCCGCCTGTTCACCGCCGAGCTCGGGCAGCGGCTCGACCGCATGGCGGTGTCGCTGATGGGGCCGGAAATGCTCGATTTCCAATATGGCGAGGACAATGCGGTCGGCGACTATCTGCGCGGCTTCGCCGGCACCATCGCCGGCGGCAGCGC
>CALMYE010000055.1 GCA_937873425.1 uncultured Sphingopyxis sp. | reverse complement strand
GCGTCTACAACCGCTACGGCCGCCGCGACAATATCTACAAGGCGCGGATCAAGATATTGATCCACGAGCTCGGCGCCGAAGACTATCGCCGCCAGGTCGAGGACGAATTCGTCCATGTGAAGTCGCTGGGCATCGATCCGCCCAAGGCCGAGTTCGACCGCATCGCCGCACAGTTCGCGCCGCCCGCGCTCGACGCGTCGGCGCCCGACGCGATCGACCGCAGCGATCCCGATTTCGCGGTCTGGATCGACCAGAATGTCGCCGCGCACAAGGTGCCGGGCCATGCGATCGTCAACATCAGCCTGAAGCCCGTCGGCGGCATCCCCGGCGACGCCTCGTCGGCGCAGATCGACCTGATGGCCGACCTTGCCGAGAAATACAGCCATGACGAGTTGCGCGTCACCCATGCGCAGAACATCGTGCTGCCGCATGTCCGCAAGGCCGACCTGTTCGCCATCTGGCAGGCGCTCGACGCCGCCGGGCTCGCGACGCCGAACCTCGACCTGATCAGCGACATCATCGCCTGTCCCGGTCTCGATTATTGCAGCCTCGCCAATGCCCGCTCGATTCCCGTCGCGCAGAAGATTGCGACGCGCTTCGCCGACCTCGACCGGCAGAAGGAATTGGGCGAATTGAAGCTCAAGATTTCGGGCTGCATCAATGCCTGCGGCCACCATCACGCCGGTCACATCGGCATCCTCGGCGTCGACCGCAAGGGCACCGAGAATTACCAACTGCTGCTCGGCGGATCGGGCGCGGAGGATGTGTCGCTCGGCACGATCACCGGCCCCGGCTTCGACGAGGACGGCGTCGTCGACGCGATCGAACGCGTCACCGACAAATATCTCAGTGAACGGGCCGAGGGCGAGCGCTTCGTCGACACCTTCCGCCGCGTCGGCATGGCGCCGTTCAAGGAGGCGATCTATGGGTAATTCCAAACTCAAACCCCTCCTCTTCAGAGGAGGGGCAGCGAGACTTGCGGGCTTGCCCGCTAGTCGCAGCGGGGTGGTGCCAGCGGCCCTGTGCATGCCCTCCACCACCCCAAACCCCTCCTCTGAAGAGGAGGGGCTTTAAGATGGTCGAACATCTGCATGCAGCGGGCGAGGAACCCTGCGTCACCCTCGACGCCTTTCTGTCGCAATCGAACGCGACGGCGGTGCGGCTGGAATCGGACGAGGATGCGCGCGCGCTGATCCCTTATCTGGACCGGCTCAAGCTGATCGAGGTCGCCTTTCCCAAGTTTCGCGACGGGCGCGGCTATTCGTCGGCGCGCATCCTGCGCGAGGCGGGCTATGCGGGCGAACTGCGCGCGCAGGGCGACGTGCTGGTCGACCAGATCGCCTATATGAAGCGCTGCGGCTTCGACAGCTTCGCGCCCGAAAAGCCGCTCAACCCCGCCGATGTCGAAGCGGCGCTGAACCGCTGGCCCGAACATTATCAGACCGCGGCCGACAAGGCGGTGCCGATCTGGAAGCTGAGGCATGGCTGAGGTGAAGGCAGCCCCCGAAGACCGCACGCGCGACCTTATCGACGTGGCGCCGCGCTTCACGCAGGCCGACGTCATCCGCCTGAACAATCTGTTCCGCGGCCAGGACGCGGCGGAGGTCGTCGCGAGCGTCGTCGGCGCGGGGCTGACCGGCGACAGCGCGATCGTGTCGAGCTTCGGCGCCGAAAGCGCAGTGCTGCTGCATCTGGTGACGCAGGCAGCGCCCGGCATGCCGGTGCTGTTCCTCGACACCGGCAAGCATTTCCCCGAAACGCTCGCCTATCGCGACGCGCTTGCGGCGCGGCTGGAACTGAACCTCGTCAATCTGACACCCGATGCGGAGGAGCTGGCGAAGAAGGACGCAACCGAGCTGCGCTGGTCCTATGACCCCGACGGCTGCTGCGAGATCCGCAAGGTGAAGCCGCTCGAAAAGGCGCTGGCCGATTTCGATACGTCGATCACCGGCCGCAAGGGATTTCAATCCTCGACGCGGCAGGGCCTGCCGCGCTTCGAGCTCGACGGCGCCACCGGCCGGCTGAAGTTCAACCCGCTCGCCAACTGGACGCGCGAAATGCTCGACGAATATTTCGCGGCGCACGACCTGCCGCGCCACCCGCTGGAGGCCGAAGGCTATCCCTCGATCGGCTGCTCGCCCTGCACGTCGAAGGTGAAACCCGGCGAAGACCCGCGCGCGGGCCGCTGGCGCGGCTGGGACAAGACCGAATGCGGCATCCACACCGAAGTGACGCCGATCGACGACGATCCCGCGAACGACCCAGCGTTCTGATAACCTCCGTGCCCCTGCGAAGGCAGGGGCCCATCTCCGGCCGGTCCGGCAGGAGACGGCATTCGACCGAAAAACCTCGTGATGGGCCCCTGCCTTCGCAGGGGCACGGCTCAACTATTCATAATCCGCATAAGCCTGACTGTCGTCGGCGAGGTCGCTGAATTTCGTTATATGCGATTCAAAGCGCAACCGCACTCTGCCGGTGGAGCCGTGACGCTGTTTAGCGACGATGAGTTCGGCGGTTCCATGCACCCGCTCCATCTTCTCGTGCCAATCTATATAGGCTTGCTGAAGCTTCGCATCATTCTGATCAGGCTCTTGATTCGCCAGATAATAATCTTCCCGAAATACGAAAAGCACCATGTCGGCATCTTGCTCGATAGAACCCGATTCGCGCAAGTCCGACAGCAAGGGGCGCTTGTCTTCACGCTGCTCGACTGCACGGCTCAGCTGCGAAAGCGCGAGCACCGGCACATGTAACTCCTTCGCCAGTGTTTTCAGGCCGCGGGATATCTCGGAGATTTCCTGAACGCGATTGTCCCCTCCCTTTGATGTCCCCTGCAAAAGCTGGAGATAGTCGACGATGATCAGGCCGATGCCGTGGCGTCGTTGCAAACGCCGTGCGCGCGTCCGCAAGCCGGCGATTGTGAGGCCGGGTGTATCGTCGATAAACAGCGGCAGAGTCTGTAGCTCCTGAGCTGCACGGGACAGCTTTTGGAATTGCTCCTTACTGATCTTACCCATGCGGAGAGCTTCGCCAGACACCTCCGACTGCTCAGCCAACACACGGGTTGCCAGCTGATCAGCGGACATTTCGAGGCTAAAAAAGGCAACCTTAGCGCCCATGTTCTTTTCCGGCGGAATCTGGGACTCTTCATCATATCTGAAGCGCCGGGCCGCGTTATAGGCGATATTGGTCGCAAGTGAAGTTTTGCCCATACCTGGGCGCCCGGCAAGGATCATCAAGTCCGAGTTATGCAGCCCGCCAATTTTGGCATTGACGCTGGAAAGACCCGTAGTGACGCCAGAGAGGTGACCACCGGAGTTCAGCGCGCGTTCCGCTCCATCAATCGCCATCTTTGCAGCTTGACTGAAGCTCTTGACCGACCCCATCTCGGCCTCGCCGCCCGCGACGCGGTAGAGCGCGGTCTCGGCCTCCTCGATCTGCGCCTGCGGATCGACGCTCTCGCTGGTGTCGAGCGCATTGTCGACGAGGCTGCGGCCGACTCCGACCAGTTCGCGCAGCAGCGCGAGGTCGTAGATCTGCCGCGCGAAGTCGCGCGCGCCGATCAGCCCCGCGCCGCTGCCGGTGAGCTGCGCGAGATAGCCGACCCCGCCGACCGCCTTCATCGCCTCGTCGGCCTCGAAAAAGGGTTTCAGCGTCACCGGCGTCGCGATGCTGTTGCGCTCGATCAGCGCCATCGCCTGATGGAAGATGCGGCCGTGCAGCGGCTCGAAGAAATGCTCGGGATGAAGCTGCACCGGCAGATCTTCGACGACTCGGTTGTCGATCAGGATCGCGCCCAGAAAGGCGGCTTCGGCCTCGATATTGCGGGGCAATTGGCGGTCGTCCCCGGCGGAGGCCGGGGCGGGAAAGAGGGCGAGCTCGGGCATGAAGGCCATCATGCGACGGGTGCGCGACGGGTGCAACGAAAGATCGTTGCGGCATCGCCGGTCCTGTGGGGGGCCTTGTGCATAAGTCCCGATTCCGTTCGTGTCGAGCGAAGTCGAGACACGGTCATGGGTTAGTTTGAATTTTGATCACGACGCCCGATCTCCCCTCCCGCCTGCGGGAGGGGAGATCAGCGCGCCGTCCATGATGGCTCCTTTCCACTACCTGCTGAAAATCAATACACACCACCCGAAACGCCCATCGGGACGGCGCAAGGCCGATGGGTGTCTCGACTTCGCTCGACACGAACGGGCTGTGAGGGGCGGTTTCAAGTCGCCCTTGCCCTTCGCGGCGCGCCAAGTAGAAGCACGGACTGCATGACCGACGCCGATCCCGCCCAGCAGCGCATCATCTCGATCGACCTCGACGAAGGCTCGATCATCTGGCGCAACCCGGACGTCGAGCAGGAACGGCGCGTCGCCATCTTCGACATCCTCGAGGACAATCGGTTCGTGCCGCAGCGCGGGCATCCCGACGGCTATGCCGGCCCCTATCGCCTGATGCTGCGCGTCGAGGAGGGACGGCTGGTCTTCGAGATCGGCCGCGAGGACGGCTCGCCGCTGGAGGCGATCATCCTCGGCCTCGGGCGTTTCCGCCGGCCGATCCGCGACTATTTCGCGATCTGCGATTCCTATTATCAGGCGATCAGGACCTCGACCGCGCAGCAGATCGAAACGGTCGACATGGCGCGCCGCGCGCTGCACAATGAGGCGGCCGAAATGCTGATGGACCGGCTCGACGGCAAGATCGCGGTCGATTTCGACACGGCGCGGCGGCTGTTCACGCTGATCTGTGTGCTGCACATCAAGGGCTGAAGATGGCCACGGGGGCGAAACGAAAGGGAAGCAAGGCGAGCGCCGGGCGGCGCGGCGCCGTGATGCGCTGGCTGCGCCGGCTCGGCGCGGCGCTGCTCCTGCTGCTGCTCGCCGCGGGGATCGCGTTGTGGTGGGCGGCGCGCTGGGCGCCGCCGCGCGACCAATATCCGTGGCAGGGCGCGACGATCGACGCCGGCAACGGCGATGTCCAGTGGGGCTCGGTCAAGGCCGCGGGCGCCGATTTCGCCTATATCGTCGCGACGGAGGGCGCGGCGGGCGCCGATCCGATGTTCGCGCGCAACCTGCGCGGCGCGCGAGAGGCGGGCGTGCAGGCGGGCGCGATCCACCGCTACGACCTCTGCCGGCTCGCGACCGACCAAGCCGCCAATTTCATCCGCCACGTCCCGCGCCGCGCCGACATGCTGCCGGTGGCGGTGTGGCTCGGCTATGACGACCGCTGCCCCGACCGGCCGACGCGCGCGCTGCTCCTGTCCGAGCTCGCGACCTTCCTCGCGCAGATCGAGGCGCATATGGGCAAGCCGAGCCTGATCGCGCCGAGCCCGGCCTTCGAGGCCGATTACCGGGTGACGGAGGGCATCGCGCGCAACGCCTGGCTGCGCCGCGACTTCTTCGCCCCCGACTATGGCGCCCGTCCCTGGGCGATGTGGCAGGCGAACGCCCATATGCGCATCGCGGGCGCCGACGGCACGGTCGGCTGGAACGTGGTGCGTCCCGACGGAGACATCAAATGACCGACACCGCCGCCCTGTTCGCCGCCGCGCGCGACGCCGCACGGCGCGCCTATGCCCCCTATTCGGGATTCCACGTCGGCGCCGCGCTGCTGCTGCGCGACGGCCGGATCGTCACCGGCGCCAATGTCGAGAACGCCAGCTATGGCCTGACCCTGTGCGCCGAGACGGTCGCGGTGGGCAAGCTCGCGAACGATGGGCTGATGGGCGAGCTGGTCGCGGTCGCGATCGTCGGCGGCCGGCCACAGGGCGCCGCCCTCGCCGGCAGCGACCCCGTCCACCCCTGCGGCCGCTGCCGCCAGATGCTGAACGAGGCGGCCGAGCGGTCGCGCACCGACATCGCGGTCCACTGCGCCTCGGGCGACGGCGTCAAGATCGCAAGCTACCGGCTGAGCGAGCTGCTCCCGCACAGCTTCGGGCCGAAGGATCTGGGTCTGATCGACTGACCGCTTGCGCAAATCGCGGCGCGCCGACATGACGGCGGCATGGCCATACTTTCCGACAAATGGATTCGCGAAGCCGCCCGGACGCAGGGCATGATCGAGCCCTTCGTGGAGGCGCAGCGGCGCGACGGCTGCATCAGCTACGGCCTCTCCTCCTATGGCTATGACGCGCGCGTCGCGCCCGAGTTCAAGATCTTCACCAATGTCGACAGCGCCGTCGTCGATCCCAAGGATTTCGCGGCCAACAGCTTCGTCGACCGCCAGACCGAGGTCTGCATCATCCCGCCGAACAGCTTCGCGCTCGCCCGCACGGTCGAATATTTCCGCATCCCGCGCGACGTGCTGGTGATCTGCCTCGGCAAGTCGACCTATGCGCGCTGCGGCATCATCGTCAACGTCACCCCGCTCGAGCCCGGCTGGGAGGGCCACGTGACGCTGGAATTCTCCAACACCACGCCCCTGCCCGCGAAAATCTATGCCAATGAGGGCGCGTGCCAGTTCCTCTTTCTGCAAGGCAACGAGCCGTGCGAGACGAGCTACGCCGACCGCGCGGGCAAATATATGGGGCAGAAGGGCGTCACCCTCCCCAAGCTGTAGGGCATCGGGGCGCAAAGGTTGACGCGGCCGTCACCATGTTCCAAAATCACCTATCTATTGGGAAGGGCGACAGAATGGCGAAGAATGAGGGGCGTCCCGGCAAGGGGACGAAGACCGGGGACAAGAGCTGGACGAAGCCGAGCGTGCGCGCGATACTTCCCGCGCAGCGGACACGCGGCGGCGGCAGCGGCCAGAACGACCAGGACGACGCCAACTACGACCTCTCCTGACGCCGGAGCGGGAACCTCCCGCGGCGCCAAGCGTCCTGATCCCTGAGCGGACGGGGCGCGCAGCGGAGGATGCCCCATGTCCATGATCGCCGTCTTCATCGGCCGCCTGTTCATCGCGGTGATTTTCGTCGTGTCCGGGATCAACAAGCTGATCCACGTCGCCGACACCAATGCCATGATTTCCGCCGCCGGTCTGCCCGGCGGGCTCGCCGTCCCGACCGGATTGTTCGAACTGGCCGCGGGCGTGTGCATCGCACTGGGCATCGCGACGCGGCTGTTCGCCATCCTGCTCGCGGCTTTCGTGCTGCTCACCATCCTCTTCTTCCACCGCGAATTCACCGACCCGGTGCAGGCGATGGCGGCGATGAAGAATCTCGCGATCGCCGGCGGCCTGCTCTGCCTGTTCGGTTACGGCCACACGCGCTGGAGCTATGACGCGCTGCGCCAGCGCCGCCGCGACGAGCTTGCCCGGCATCAAGCCGAAGCGCGCGCGACCGACGCCGAACTGCGCGCCGCGCGCGCCGAGGGGCGCGCCGAAGCCGCCTGCGCACCGGTGTTGCCGGAGAAGCGCCCCTTCTGGCGTCGCTGACGCTTCGCGCTTGGCAATCCCCGCGGCCTGCGCTAGCCTTCACTTTACGTTTACGTAAAAGGGAGGCTGGCCGTGGCCCGCGAATTCGATATCATCGTCTATGGCGCGACCGGTTTCACCGGGCGCCTCGTCGCCGAATATCTCGCGCAGCATTATGCGGGCCGCGCCGACGCCCTCAAATGGGCGATGGCGGGGCGCTGCCTCGCCAAGCTCGCCGAGGTGCGCGCGCTTGTCGGCGCCGAGGAGGAAACCCCGCTGATCGTCGCCGACGCAAGCGATCCCGCCAGCCTCGACGCGATGGCCGCGAGCACGAAAGTCGTGCTGACCACCGTCGGGCCCTATCAGCTCTATGGCAGCGACCTCGTCGCCGCCTGCGTCCGCGCCGGCACCGCCTATGCCGACCTGTGCGGCGAGCCCGGCTGGATGCGCGAGATGATCGACGAACATCAGGACGCGGCGAAGGCATCGGGTGCGCGCATCACTTTCAGCTGCGGTTTCGATTCGATCCCCTTCGACCTCGGCGTCCTGTTCCTGCAGGCCGAAGCGGTGAAGCGCCACGGCAAGCCGGTGCCGCGCGTCAAGGGCCGGGTGCGCAAGATGCAGGGCGGCGCGTCGGGCGGCACCATCGCCAGCCTGACCGAGACGCTGAAGGCGGTGGCGAAGAAACCCTCGCTCGCGCTGCTGCTCAAATCGAGCTTCGCGCTGACGCCGGGCTTCGAGGGACCGTCGCAGCCGAGCGGGCTGATCCCCGAATATGACGGCGCGACCGGCACCTGGACCGCGCCCTTCGTCATGGCGCCGATCAACACCAAGAATGTCCACCGCACCAATTTCCTGCTCGGCCATGTATGGGGTGAGGATCTCGTCTATGACGAGATGGTGATGACGACGATCGGCGACGCCGGCAAGGCGATGGCCGAGGCGATGGCGAAGGCCAATCCGTTCGGCGACTCCAAGCTCCAGCCCGGCGAAGGCCCGAGCAAGGAGGAGCGCGAGAGCGGCTTCTACGACATCCTCTTCATCGGCGAATATCCCGACGGCACCACGATCCGCGCGAGCGTGCAGGGCGACCGCGACCCCGGCTATGGCTCGACGTCGAAGATGCTCGCGGAGACCGGCATGGCGCTGCTGGAGAATAAGGGCGAAGGCGGCGTGTGGACGCCCGGCGCGTTGCTGGGACAGGCGCTGATCGAGCGGCTGACCGCCCATGCCGGACTGACCTTCCAGATCGAGGAATGAAGACAGGATGACGACCTCCCCCAGCGCGCTCGACGCGCTGCTCTCGACGCTGCGCACCGAAGAGGGCGCGGCGACCGCGCATATCGACGAAGGCTGGATGCAGGGCCGCACGGCCTATGGCGGGATCAGTTCGGCGGTCGCGCTTGCCGCGACGATGGCGCTGCACCCGACCGACACGCCACTGCGCTATGCGCAGATCAGCTTCGTCGGGCCGGTCGGCGGCGACTGCACGGTGACCACGCGCGTGCTGCGCCGGTCGAAGTCGAGCCTGTTCGTCGATGCCGGCGTATCGAGCGACCAGGGCTTCGGCACCGCCGCGGTCTTCGCCTTCTCCGGCGACCGGC
>CALMYE010000054.1 GCA_937873425.1 uncultured Sphingopyxis sp. | reverse complement strand
CCTTCGCCGCTTTGCCGGACCGCGCTTGTCCGTTACAAGACCGCGGTGTTCGAGCGGGATTTCGACAATGAAAGCGAGGGCCGGCGGGAGCGCCTGCGCTTCTGGCTGACGGTCGGCGTCGGGGCGATCCTCGCGGGGGTCGTCGCCGCGCTGCTGCTGCTGCTCGTGCGCGCCAGCGGCAATTACGACCGCTCGCTCGCCTGGCAGGCGCACAGCCTGGAAGTGATCTCGCAGACGCGCTCGCTCGACGCGGCGCTCGCGCGCTCCGAAGCGGCGCTCGGCCGCTTCGCGGTCGGGCTGCAGAAGGAGGACGGGCGCGTCTATCAGCAGCAATGGGGGGTGTCGCAGCAATATCTGCGGCTGCTGACCCGCAACGTGCGCGACAATCCCCGGCAGGCCGAACTCGTCGCCGAACTGACGCGCGAACTCGAGGAACGCGGCCGGCAGCTCGGCGACGCCGCACTTAGCGCCAATTACCGGCAAACGGTCGCCGCCATATCCAAATATAATGCCGCGGGCCACGACCCGGTGCTGGCGCGCATCGACCGGCTGCTCACCGAGCTGATCCGCAACGAGCGCGCGGTGCTGCGTGAGCGCAACCGCATCGCCGCCGCCGACCGCGCCAATCTCAACCGGGCGATGCTGCTCTTCTCGCTGCTCGGCGGCGCCGCCGCGGTGATCGCGATCGGCGCGAGCTTTTCACTGCTGCGCGCGCAGGCCGAGCGGCGGCTGGCGCGGCGCGAGCAGTTCGCCGAAAGCGAGCGCGCGATGTTCCTCGAAGCCGCGGTGGCCGAACGCACCGCCGAACTCGCCCGGGCAAACGTCGCGCTGCGCAGCGAGATGGCCGACCGCGCCGCCGCCGAGGCGCAATTGCGCCAGGCGCAGAAGATGGAGGCGGTCGGCCAGCTGACCGGCGGCATCGCGCACGATTTCAACAATATGCTCGCCGTGGTGGTCGGCGGGCTCGAACTCGCGCAGCGCTGGCTCGCCGACGCGCCCGACAAGGCGCGGCGCCACATCCACAACGCGCTCGACGGCGCCAATCGCGCCGCCGACCTGACGCGCCGCCTGCTCGCCTTCGCGCGGTCGGAGCCGGCGCGGCCCGAGATGATCGCCCTCGACGAGAGCATCACCGCCTTCGCCGAGCTGATCGAGCGCACGATCGGGGACCGCATCGCGCTTACCCTCGACCTGCAGGCGGGCGGCCTCGCCTGCTGGCTCGACCGGCAGCAGTTCGAGAATGCGCTGCTCAACCTCGCGGTCAACGCGCGCGACGCGATGGAGGGGCATGGCGCGCTGACCATCCGCACGCTGCGCGACGAGAATGAGGAAAGCGCGGCGCTGGCGGTGCAGGTGATCGACACCGGCTGCGGCATGTCGGCCGAGGTGCTCGAACGCGTCTTCGACCCCTTCTACACCACCAAGCCCGCGGGCCAGGGCACGGGCCTCGGCATGAGCCAGGTCTTCGCCTTCTGCCGCCAGTCGGGCGGCGAGGTGCGGATCGCCTCAAAGGAAGGCGAAGGCACCAGCGTCGCGATGCTGCTGCCGGTGGCGCGGCAGCCCGATGCCGTGCCGGCCGAACCCGACGCGGTGCCGGCCGCCGAGGCCGCGGCGGCGGGCGACGCGCTCCATATCCTCGTCGTCGAGGACGACGCCCGCGTACTCGCCGCGACGGTCGATGCGGTCGAGGAACTCGGCCACCGCGCGGTCGCCTGCGCCGACCCGCGCGCGGCCGAGGCGCTGGTCGAGGCGCACGGCTTCGATCTGATCCTGTCCGACGTGCTGATGCCCGAACTGACCGGGCCGGAGATGGTCGCCGGGCTGAAGCGGCGCTGGCCCGAGCTGCCGGTGCTGTTCGTCACCGGCTTCGCCGGCGACGCGAGCGAGATCGCGAGCTTCGGCGACCATGATGTGCTGCGCAAGCCTTTCACCCTGACCCAGCTCGACCAGGCGATCCGCCGCAGCACCGACCCGCGGCCGGCGGAGAAGGTCGCGAGCTTCGGTTGAACTGACCGACGGCTTTGGGGTGGAGAGCTGCCTTTCTTCCTTCGTCATGCTGAACTTGTTTCAGCATCCATGGCCGGACCTCGAATTTGAAGCGGCGCCGAAGGAAGCGGCGGGCCATGGACCCTGAAACAAGTTCAGGGTGACGAGAGATGAGATGTCGGGCTTCGGTCGCAACCCGCCCTCCACCACGCCTACCGTATCGCCCCGCTCTTCATCAGCCGCGGCACCAGCGTCAGCGCGGCGAGCAGCGGCCAGCGGCGCTGCCAGGGCTTGATCTCGATCTTCGTCCCCGCATGGCGGTTGATCTTCCATGCGAGATAATCGATTCCGCCGGCATAGGTCAGGCTCGCCTTGGCGAGGCGGGCGATGCTGAGCGCCTTGCCTTTGATGCGGCGGCGGGTCCAGCCGCCGTGCCGCGCTCCAATCGCGACCTGGCGGATGGCCGGACCGCTGAAGCGCAGGTAGCGGTCGGGGTCGGCATCGACCACCGACTGCGCCCGCCCCTTGCGCTCGGCGCGCAGTTCGGCCGAATAGGTCAGCGAAAAGGCGCGGCGCCACCAGTCGAGCGGCGCCTCGCCGTCGATCCATCCGGCGGCGGCGAGCAGGGCCGGCGCGGCGCGCGCGACCGCGGCGACGGCGCGATCCGCCGCCGTGTCGTCGACCGACCACACCAGCCGCGAGGGCTGCGCGAAGCGCGCCCACACCGACACGTTGCGCGTCTCCGGCCCGTTCAGCCGGTGGAAGTCGGCTTCGCTGAGCACCGCATATTTGGCGATCAGCCCGCCGTGCTGGAAGGGAAAGACATTGGGCGGGATCAGCCGGTTCGCGGCCGCGAGCCAACGCCTTTGATATGCGTCGCCGTAATCGGACACGATCAGGTAGAAATCGAGCATCAGCCCGTCGAGCTGCGTTTCCCGCAGACAGCTGCCGTAGAAAAGCACCGCGCGCGCGCTGCCCGGATATTCGGCGGCGATCGCCGCCGCCATCGCGGTGACGCGCGGATCGACGGGGACCGACAATTCGGCGCGGACGAGATCGGCGAGACCGGACATGGCGCCCTCAGGCGGCGAGGCGCAGGAAAGGCACCGGCTGCGTCGAGGTGAGGATGATCGGCTTGCCGCCCTTCGCCTCGAAAATCTCGCCGTCGAGGATGACGTTCGAGCGCTGCCCCTCGATCCGGATCTCGTCGCCTTGCTCGAAATGCACACCTTCGAGCTGGCGCTGGCCGAGCGTCCCGCGCCAGGTCGCGCCGAGCATGCGGAACAGCGCGCCGACGCCGGTTTCGGTCGCGAGCAGCTTCATATGCCCGTTGGAGCCGTGCGCGTCGCTGGTGCGGATGCTGAGCAGCAATTTTTCCAGCGTCGTGACGATCAGCAGCGAGAATTTGCCCTTGAACTCGCCCTGGCGGATCAGCGACACCGTCATCGGCTCGGGCTTGGGCGGCAGCCGGCCGCCGCCGATGCCGAGGATCATCGCAAACAGGCCGAGCATCGCCGCGAGGAAATGCGACAGGCCGTTGGGCAGGCCGAGCGGATAGATGCGGTGCCGGCAATAGAGCATCACGTCGGCGAGATAGGCGCCGCCGAGGAACATGCCGAGCACCGGGCGATGGCCGCCGCTGTCGAGCGCGATCAGCTGGCGCTCGATCACATGATCCTCGATCCCGCCGCTCTCGACCAGCTCGACGACGCGCTCCAGCGCCTTGATCGGATCGCCCTCGGCGCCGAGGTCGAACGCGATCAGGTTGGTCTTGCCGTTGGGCAGCACCGCGACCGGCGGCGGCGAGCCGCCGAAATGGCCGCCCGAATAAAGCTCGGTCAGCGCCGCCTGCACCGTGCCGTCGCCGCCGTTGATCGCGACGATGCGGGGGCTGACCATCGCGATGGTGCGGATCGCCTCGCCGATCTGATCGACGTCCTCGACCTCATAGTGAAATATGTCGGGGTGCGCCGCGCAATATTCGCGAACCCGCGGCAACAACGAGCGATTGCCCGTCGAGCGCGGATTGGAAAGGAGCGCGACGCTGGCCATCGCCGCCCTACATATATCGCATGGTGATGGAGATCGTCGTCGGCGCATCGCCGACGTCGAACGCCGTCCGCTTGTAGCTCGGCTTGCCGAGGTTGAAGATGTTGATGCTGGGATTGTTCGACATCCCGCCGCCGTCGGTGCGCAGATCGGTCTTGCCGTTGCCGGTGACGTCGTGGCGCACCGCAATGCCATAGCTGCCCGCGTCGGGCAGCGGCACGCAGATGGTCATCGACCCGGCGCGCGCCGGAACCTCGATGCGGTTGATCCAGCGGCCCTTGGCCAGCCAGTCCTGCGACGTGGCGCGATAGCTTTGCACGCGCAGCTTGCCCGTGCTCGACTTGATTCCACTGATCTGGACGATCGTCGACGGCCCGCTCCGGCATTTCGCAGGATCGTTCGAGATGACCTGGCCGCTCGCGTTGGCCGCTACCGAAACACTCAGCAGGGCGGCGCAGAGCGACGTCGACAGAAATTTCGACATGACGCACTAGCTCCCGATGGTTATATCCACGCCAGCCACGCCGGCATGGGTCCCCGTTGCCCTTGAATCGGCATATCGGAATCATTTGCGGCCAAATCATGGTGATGGGACGACGAAAGCTTGAATAAACTCCCCGCCATCGACCGTTATATCGCGCGGCTCATCTTCTTTCCCATGCTCGGCACGCTGATCCTGTCGGCGCTGCTGCTGGTGCTCGAGAAGATGGTCCGATTGTTCGATTTCGTCGCGACCGAGGGCGGCCCGGTCAGCGTCGTGTGGCGGCTGCTCGCCAATGTCCTGCCCGAATATCTCGCTCTCGGCATCCCGATCGGGCTGATGCTCGGCATCCTCATCGCCTTCCGCCGGCTCGCGACGTCGAGCGAACTCGACGTGCTGAAGGGCGTCGGAATGAGCTTCGGGCGGCTGATGCGCGTCCCCTATGCCTATGCGATCGCGCTCGCGCTGCTCAATCTCGCGATCGTCGGCTTCATCCAGCCCTATGCGCGCTACGCCTATGAAGGGCTGCAGTTCGAGCTGCGCTCGGGCGCGCTCGGCGCGTCGATCAAGGTCGGCGAATTCACCAACCTCGGCAGCCGCATGACGCTGCGCATCGAGGAAAGCTACAACGACGGCCGCAGCCTGCGCGGCATTTTCGTGCGCGGCGAGAACCGCGATGGGCAGAGCGTTTCGGCGACCGCGGCCGGGGGCCAGTTCATGGCCACCGACGATCCCGACACGATCATCCTGCGGCTGACCAGCGGTGTGCTGATCCACGAATCGCCGAAATTCTCGGTGCCGCGCGTGCTGACCTTCGACAATCACGACCTGCCGATCCCGCTGCCCAAGATCGACGCCTTCCGCACCCGCGGCGGCGCCGACCGCGAGCTGACCATACCCGAGCTGATCGTCGTCGGGCGCGACAAGAGCGAACCGCTCGCGACGCGGCTGGAAACGCGCGCCAATTTCCACTTCCGCATCGTCGAGGTGGTGTCGATGCTGCTGATCCCGCTGATCGCGGTCGCGCTCGCCATCCCGCCCAAAAGATCGACCTCGTCGCTCGGCGTCTTCCTGTCGATCGTGCTCCTCGTGACGCAGCACAAGATCAACCAATATGCCGAGGATCTGGGCGCGCGCGGCGGGGTCGATCCGATCATCGCGCTGTGGGTGCCGTTCCTGCTGTTCGCGGCGCTCGCGGTCTGGATGTATTACACCGTCGCGCATGTGCCGGGCGGCCAGCCGATCGGCGCGCTCGAACGCGTCGCCGCCAAGGCGGGGCAGAAGATCCGCGGCCTCGCCCGCCTGTTCCAGCGCAAGCCACGGCGGCCGGCCTGATGCACCAGCTCTCCTTCTTCCCGTCGCGCACGATGGCGCTCTATGTCGGGCGGCTGTTCCTGGTGCGCAGCTTCGGCATCTTGTTCGCGCTGGTGCTGGTGCTCCAGACGCTTGACCTGCTCGGCGAGAGCGGCAAGATATTGGCGGTCGCGGGCAACGGCGATGCCGAGGTGTGGCGCTATATCGGGCTGCGCCTGCCGCAGATCATCGAGACCTTCCTGCCCTTTTCCGTGCTGCTTGGCACCATATTGACGCTGGCGACGCTGAACCAGAACAGCGAGGTGATCGCGATGAAATCGGCAGGCATGTCGGCGCATCAGGTGCTGGCGCCGCTGTTCCTCGCCGCCTTCCTCGTCGCCGCGATCAGCTTCGCCTTCAACGAACGCATCGTCGCGCGCGCGACCGCCTCGCTCAACGCCTGGCAGAAGGTGCAGTACGCCGAAATCCCCCGCGAAACCGGGGTGCGCAGCAACATCTGGGTGCGCGCGGGTGACGACCTGATCAACGCGCAGACGGTGCAGACGGGCGACCCGGTGCGGCTGACGGGGGTCAGGGTCTATGAGCGCACCGGCGGCGTGCTGTCGTCGATCCTCTACGCCGACAGCGCGCGCGCGGTCGAGGGCGGCTGGGAATTCACCGGCGCCAGCCGCTTCATCCGCCGTTCGGGCACGGTGCAGCCGCTCGGCACGATCGTCGCGGCCAGGGGCGTGCGGCCCGACCAGTTCACGCTGGCGCAGGTGAAGGGCGACGAACTGCCCTTCTTCCAGCTGCGGAGCGCGATCGCCGATCTGGAGGCCGCGGGGCGGCCGGTCGACGCGCTGAAGGGCGTGATGTGGCACAAGATTTCGGGGCCGCTGTCGGCGATATTGATGCCGCTGCTCGGCGCGGTCGCAGCCTTCGGCCTCGCGCGGTCGGGCAAGCTGTTCATCCGCGCGATCCTGGGCATGGCGCTGGGCTTCGCCTATTTCGTCGCCGACAATTTCGCGCTCGCGATGGGCGATCTCGGCGCCTATTCGCCCTTCCTCGCCGCGTGGGGTCCGTTCATCCTCTTCGCGCTGATCGGCGAGATGATATTGATACGGACCGAGGAATA
>CALMYE010000053.1 GCA_937873425.1 uncultured Sphingopyxis sp. | reverse complement strand
CGCCGAAATGGGGCCGCGCCGCGCCAGTTCAAGACGCCCGGCGCGGATAATCGCCCGGCGCGAACCGGTAGTGGACCGGTTTGCATCCCAGCCGCGACACTCGCCCTCCCCTCCCGCAGGCGGGAGGGGCAGCGAGCCCCGGACTTGATCGGCGATTATGCCCTTGCGACAAGCAAGCGTTCCCCGGCGAAAGCCGGGGTCCAGAAGGACAGGGCGCTCGTCCCGTTCGGACAAGTAGCTGATCCCCGGCGAAAGCCGGGGTCCAGTCAGCACGGCGCTATGGCGCATGGACCCCGGCTTTCGCCGGGGAACAGCCTCTCTCCTTGTTCCGAGGATATACACGCCAGCTTGAACCGGGGCGCAGCGGGGTGGGCAAGGCCGACAGTGCAGGAGAGCCTTGCATCCCCGGCGCAGCCGCGCTAGTGGCCTCGCCTGCCCGAAAGGGCCGGTCGGGACGTAGCGCAGCCTGGTAGCGCATCACACTGGGGGTGTGGGGGTCGGAGGTTCGAATCCTCTCGTCCCGACCAATTTTCTTCTATTCTTCGGATGTTCGTTTGTGCCGCCTGCGCGGCCGCCGCACGGCGTCGGTTTTTGGGTGGGAACGGGCGGAGCGGAAGCGGACTGATCTCCCCTCCCGCAGGCGGGAGGGGCAGCGAGACTTACGAACTTTGTTCGTTAGTCGCAGCGGGGTGGGCAATCGCAACGCCGCTGGCCCACCCCCGACCCCTCCCGCCTGCGGGAGGGGAGAAGAAGGGCCGCAACCGGTCGAAACCGTCCTTCGGCCCTTCATCCCGCACCCACCGCCCTCAAGGCCGCAGCACCACCTTCCCCGCCGCCTCACGCCGCTCGAGCATCGCAAACCCCTCGCGCCAGTCGGCGAGGTCGAGCGCCGCGTGGACGTGCGGCCTGATCCGCCCTTCGGCCGCCAGCGCGTCGATCGCCGCGATATTCTCCGCGCCGCGCTCGGGGAAGCGGCGACCATATTCGCCCGCGCGCACGCCGACGACCGAAAAGCCCTTGATCAGCGGCATGTTCGCCGAAATCTCCGGGATGCGCCCCGACGCGAAACCAACGACCAGCAACCGCCCGCCGAACGCGATGCAGCGCGTCGATTCGTCGAACACATCGCCGCCCACCGGATCGAAGATCGCATCGGCGCCGCGCCCGCCGGTCAGCTCCTTCACCGTATCGCGAAAGCCCGGTGCGCCCGCGATCGCGGCGTCGGGCGCATAGCCCGCCGCGATCGCCGCGCGTTTCGCCTCGCTGCTCGCCGCGGCGATCACCCGCGCGCCGAGCGCCTTCGCCAGATCGACCGTCGCCAGCCCGACCCCGCCCGCCGCGCCGTGCACCAGCACCCATTCGCCGGGCTCGACACGGCCGCAGCGCACCAGCGCCACCCAGGCGGTCAGATAGGCGACGCCATAGGCGGCCGCCTCGTCCCACGACAGCCGCGCGGGCTTGGCGCGCAGCGCGGCGGCGGGGACCACGGCATATTCGGCCATCGCGCCGAAGCGGTTGCCGCCGATCACCGCATCGCCCGCGCGCCAGTCTGTTACCCCCTCTCCCACCGCATCGACCTCGCCCGAAAATTCGAGGCCGGGCACGAAAGGCAGGTCGGGCTTCAACTGATAGGCGCCGCGCGTCATCAGCAGGTCGGGGAAATTCACCGCCGCCGCGCGCACCCGCACGCGCACTTCGCCCGGTCCCGGCTCGGGCAGCGCCAGTTCGGCGAGCGCGCAGCCGCCGTGATTTTCCGCCAGTTCCGCGACCTGCAATGCCCGCATGGAGAAAATCCTTTCCTAAAATATTCCTATATGGTTCGTTTTATCCGTTCAACCAACCGGAGACGCGAATCATGTCCAAAGCAAACCCCGTGAAACCCGACGCCGACGCGCTGATCGATGCCGTCATCGACCGCGAAGACGGCTATGTAAACCACCCCGCCGACCGCGGCGGCCCGACCTGCTGGGGAATCACCGAGGCGGTCGCGCGCGCCGAGGGCTATGCCGGGCCGATGCGCAACCTGCCGCGCGCCGAAGCCGCCGCCATCTACCGCCGCCTCTATTGGCTGCGGCCCGGCTTCGATCAGGTCGCGAAGCGCGCGGCCGCCATCGCCGCCGAACTGTTCGACACCGGCGTCAACATGGGCACCGGCACTGCCGCCGGCTTCCTCCAGCGCGCGCTCAACGCATTGAACCGCACCGCGCGCGACTATCCCGACATCGCGGTCGATCGCGCGATCGGCCCGCGCACCCTCGCCGCGCTCGACGGCTTTTTGCGCGTGCGCGGGCGTGGCGGCGAGACGGTGCTGCTGCGCGCGATGGAGGCGCTGCAGGGCGAACGCTACATCGCCCTCGCCGAACGCCGCCCGAGCCAGGAAGCCTTTCTCTACGGCTGGCTCGCCAACCGCATCGGCCAGCATTGAGGGCGGAAAAAGCCACGCCATTGGGCTGACCTTTGCTGAACTTTCAACCGGAAGGACTTTGGGAAATGAGCATCATCGAAGGGCTGATCGGCCCGCTCGCCAGACTGATCGACAAGATCATCCCCGACCCCGAGGCGCGCGACCGCGCCAAGCTCGAACTGCTGAAGCTGGAGGGCCAGCAGGAGATGGAGGCGATCCGCACACAGATGGGCGCGATCGTCGCCGAGGCGAACAGCACGGACCCCTGGACCAGCCGCGCGCGGCCGAGCTTCCTCTACGTCATGTATGCGCTCTTGCTGTGGGCGATCCCGATGGGCCTGATCGCCGCCGCGCGGCCCGAGATGGCGCAGGGCATCGCCGCGGGCATGAACGCCTATCTCGCCGGCATCCCCGAACCGCTCTACGCGCTCTTCGGCACCGGCTATCTCGGCTACACCGCGGC
>CALMYE010000052.1 GCA_937873425.1 uncultured Sphingopyxis sp. | reverse complement strand
CGCGCATTTCGCGCGGGTCGTCGCGCGCATCTTGTCAATTAATTTAGTTGAATTATAGCCGCCGTGTCGGGACGTAAGCCGAGTCGACCGATCCCCGTCGCTTCGGACAATAAGGATCGCGCCATGGCCACCCAGCCGCATATCCCCGACCTTTTCGAAACCGCCCGGTCGCTCGGCGTCTCGATTTCGCCGCTGACGCCCACGCTGGGCGCCGAGATCGGCGGGCTCGACCTCGACCGGCCGCTGTCGACCGAGGAGGCCGAGCTGCTGCGCGCCGCCTGGCTGCGCTTCAAGGTCGTCTTCTTCCGCGATCAGGACATCAGCCACGAAAGCCATGTCCGCCTCGGCACCCTGTTCGGCGAGCTGGAAGGGCATCCGGTAATCCCGCATGTCGAGGGCTATCCCGAAATCCTGCGCATCGAGGGCGTCGAGGGGGTGCAGCTGACCGCCGAGACGCTGGCGCCGTTCCAGGCCTATAACAAGTGGCACACCGACGTGACCTTTCGCCAGCGCCCGTCGATCGCCTCGATCCTGCGCGCCCGCGTGCTGCCGCCGCTCGGCGGCGATACCATGTGGGCCGACACCGCCGCCGCCTATGCGGGCCTGCCACAGGCGGTGAAGGACCGCATCGAGGGGCTTGAGGCCGAGCATGACATCGTGCGCAGCTTCGGCGGCCGCGTGACCGAGGAGAAAAGGGCGCAGCTCGCGCGCGATTTTCCGCCGGTGCGCCATCCGGTCGTGCGCACCCATCCCGAAACGGGCGAGAAGATCCTCTACGTCAACTACACCTTCACCTCGCGCATCCTGGGGGTGAGCGAGGAGGAGAGCGACAGCCTGCTCCGCCTGCTGTTCGACCGCATCAAGGTGCCCGAATATCAGGTTCGCTTCCGCTGGACGCCGAATGCGATCGGCCTGTGGGACAATCGCTCGACCCAGCATTATGCGGTCGGCGACTATTGGCCCGCGCACCGGGTGCTCGAACGGGTGACCGTCGCGGGCGATGTGGTGACGCGGTGAAGTTCGACGGCACCATGCTGCAGGGACCGCGTCCGCGCTTTCGCACCGCGACGCGCGTCGCCATCGTCGGCGCCGGCTTTTCGGGGACGCTGCTCGCGATCAACCTGCTCGAACAGGAGGATGTCGAGGTCCTGCTGATCGAGCGCGACCGGCGCCAGATGGGCGCGGGCGTCGCCTACAGCAGCTTCGACACCTCGCACCTGCTCAACGTGCGCGCGGGGAACATGAGCGCCTTTCCCGACCGGCCGCGTCATTTCTGCGACTGGTTGGCGGCGCGCGGGCTGGGCTGCGACCAGGCGTTCGTCACGCGCGCGACCTATGGCCAGTATCTGAGCGAGACGCTCGCGGCAGCGATGGAGCGCCACGGGCGGCGGCTGAAGCTGATCGACGACGAGGTGCTCGACATCGAGGAGCGCGCCGGCCGGGTGACCCTCGGCCTCGCCAACGGCGGGCTGGTCGAGGCGGACAAGGTGGTGCTCGCGGTCGGCAACCTGCCGCCGCACGACCATCCGGCGGTTGCCGCCGCGCGGCTGACGCCGTGGCGCTATGTCGGCGATCCCTGGGCGAGCCCGCTCGCCGAGGGGCTGCGCGCGCATCAGACGGTGCTGGTGATCGGCACCGGCCTGACCGCGATCGACGTCATCCTGCGCATCGCCTCGAACGGCTTCAAGGGGCGGATCGTCGCGCTGTCGCGCCGCGGCCAGCGGCCGCACCGCCACGCCGACGGCCTGCCGCCGGTGCAACCGGTGCTCGCGAAACCCGCGCCGGAGCTTTCGGACCTGGTGCGCTGGGCGCGGCGCGAAGCGCGTGAGCGCGACTGGCGGCTCGTCGTCGATTCGATCCGGCCGATCACCCAGATGATGTGGGCGGCCGCCGATGCGGACAAGCGCGCGTGCTTCCTGCGCCACCTGCGGCCCTTCTGGGACGTGCATCGCCACCGGCTCGCGCCCGAGGTTGCCGGGCGCATCGACGCGCTGGTCCGCGACCGCCGGCTCGTGTTCCGCGCTGGCAAGATCGAAAGCGTGGCGAGCGAGTCCGAAGCGGTCGCGGTGCATTGGCGCTCGCGCGGCGAGGATCGCGTCGAGCGGCTCGACGTCGCGCGGATCGTCAACTGCACCGGGCCGCAGGGCGACCTTTTGCGCGCCAGCGACCCGCTGCTGCGCCGCCTGCTGGCGCAGGGGCGCATCCGGCCCGACGCGCTGCGGCTGGGGCTCGACATCGACCGCGAAGGCCATGTCGTCGATGCCAAGGGCCGCGCGTCGCAGCATATGCTCGCGATCGGCCCGATGACGCGCGGCGACCTGTGGGAAGTGGTCGCGGTGCCCGACATCCGCACCCAGGTCAGCGC
>CALMYE010000051.1 GCA_937873425.1 uncultured Sphingopyxis sp. | reverse complement strand
AACCGCATGCCGCGCCGCCGCAAGGGCGGGTCGGAGCGCGGGCGGATCGCGATGCTCCACGCGTTCGCGCATATCGAATTCGTCGCGATCGACCTCGCGGTCGATCTGGTCGGGCGGTTCGGCGGGGAATTTCCGCGCGGCTTCGTCGACGACTGGATCGGCGTCGCCGCCGACGAGGCGATGCATTTCGCGCTGCTCGACCGGCGGCTGCGCAGCCTCGGCAGCCATTATGGCGCGCTCCCCGCGCACGCCGGATTGTGGGAAGCGGCGGAGGCGACCGCCGACGATGCGCTCGCGCGGCTCGCGATCGTGCCGATGGTGCTCGAAGCGCGCGGGCTCGACGTCACGCCCGCGGCGATCGAGCGCTTCCGCGCCGCGGGTGACGAGGCGTCGGCAAAGATCCTCCGGCGCATCTACACCGACGAGATCCGGCATGTGAGCGCGGGCACAGACTGGTTCAACTGGCTGTGCGACAAGCGGGGATTCGAGGCGCCCATCATGTGGCAAAGCCTCGTAAAATCGCGATTCCGGGGTTCGGTTAAGCCGCCGTTCAACGACTCGGCGCGCCATGACGCCGGTTTAACGCAAGAATACTACGCGCTTCTTGCTTCCTGACCTTCGCCCATGCTCCAAGGCTCGCGGGCAGGGAATTATCCCATCCAATTGCAAAAAACCGGCACCAGCGGCCGAATTCGGGCTGCTGGCGACATGGGAATATGCGGGGTCGTTACGTGATCAACTCTTTCCTGGCGCAAAAGTTTCATCTCGGACTGGCTTTTTGCGCCGCGACGCTGATGGGCGTTGCCGCCCCGGCGCACGCCGCCGAAACCAGCGCCGATGCCGGCCTCGTCGTTCCCAACGACGATCCCGATGACGAACGCTTCACCGCCGGCATCCCCTCGGTCGGCGAGGATGGCGAGGCCCGGGCGATCTTCCAGGCGTGGAAGCGCCTCGACACCGGCCTCAGCGCCAGCCTCGGCGTCGCGGTTCCCTCGCGCCAGCCGATCGACCGGATGTCGCTTTCCTCCTCCTACGGCATGCGCGTCCATCCGATCACGGGGAAGGTCGCGCGCCACAACGGCATCGACATTCCCGCCCCCCACGGCACCCCCATCTACGCCACCGCCGACGGCATCGTCGGCCGCGCCCAGCGCCTCGGCGGCTATGGCCTCTATGTCGAGATCGAGCATGGCAACGCGATCCAGACGCGCTACGGCCATATGTCCTCCTATGTGGTCCAGTCGGGCCAGCAGGTGAAGAAGGGCGACATCATCGGCTATGTCGGCTCGACCGGCCGTTCGACCGGCAATCATCTTCATTACGAGGTCCGCATCGAGGGCGCGCCGGTCAATCCGATGCCCTTCGTCCGGTCGGACCAGATGGCGATCGCCGCGATCACCGGCGACAAGGCCGCGATGGGCGGCCCCGAATAAGGCTTTTCAGGTCGGAGAGGAGGGGCGCCCGTCGGCTCGCGGCCGGGGCGCCCTTTTCATTTGCGCGTCGGCGCCCTATCTTGCCCGCATGACCACGCAGATCGCCGACATTGCCCTGTCGCCCGCCGCCGCGGCGCGCGTCCGCTGGATCGCCGAGCGCAAGGGCGGCGCCGATCCCGCGCTGCGCCTCGCGGTCGACGGCGGCGGCTGCTCGGGCTTCACCTATCGCTTCGACCTCGCCGAGAGCATCGACGCCGACGATGTGGTGACCGAAACCGACGGAGTGAAGCTGGTCGTCGATGCGGTCAGCATCGACCTGCTGCGCGGCTGCACCGTCGATTTCGTCGATTCGCTCGGCGGTTCCGCCTTCCGGGTCGACAATCCCAACGCCGCCTCGGGCTGCGGTTGCGGATCGAGCTTCGCGATCTGACGCCTTTCGCCGCGTTCCGCTTCCTGCCATAGGAAGCGCCATGAAAATCGCGACCTTCAACATCAACGGCATCAAGGCGCGCCTGCCGCGCCTCGTCGAATGGCTCGAGGAAACGCAGCCCGACATCGCCTGTCTGCAGGAACTCAAGTCGAGCGACGAGACGATGCCGGTGAAGGAGATCGAGGCCGCGGGCTACGGCTTCCTCCATCACGGGCAAAAGGGCTTCAACGGCGTCGCGATCCTCGCGCGCGGCGCCGAGCCGGTCGAGGTGCAGCGCGGCCTCGCCGGCGAGGCCGAGGACGAACAGTCGCGCTATCTGGAGGCCGACGTCCACGGCATCCGCGTCGCGTCCATCTATCTGCCCAACGGCAATCCGCATCCGGGACCGAAATTCGACTACAAGCTGCGCTGGATGGCGCGGCTTCGCGAGCGGGCGAAGGCGCTGCTCGCTGCCGAAATCCCGACCGTGCTGGCGGGCGACTATAATGTCATCCCGCACGACGACGATGTGTGGGACCCGCGCGGCCCGATGGCCTCCGACGCGCTGATGCAGCCCGAAGCGCGCGACGCCTTCTTCCGCATCCTCGGCGACGGCTGGACCGACGCGCTGCGCAGCCGCCATCCGGCGGGCCATGTCTGGACCTATTGGGACTATCAGGCCGGCGCGTGGCAGCGCGACCACGGCTTCCGCATCGA
Organism: uncultured Sphingopyxis sp.; assembly: GCA_937873425.1. Taxonomy (GTDB): domain Bacteria; phylum Pseudomonadota; class Alphaproteobacteria; order Sphingomonadales; family Sphingomonadaceae; genus Sphingopyxis. The sequence goes on along the minus strand of CALMYE010000051.1, from coordinate 1,799 downwards.
CCATCTGCTGCTCAGCCCGGCGATGGCCGACCGGCTGATCGACGCGCAGGTCGACAAGGACCACCGCGGGCGCGAAAAGGCGAGCGACCACGCGCCGACCTGGGCGGTGTTTGGTTAGATTGCCTTAAATTATAAGCTCGCGTGTCCCCGCGAAGGCGGGGACCCATCTCCGGTGGGCTCACAATAGCACTGGCAGGAGATGGGCTCCCGCTTTCGCGGGAGCACAGGCTTTTTCCTTTGAGGTTGATCACGCCCTAACGGTTCTTCCGCCCCTCGATCAGCCCGTCGACCAGGCTCGGATCGGCCAGTGTCGAGGTGTCCCCCAGCGACCCGAAATCATTTTCCGCGATCTTGCGCAGAATGCGGCGCATGATCTTGCCCGACCGCGTCTTGGGCAGGCCCGGGGTCAGGTGGATATGGTCGGGCGTCGCGATCGGGCCGATTTCCTTGCGCACCTGCTGCTTCAGCGCCGCGGCGACCTCTTCGGTCGGCTCGACCCCGGCGTTGAGCGTCACATAGGCATAGATGCCCTGGCCCTTGATGTCGTGCGGAAAGCCGACGACCGCGGCCTCCGCCACAGACTCGTGCAGCACGAGCGCGCTTTCGACCTCGGCGGTGCCCATGCGGTGCCCCGATACGTTGATCACATCGTCCACGCGCCCGGTAATGCGCCAATAGCCCTCCGCATCGCGGCGGCAGCCGTCGCCGGTGAAATATTTGCCCTTGTAGGTCGAAAAATAGGTCTGGATGAAGCGCTCATGATCGCCATAGACGGTGCGCGCCTGCCCCGGCCAGCTGTGCGTGATGCAGAGGTTGCCCTCGGCCGCCCCGCCCGTCTGTTCGTCGACCAGCACATCGCCTTCCGCGTCCACCAGCTGCGGCCGGATGCCGAAGAAGGGGCGCCCTGCGCTCCCCGGCTGCATCGCATGCGCCCCGGGCAGGGTGGTGATCATGATCCCGCCGGTCTCGGTCTGCCACCAGGTGTCGACGACGGGGACGCGGCCCTTGCCGACGATGTCGTGATACCAGCGCCACGCTTCGGGATTGATCGGCTCGCCGACGCTGCCGAGCAGGCGCAGCGAGGACAGGTCGTGGCGGGTCACATAATCGTCGCCCTCGCGCATCAGCGCGCGGATCGCGGTCGGCGCGGTGTAGAGGATGTTGACCCGATGCTTGTCCACCACGCGCCAGAAGCGGTCGTGGTCGGGATAATTGGGCACGCCCTCGAACATCAAAGTCGTCGCGCCATTCTGCAGCGGGCCATAGACGACATAGCTGTGCCCGGTGACCCAGCCGATATCGGCGCTGCACCAGAAGATCTCGCCCGGGCGGTAGTCGAAACCATAGTGGAAGGTCGCCGCGGTCCACACCGAATAGCCGCCGACACTGTGCAGCACCCCCTTGGGCTTGCCGGTCGAGCCCGAGGTGTAGAGGATGAACAGCGGGTCCTCGGCATTCATCGGCTCGCACGGGCAGTCCGCGCCGGCATCGGCGGACAGCGCGTCATACCAATGGTCGCGCCCTTCCTTCATGTTCACGTCGCCGCCGGTGTGGGCGATGACCAGCACCGCCTTCACATCGACCTTCTCCAGCGCCTTGTCGACATTGGCCTTCAGCGGCACCACCTTGCCGCCGCGCAGCCCTTCGTCGGCGCAGATCACCCAGTCGCTTCGGCAATCCTCGATCCGCCCGTGGATCGCCTCGGGCGAAAAGCCGCCGAAGATCACGCTGTGCACCGCGCCGATGCGCGCGCAGGCTAGCATCGCCACCGCGCCCTCGGGGATCATCGGCATATAGAT
>CALMYE010000050.1 GCA_937873425.1 uncultured Sphingopyxis sp. | reverse complement strand
CGCCGGCGATGAAGAGCTGGAGGTCGGCGTCGTAGGTGGCGGTCATGGGCTGTCCCTGGTTCTAAAATCAGTCACCGCGCATATAGGGGTGCCGCACCACAATTGAAGGTGCGGTGCATCCGCCTCTCCCGGCGGGAGATGCAACGAGACTTGGCGGCCTGCCGCCTGGTCGCAGTGGTGAGGGGATGTGCCCTGCCGGTGTCGCAGAACCCCTCATCCAACTCCGCCTAGCCGCTTCGCGGCAAGGCTGCGTATCCTTCTCCCAATGGGAGAAGGAAATCCTCAGCGATAATTGAAGCTGATGCTGATCCGCTCGCCCTTGCCCGCATGGGGCATCACCTCGTGCCGCAGCCAGCTTTCCCACAGGAAGACGCGGCCCGCCGCGGGCTCGGCATAGACGAAGGGATGAAGATGCTCGGGCGCGTCATCGGTCCGTCCCGGCGCGGCCATCAGCATCGGCAGGCGCGGGTCTTCCAGTTTCAGCGCGCCCGACCCCGGCGGCACCGCGATGTAGAAGGTGCCCGAGACGATGCTGTGCGGATGGATATGCCCGCTGTGCATTCCGCCGGGCTTCAATATATTGACCCACAAGCTGTCGAGCCTGAGCGGTTTGGCGAGGTCGAAATGACACGCCTTCGCAAAGGCCCGAACCTCCCTGTCCAGCAGGCGTTTCAGGTCGTGAAACGCCGGGTCGCGCTCGGGCAGATCGCCGAGGCTGGCATAGCTGGTATAGCCCCTGTAGCCATGCTCGCGGCTCCACGACCGGCCGGCCCTGTCCTCTTCGGCGAACAGGCGGCAGCTTTCCTCCAGCGCTTCGAGCAGGTCGGGCGTGCCGATGTCGGCCTCGTAAAAATGGGTGGCGAAGAGCGTGCGAACGGGCATGATGGCCGCAAAGCACAGCAGGGTCCGAAGGGCAAGGAGCATCCGGCCCCCCGCTTCGTCACCCCGGACTTGATCCGGGGTCCATATGCACCGGCGTTGCGCCAGTGGATTCCGGATCAAGTCCGGAATGACGAGGAGGGGGCCAGTGACAAGGGAGATAGGAATGGCCGAATTCGAACTGATCGCCGACGGACTGCGCTTTCCCGAAGCGCCGGTCGTCATGGACGACGGCAGCGTTATCGTCACCGAGATCGAGGCGGGGCGCATCACGCGCTGCTGGCCGGGCGGCCGGAAAGAGGTGATCGCGACCCCCGGCGGCGGCCCCAACGGCCTCGCCTTCGGCCCCGACGGCAAGCTCTATTGCTGCAACAACGGCGGGTTCGAATATGTCGAATCGGACGGCTATCTCGCGCCGCACGGCATCGCGGAGGATTATTCGGGCGGCCGCATCGAGCGCATCGACATCGAAACGGGGGCGGTCGAGACGCTCTACCAATCGGGCGACAACGGCGTGGTCCTGCGCGGCCCCAACGACATCATGTTCGACGCCCACGGCGGCTTCTGGTTCACCGATCATGGCAAGGTCGACTATGCGAAGCGCTGCCACGACATCGTCGGCATCTTCTACGCGAAGGCGGACGGCAGCTTCATCGAAGAGGTGATCTTCCCGAGCTACAACCCCAACGGCATCGGCCTCTCGCCCGACGGGACGAAGCTCTATGCCGCCGAAACCTACACCTGCCGCCTGACCCAGTTCAACATCGTGGCCCCCGGCAAGGTCGATGACAGCGCCGGTCCGGGCGGCCCCGGCATCCCGCTCTATCGCCCCGCAGGCTATAAATTCTTCGACAGCCTCGCAATGGAGGCGTCGGGCAACATCGCTGTCGCGACGATCGGTGAATGCGGGATCAGCGTCGTGTCGCCGCAGGGCGAGCTGGTCGAGTTCGTCGCGACCGACGACATCTTCACCACCAACATCGCCTTCGGCGGCCCCGACCGGCAGGATGCCTATATCACCCTGTCGGGTACCGGCCGCCTCGTGAAGACGCGCTGGGCGCGGCCGGGATTGCAGCTGCAATATTGACTTAGTCATATGACTTAGCTAAATTTGGATCATGACCGTCGTGACCATCCACGAAGCCAAGACGCATCTGTCGCGGCTGATCGCCCGCGTCCTCGCAGGCGAGGAGGTGACGATCGCGCGCGGCAAGGAACCGGTCGTCAAGCTGACCCCGGTGAAGGAACCGCCGAAGGCGCAGCGCAAGCTCGGCCACCTCGCCCACCTCATCCCGCCCGGCAAGGACCCGCTCGAGGACGGCTTCTGGGACCCGCTTCCCGAAGAGGATCTGAAGCTGTGGAATTGCGAGTTCGACGATCCCAATGACACGCTGTGAGTGACGGCTATCTGCTCGACACGCATGCGCTGCTCTGGGTGATCTATACGCCCGAACGCCTGCGCGAAGAGGTTCGCGCGGCGATCGGCGATAGCGACACGATTGTCTATGCCAGCGCGATCTCCGCCTATGAGATTGCGCTCAAGCATGGGTCCGGCAGGCTGGGATTCGCGGAGCCGCTGGCGCGCGATTTTCTCAAGGAAATTGCCGTTCCCGGTTTTCTCCCCCTGCCCCTGACCGCCGAACATGCCCGGCTGGCGGGCGCATTGCAGATTCCGCACCGCGATCCGTTCGACCGCATGCTGATCGCGCAGGCGCAGATCGAACAGCTCGTGCTGGTGTCGAACGAAACGCTGTTCGACCGGTTCGGCGTTATCCGCTTCTGGTAGGAGCCCCCCGGCCATGCACCGCGAAAGCCACAGCGTCGCCCGCATCGGATGGCTGCGCGCCGCGATTCTCGGCGCGAACGACGGCATCGTCTCCACCGCCAGCCTGATCGCCGGGGTCGCCGCGGCGGGGATGGCGCCGCAGGCGATCCTGCTCACCGGCGTCGCGGGGCTGGTCGCGGGCGCCATGTCGATGGCGGCGGGCGAATATGTGTCGGTCAGCTCGCAAAGCGACGCGGAGAAGGCCGACATCGCGCTGGAGACACGCGAGCTTGCCGCCGATCCCGCCTTCGAGCTCGAGGAGCTGACGCAGATCTACCAGCAGCGCGGGCTCGGCCGTCCGCTCGCCGAACAGGTCGCGGCAGAACTCACCGCGCATAATGCGCTCGACAGCCATTTGCGCGACGAGCTCGGCATGACGCACCACGGGCGCGCGCGGCCGATCCAGGCCGCGGTCGCCTCGGCAACGAGCTTCGCGGCCGGCGCCGCGCTGCCGCTGCTCGTCGTGCTGCTCGCTTCGGGTCCGTCGCTGCCGTGGACGGTATCGGCGGCGTCGCTGGTCTTCCTCGCCATCCTTGGCGCGCTCGGCGCCTGGGCGGGCAATGCGCCGCTGCTGCGCGCGATCGTCCGCGTCACCTTCTGGGGCGCGATGGCGATGGCGGCGACGATGGCGATCGGCTCGCTGTTCGGGGTTGTCGCGGGCTGAAAGATTCTTCCGCCGCGATTGCCAGCCGCCCGACCATCTGTATGACTGTCGGCCATCCCGCAACCGCGGGCAAGATATACGGAGGGGTCCGGACATGAGCGCAGCAAGCTGGGCGATCGACATCGATCGCGACGATATCACGCGAGCCGAACTGGTCGCCGATCCGCCCGCGGCGCTCGCGCCGGGACAGGTGCGCATGGCGCTCGACCTCTATGCGATGACCGCGAACAACATCACCTATGCCGTGTTCGGCAAGCCCGCCGGCCTGTTCGGGAACGATCAGGGCTATTGGGATTTCTTCGCCGAGCGCGGCGAACCCGGCCGCCTGCCCGTCTGGGGCTTTGCGACCGTGGCCGAAAGCGCGGCGGAGGGCGTGGCCGTCGGCGAGCGCTTCTACGGCTATTATCCGATGGCGGGCGAAGCGGTGCTGACGGTCGGCAACGCCGGGCCGGGCGGCTTCACCGACGCGACGCCGCGCCGCGCGACGCTGCCGCCGATCTATAACCTATATCAGCGGGTCGAGGCGCTGCCCGACTATCGCGCCGCCGACCATGACTATTGGCCGGTGTTCCGCCCGCTGTTCCTGACCGGCTGGCTGATCGCCGACCAGTTCGAGGACGAAGGCGATTATGGCGCGGCGCAGATATTGATCGCGAGCGCGTCGAGCAAGACCGCCATCGGCCTCGGCTTCTCGCTCGCGCGGCGGGAGGGGCCGCGGCCCGAGACGATCGGGCTGACGTCGAAGGCGAATGTCGCGAGCCTCGCGGCGCAGGGCGTCTACGACCGCGTCATGGCCTATGAGGAGATCATGACGCTGGCCCCCGGCGCACCATCGGCACTGGTCGACATGGCGGGCAACGGCGCGGTGACGCGCGCGGTGCACAGCCATTTCGGCAGCAATCTGAATGCCTCGATCATCGTCGGCAAGTCGCACTGGGACGCGCAGGCCGATGTCGAGGGCCTGCCCGGCCCCGAGCGGCAGGGCTTCTTCGCGCCCGGCCGCAGCCAGAAGCGCATCGCCGACTGGGGCGGCGCGGCGTTCGGCCGGAGGATCGCCGAAGCGTGGCTCGATTTCATGGATGTTGCGCCGCGGCTGGCGCGCATCGACCGGCGCGAAGGCGGCGCGGCGGCGCTTGACGCCTACCGGGAAATGCTGTCGGGACGCGCCGACCCCACGGCAGGAATCATCATCGCCCCATGAGCTATACCCCCAAAAACTATACCCACGTCATTTTCGATTTCGGCGGCGTCATCACCGCATCCCCCTTCGAAGCGTTCAACCGGCTGGAAGAGGAGCGCGGGCTGCCGCGCGATCTGGTGCGGCGGATCAATGCGGCCGATCCCGACACCAACGCCTGGGCGCGGTTCGAGCGCGCCGAGATCGACGCGGCGACGTTCGATACGCTGTTCGCGGCGGAAGCGCGCGCGCTGGGCCATGAGCTGGAGGGCGAGGCGGTGCTCGCCGTGCTGGCCGGCGTGGTTCGTCCGGACATGGTCGCGGCGCTCGACACGCTGAAGGGCGCGGGGCTGACCATCGGCTGCATCACCAACAACGTCCCCTCGGGCAAGGGCGCCGGCATGGCGCGTAGCGAGGCGATGGCGGCCGAGATTGCGGCGATCATGGCGCGTTTCGACCATGTCATCGAATCGTCGAAGGTCGGGGTGCGCAAGCCCGATCCGCGCATCTATGAAATGATGTGCGAGGCGCTGGGAACGACCCCGGCGAACTGCATCTATCTCGACGACCTTGGCATCAACTGCAAACCCGCCGCCGCGCTCGGCATGCACGCGATCAAGGTGACGAGCGGCGAACAGGCGCTGGCCGACCTGTCCGCCGCACTGGGGATGGAACTGCCCTGAACCGCGCGCTCAATGCGCGAGCAGCAGCGGGAAACGGCCGCTCGTCAGCAGATATTGTGTCGCGCCGCCGAACAGCGTCTCGCGCAGCCGGCTCTTGCCGAAGGCGCCCATGACGATCAGCCCGGCGCCCAGCGCCTCGGCTTCCTTTTCCAGCCGTTCCTCGACCGTTTCGACGCCGCGTTCGACGATCTTCAGCTCGGCGTGGATGCCGTGGCGTGACAGATAGCGCAGCGCGTCGGTGCCGGGGAAATCCTCGTCCCGGTCCTCGACCGAGACGAGCGTCACCGCGCGGCCCGCCAGCAGGGGCAGCGCGGCGCGCAGCGCGGCGGCGGCCTGCGAGCTGCCGTTCCACGCGACCATCACCGGTGCGTCGAAGTCGAGCCCGCGCGCCTGTTGCGGCAGGGCGAGCACCGGCACCGGCGTCGCCAGCGCGAGGTCGCCGGCGAGCAGCGGCGGCGCGCTCTCGCGCTCGCCGGGTAGGCTCACGACGGCGAGGTCCGACAGCGTCGCGGCGACCGCGAGCGAGCCCAATATGTCGCCGTCGGCCATCACGATGTCCCACGGCACATCCTCGTTGGCGAGATCGTCGGCGAGGCGCGCCTCGAGCGCCAGATCCTCGGCCTGCGCCTGCGCGAGCGCCTCGCGGGCGAAATAGCTGCCGCCGAAGGGATCGAAGCTGACGAACTGCTGCAGCGGCGTCGCGATCATCAGCCGGACATGGCCTTCGAAGCGCCGCGCGACATCGAGCGCGGCCTGCAGCCGCCCTTCGGACGCAGCATCGCTATCGGCATGGACAAGTATCGAACGCATGGGGACCTCCTTTGCTTGATAGGTCATCAATGCACCGCCGGGCGGCAGGGTTCATTGACCGGCGTCAAAATCGGCGGGCAGCGCCAGGCTGAGCATCGCCGCCTGATCGAAGATGCGCGCCAGCACCGGTTCGGTGTCCGACACGCGCATCGCGACATGGAAGGCGACCGGCGCCAGCGCCGGCATGCCGGCGAGTTCGACCAGTTCGCCGCTCGCCAGCTCGGCCCGCACCATCGGTTCGGGAAAGATGCCGACACCGCCGCCTGCCCGCGCGATATCTATCATCATCCGGGCGTTGTTGCACAGGTTCAGCGATTTCTCGGCGATCCGCGACGCCGCGATCGCGTCACGCATCCGGCCGTGGATCGGCGAATGGCTGGCGAGCGACCAGACCGGCACCTGCCCGTCGCCGCGCCCGAAGGCGGCGGCGACCGCCGGGCTCGCGAGCCAGACGAGGCCGACCATGCCGATCGGCCGGCTGCGCAGCGCCGGGTGGGCGATCGGCCCCGCGGCGAAGGCCATGTCGGTGCGGCCGGTCAGCAATTGCTGGATCAGGTTCGCGGTCAGGTCGATCTCGATCTCCAGCGCGACATTGGGCATCTCCGCCTTCAGCGCCGCGATGAAGGGCGGCAAGCAGCTCGCCGCCGCGATCTCGCCCGCGCCGATGCGCACCACGCCGAGCGCCTCGCGGAACCCGCTGCTGCCGAGCAGCGCGCGCTGCATGTCGCGCAGCAAGGGGTCGCAATCGCGCACCAGCTTGCGCCCCGCCGGGGTCAGCGACATGGTGCGCCCGTCGCGGCGGAAGAGCGTCGTGCCCAGCCTTTGCTCAAGCTCGCGCATCCGCGCCGACACCGCGGGCTGCGTCGTGTTGAGCCGCTCCGCCGCCGCCGAGAAGGTGCCGAGCCGGTCGATCCAGAGCAGGGTTTCGAGATGATAGAGCGAGACGCGATTGATAGACATCGCTTATGGATAATCGAAAAATATTCAAATTAGAATTGATGAATGATTTGCGCCAAGGTCGCGCCGGGTCAGAGGAAGGAGTCCGGCATGGCGAACAAGCGATATCCCGATGCGGCATCGGCGCTGGAAGGGCTCCTTTTCGACGGCATGCACATCTGCGCCGGGGGCTTCGGCCTGTGCGGCATTCCCGAGCGGCTGATCGACGCGATCCGCGATTCGGGCATCAGGGACATCACCATCGCCAGCAACAACGCCGGCATCGACGGCGAGGGCCTCGGCAAGCTGCTGCGCACGCGGCAGGTGAAGAAGATGATCTCCTCCTATGTCGGCGAGAACAAGGAGTTCGAGCGGCAATATCTGGCGGGCGAGCTGGAGGTCGAATTCTGCCCGCAAGGCACGCTCGCCGAGCGCTGCCGCGCGGGCGGCGCGGGCATCCCCGGCTTCTACACCAAGACCGGCGTCGGCACGCTCGTCGCCGAGGGCAAGGAAGTGAAGCAGTTCGACGGGGAGGATTATATCCTCGAACGCGGCATCTTCGCCGACCTCGCGATCGTCAAGGGCTGGAAGGCGGACGAGAGCGGCAACCTCATTTTCCGCAAGACCGCGCGCAATTTCAACCAGCCGATGGCGACCGCGGCGAAGATCTGCGTCGCCGAGGTCGAGGAGATCGTTCCCGTCGGCAGCCTCGATGCCGACGCGATCCACCTGCCCGGCATCTACGTCAAGCGCATGATCGTCGGCGCGCCCTATGACAAGAAGATCGAGTTCCGCACCGTGCGCCCGCGTGAAGCGGCATGAGCTTCGGGCGCAAGGGGATCGGCCACAAGGGCGCGATCGACGTCACGGGCATCCCGGCGCTGGCGGGCGGCGAGGAGTTCCTGCGCATGTGGAAGCAGGCGAACGGCAACATATTGTGCGTGATCGACCCCGCGCGGCTGGGCGCCGATCCGATGCTGTTCGGCCTCGCGATCGTCGATGCGATCCGCCACGGCGCCAAAGCCTATGCCCATGCGGTGAACGTCAGCGAAGACCATGCCTATGAGCGGATCATGGAGGGCGTGAACGCCGAACTCGCCAATCCCACCGACGTGCCGCGCCCGCTGGGGCCGGAAGGGACGCACTGATGGCGCGCGGCCGCTGCGCTGCACCGCTTGCGCTGTCGGCGGCGCTGCTGCTCGCGGGCTGCGCGGGCGCGCCGTCGGATGTCGCTTCGACGCCCCCACCACCGGCCGAAGCCGCCAAGCCCGCAACGGCGCTGCAATATCTCTACGGCTCGGCCGAGGCCGAGGTCGCGGTGCGCGCGGTCAACGCGCGCATCGCCGACCATGGCGCGTGGCGGGTCAGGGAACGGCCGCGCGACAGCGTCGTGCTCGCGCCCGGCGCCGCGATGGACGCGCCGCGGTTCGAGCCGTGCGGCGACAAGCCCTTCGCGGCGGTGTTCGATGCCGACGAGACGCTGATCTGGAATGTCGGCCCGATGCGCTGGTTCGCCGAGAAGAACACCGCCTTCGACTCCGCGATCTGGGAGCAATGGGAGCGGACCGGCGCGGGCAAGGCGCTGCCCATGCCGGGCACGGTCGAGATGGTGAACGCCCTGCGCGCCGCCGGCATCACCGTCGTCGCCAACACCAACCGCAGCGCCGCCAATGCGAAGGGCAGCGAGGATACGCTGCGCGCGGCGGGTCTCGGCGAGTTCAGGCATGGCGAGACGCTGTTCCTGATGGGCGACGACGCCGGCGGATCGAGCAAGGACCCGCGCCGCGCGACCATCGCGTCGCGTTACTGCGTTATCATCCTCGCGGGCGACCAGCTTGGCGATTTCAGCCAGCAGTTCAACGCGCGCGACCTGCCCGCCGCGCAGCGCATGGCGCTCGCGACCGGCCCTGCCGCCGCCGCGCTGTGGGACAAGGGCTGGTTCCTGTTCCCCAACCCCGTCTATGGCCCGTGGGAGAAGCTGGGCTGGGACGAGACCTTCCCCTCCGAAACCAAATGGGAGCCCGAATAAGATGCCCTGGACCCGCGACGATATGGCGGCGCGCGCCGCGAAGGAGCTGCAGGACGGCTATTACGTCAATCTCGGCATCGGTATCCCGACGCTGGTCGCCAATCACATTCCCGAAGGCATGACGGTCACGCTGCAGTCGGAGAACGGCATGCTCGGCATCGGCCCCTTCCCCTATGAAGGCGACGAGGATGCCGACCTGATCAACGCGGGCAAGCAGACGATCAGCGAGCTGCCGAACAGCGTCTATTTTTCCTCGTCGGACAGTTTCGCGATGATCCGCGGCGGGCATATCGACCTGACCGTGCTCGGCGCGATGGAGATCGCCGAGAATGGCGACATCGCCAACTGGATGATCCCCGGCAAGATGATCAAGGGCATGGGCGGCGCGATGGACCTGGTCGCCGGGGTCAAGAAGATCATCGTCGTGATGGAGCATAATGCCAAGGACGGCAGCCCGAAGTTCATCCCGGCCTGCACCCTGCCGCTGACCGGCCGCAACGTCGTCGACATGATCATCACCGACCTCGCGGTGTTCCGGCGCGACGACCATGACAGCCCGTTCCGGCTGATCGAACTGGCGCCTGGCGTGACCGCCGAAGAGGTCGCCGAGAAGACCACGGCGCATTATATTGCATAATGTCGCCGCCAACCCCGGCTCCGTCTGGCTGATCGCCGGCGGCTGGCTGTCGGTGGTGGCGGCGCTCGCCCATGTCGCCTGCATCTTCGGCGGACCCGGCTGGTATCGCTTCTTCGGCGCCGGCGAGAGCATGGCGCGGGCGGCGGCACGCGGCGACTGGGCGCCGACGCTGATCACCCTGTTCATCGCATCGGTGCTGCTGATCTGGGCCGCCTACGCCTTTTCGGGCGCGGGATGGCTGCCGCGCCTGCCGCTGCTGCGCACCGGGCTGATCGCCATCGCGGCGATCTTTCTGCTGCGCGCGCTGCTCTTCGTGCCGCTGAATCTTTGGACGCGGCAATATTCGGACGGATTCGCCATCTGGTCGTCGCTGATCGTGCTGGTCTATGGCGCGGTCTACGCCATCGGGACGTTCAAGGCCTGGCGCCATCTGGCGCCCTGAACCGCCGCCGGGGGTGACGGCGCAGCAAGTCGCGGCTAAGACGGCGGCCACATATGAGGTCGCCATCCAGCCACAGGCCCAGGAAACGGGTTTTCATCCTTCTGACCGCCGTCGCCGCGCTCGGGCTGACGGGCTGGTATAGCCGTCACGCCTCTGGCGAGAGCCAGCCCCTTGCCAGCGTCGCAATCCCGCTCAAGGCGCCGGACAAGCTGCCCGACACGCCCGAGGAGTGGCGCGGGCGGATCGACTATCGCACCCTCGACCGGCAATTGACCGAACTGGCGCAGCGGCCCGAAATGGCCGGGCTGGCGG
>CALMYE010000049.1 GCA_937873425.1 uncultured Sphingopyxis sp. | reverse complement strand
CGACGGGCGGCACGTCCGACGCGCGCTTCCTGCACGCGCTGTGCCCGGTGGTCGAATTCGGGCTGACCAACGCGACGATGCACAAGCTGGACGAGGCCGTGGCGGTGGGGGATCTGCGGACGCTGACCGCCATTTATCGCGGCGTGTTGACGCGGGCGTTGGCTGACTGAAATTGTCTCACACAAAGACACAAAGATGGCAGCACAGGCCTACACCGTTGCTACAGGATCGCGCGACGCGCCTTCCTCATTCCTCATTGTCGCCTGCGGCGACAAGCCGTGGTCGCAAAACGACGCGCCCTCTTTGTGTCTTTGCGTGAGATTATTCTAATCCCCGCGTTCGCGGCGTAAAATCACATAGACCGCCCCCGCCCCGCCATGGCTGATGTGCGCGGGGCGGAGCGCGACGATCCGGTCGGCGTGGGGCGATACCGCGAGCCAGTCGGGGAGCGAGGCGCGGATCGCGCCGCGCGGGCGCGGGTCGCCGTGCATGACCGGCAGGCGGTCGGCACCGGGGCGCAGGCGGCCCGCGACGACGAGAAGGACGCGAGCGCCCCGGATCAGGGCGCGGTGGATGCTCTCGTCGAGCAAAGCCTGCGCCGAGGCGAGGCTGTGGCCGTGGAGGTCGATGCTCATGTCGGGGCGGACGAGACCCTTGCGCAGCCGCCGGTCCCAATGGCCGTCGAGCGTGGCGCTGCCGTGCGTGCGGCGCGGGGGCGGCAGCGGCGCGCGCGCGGCGGGCGGCGCGGTCAGGCGCGGCTGCGGTTTCGGCGGGCGCACCGTTGGCGGCGTGGCCGGAACGAACGGCGCCGGCGCCTTCGCCAGCGGTTTCACCGTCGCCGCGACCTTTTTCCACAGCGCCGCTTCGTCGGGGTCAAGGCGCCGCGGCATGGCGGCCTCAGCGGCGGGTCAGGCGCGCGACGCTGGCGCGCGGCAGCAGGAGCAGCGCCGATCCGCGCCCCGACATGCCGCCGGCGATCGCGCGCGCGTCGTTGCCCGCGCCCCAGAAGCTGTCGAAGCGGTTGGCGCCCTTGATCGCGCCGCCGGTATCCTGCGCGATCCACAGGCCGTTCGGCTCGGCGCGGTCGAGCGAGAGGAAGACGGGGGCGCCGAGCGGCACATATCGGGGATCGGCTGCGACGCTGACGCGCGGCGTGACGGGCAGGCCGAGCGCTCCGAGCGGGCCGGGGCCGGTCAGCTCGCGAAAGAAGACCCAGCTGGGGTTCTCGTTCATCACCGCCGCGCCGCGCACCGGGTCGGCGCGCAGATAATCGAGGATGCCCTGCATCGAGGTCTGGCCGGATTTGAGCTCGCCGCGGTCGGCGAGCAGCCGCCCGATGCCGACATAATCGCGGCCGTTCTGCGTGTCGTAGCCGATCCGCATCACCCCGCCGTCGGGAAGAAGCAGGCGGCCCGAACCCTGGATTTGCAGGAAGAAGAATTCGGCGGCGTCGGCGGCCCAGGCGATCTCCAGCCCGCGGCCTTCCAATGCGCCGCTCTCGATCGCGCGGCGGTCGTGGTAGCGCACGAAATTGCTGCCGTCGACGCGGCCGCGGATGCGGCGGCCCTTGAGGTCCTCGGAAAACTGGCCGAGGTCGACATCGACCAGATCGGGCGGGCGGCGATAGACGGGGACGTCATAGCCGGGCCGCTTCGTCCGCGATCCGGCGATTTCGGGCTCGTAATAGCCGGTGACATGCGCGATGCCGGGGCCGACCTGCACCGTGGCGAAATGGCGCTGGAAGAAAGCAAGCGCGTCGCTGCCCGGCCAGTCCTTCGCCGCGTTGCAGCTTTCGGTCCAGTCGGCATTCTGCGTCAGCCCGCTCGTGTCGGCGCGGCGCACGACCGAAGGGCAGCTGATGCGGAAGGCGGCGAGCGCGGCGCTCGCCTGCTCGGCGGTCAGGCCGAGCGCCGAGACATCGGGACCGGCGATCACGCCGGCTTCGGCCGCGCTGGTCGCGCTCGCGGGCACCGGCGGCGCGGCGAGCGGCGGGTTGGGCGTCGCGGGGATCGGCCGCGCGGCGGCGGTGCCGCTTTCGGAAGGGCGCGGGATATAGGGGCGCGGCGTGCCGGCAGGCGCGGGCGTCGGTGCCGGCGCGGCCGAAGGCGCGGGCGCGGGGCGCGGCGTCGATTCGACGCGCCCGCCGCCCGTGTCGGGGATCACCGAAGAACAGGCCGAAAGCGCCGGCGCAAGGGCGAGAAGGGCAATCCCGATTGCCCGGACATCGACCGGCATGGCGGTCAGGCGGTTTCGATTTCGTCGAGCAGCCAGTTGGGATCGGCGCTGCCGAGCTGGCGACGGAAGGTCCACAGATCGTCGGTCGCGGCGGCGTCGCTCATCGACCCCGCGATCATGGTGCCGTCGGCGTCGCGGGTCACCGCGCTGATGTCGGCGCGATAGCGGATGGTGACGCGCGCCTCGCCGCCGGCGACGTCGATCGCCGCGATCTTCGCCGATTCGATGCCGACGAGCCGGTTGTCGAGCCGTTCGCCGCGCGCCTCGCGCGCCTCGATCGCCTCGACGAAGGCCTGATAGCTGTCCTGGTCGCACAGGTCGCGCAGCGTGTCGCGGTCACCCGCCCAATAGGCCTCGAGGATCATGCGATAGGCCGCCTCGGCGCCCTCCATGAAGCGGCCGGCGTCGAAGCTGCGGTCGGCGGCGAGCAGCTGGCGCAGCCCCGCCTCGGCCGCGGGTTCGTAGACGAGGCCGGCGCCGTCGGGGCCGGCGCCCTGCGGCGCGGGGGGCGCGTCGGGATCGTCGAGGCGCACCGGCGCGGGCGCGCTGCGCTCGTCGC
>CALMYE010000048.1 GCA_937873425.1 uncultured Sphingopyxis sp. | reverse complement strand
TCGCGACCGATCCCGCCGCGCGCGGGCTCGCCGACGATGCGGCGGTGTGGGAGGGGCTGGTGCTGACCCACGACATGATCGTCGAGGGCGTCCACTTCCTGCCCGACGACGTGCCGCAGGACGTCGCGTGGAAGCTGGTCGCGGTGAACCTGTCCGACCTTGCCGCCAAGGGCGCGGCGCCGGTCGGGGTGCTTCTCGGCTACAGCCTCGGCGACGATGAATGGGATGCGGCCTTCGCCGACGGGCTCGACCTCGCGTTGCGGCGCTTTGGCGTCATCCTGCTCGGCGGCGACACGGTGCGCGCGCCCGAGGGCGCGCCGCGCAGCTTCGGTCTGACCGCGATCGGCCGCGCGCCCGAAGGCGGGGCGCCGTCGCGCGGCGGGGCCAAGCCGGGCGACCAGATCTGGGTCACCGGGACGGTCGGCAACGCGGGACTCGGCCTCGCGATGCGGCTGGGGCAGGTCGAGCCGAACGAAACGTGCCTTGCCGCCTATCGCCGGCCGCAGCCGTTGCTGACCTTCGGCCAGGCGGTGGTGCCGCATGTTCATGCCATGATGGATGTGTCCGACGGGTTGCTGATCGACGCGCAGCGCATGGCCGGGGCGAGCGGGTGCGAGTTCGTGCTGATGCTGGAAGCGGTCCCGCTGTCGGCGGCGCTGCTCGCGGCGCGGCCCGATGTGCTCGACACGCGGCTCGCCGCGGCGAGTGCGGGCGACGACTATCAGCTGCTGTTCGCCGCCGACCCGGCGCAGGCGGCGCGCATCCGCGAGATCGGTTCGGCGCTGGGCGTCGCGGTCACGCCGATTGGCCACGCCGGGGTGGGCGAGGGGATATTGCTCACCCACCATGCGCAGCGCATCGCGCTGCCGGCGCGGCTCGGTTTCATGCACTGACCCGAAAAGCGACGGAAAATTGCGGAACAAGCGGGGTTGCGCGGGCCTTTCTTTCTTCCCATAACGCGGCGTCCATTTTTGGGGCGGTCGCATCAGGGGAGAGGGCGAACCGGCAATCACAAGTCGGACGTGCTCGACTGTTCACCTGGCTCCGCCCCTCGTCTCAGGGGAAGGAACATCCACATATGACTCCGGTTCTGATCGCGATAGCGTGCGGCCTGCTCGCCGTGCTCTATGGCTTCGTGACCTCCCGGCAGGTGCTCGGCGCGCCGGCGGGCAACGAAAAGATGCAGGAAATCGCGGGCGCCATCCAGGAAGGCGCCAAGGCCTATCTCGGCCGCCAATATCGCACCATCGCCATCGTCGGCATCGTCGTCGCCATCCTCGTCGGGGTCTTCCTCGGCAGGGTTTCGGCGATCGGCTTCGTCATCGGCGCGGTGCTGTCGGGCGTCGCGGGCTATATCGGCATGAACATCTCGGTGAAGGCCAATGTCCGCACCGCGGCGGCGGCGCAGACCGGATTGCAGGCCGGCCTGACCATGGCGTTCCGCGCCGGCGCGATCACCGGCATGCTGGTGGCGGGCCTCGCGCTGCTCGCGATCGCGGTCTTCTTCTGGTATCTGACCGGACCCGGCGGCTATGGCGTCGGCGGCGACGACCGCACCGTGGTCGACGCGCTCGTCGCGCTGGCCTTCGGCGCCTCGCTGATCTCGATCTTCGCGCGTCTCGGCGGCGGCATCTTCACCAAGGCCGCCGACGTCGGCGCCGACCTGGTCGGCAAGGTCGAGGCCGGAATCCCCGAGGATGATCCGCGCAACCCCGCGGTGATCGCCGACAATGTCGGCGACAATGTCGGCGATTGCGCCGGCATGGCGGCCGATCTTTTCGAAACCTATGTCGTCACCGTCGGGGCGACGATGGTGCTGATCGCGCTGCTGCTGAAGGGCGCGGGCGATGCGCTGGTGCCGCTGATGAGCCTGCCGCTCTTGATCGGCGGGGTGTGCATCATCACCTCGATCATCGGCACCTATTTCGTCCGCCTGGGCAAGTCGAACAATGTCATGGGCGCGATGTACAAGGGCTTCCTCGTCACCGCGATCCTGTCGATCCCGGCGATCTGGTTCTCGACGCAATATGCGCTCGGCGACATGGAAACGACGATCGCGACGCTGGGCGATACCTCGTTCAACGGGCGCAGCCTTTTCTATTGCTCGCTGCTTGGTCTGGTGATCACCGGCGTGATCATCTGGATCACCGAATATTACACCGGCACCAACTATCGCCCGGTGCGCTCGATCGCCAAGGCTTCGGAAACCGGCCATGGCACCAACGTCATCCAGGGACTCGCGATCAGCCTTGAATCGACCGCGCTGCCGACCTTCGTCATCTGCGCGGGCATCATCATCGCCTATCAGCTGGCGGGTATCATCGGTATCGCCTTTGGCGCGACCGCGATGCTCGCGCTCGCGGGCATGGTCGTCGCGCTCGACGCCTATGGCCCGGTCACCGACAATGCCGGCGGCATCGCCGAAATGGCGGGTCTCGACGACAGCGTGCGCGAAAAGACCGACCTGCTCGACGCGGTGGGCAACACGACCAAGGCGGTGACCAAGGGCTATGCCATCGGTTCGGCGGGCCTGGCGGCGCTGGTGCTGTTCGGCACCTACACCGCCGACATCGCCGAATATTCGGGCGCGCTCGGGCTGACCGAGCCGCTGACCTTCTCGCTGTCGTCGCCTTACGTCATCGTTGGCCTGCTGCTCGGCGCGCTGCTGCCCTATCTGTTCGGTGCGCTCGGCATGACCGCGGTCGGCAAGGCGGCGGGCGACGTCGTCAAGGACGTCCGCGACCAGTTTGCGACCAACAAGGGCATCATGGACGGCACCAGCCGCCCCGACTATGCCCGCACGGTCGACCTGGTGACCAAGGCGGCGATCAAGGAAATGGTCTTCCCGTCGCTGCTCCCTGTGCTGGCACCGATCGTGGTCTATTTCGTCATCCTGTGGGTGGCGGGGCCGGCCGCGGCGCTCGAGGCACTGGGTGCCCTCCTGCTCGGCGTGATCGTCGGCGGGCTGTTCGTCGCCATCTCGATGACCTCGGGCGGCGGCGCATGGGACAACGCCAAGAAATATATCGAGGACGGCAACCACGGCGGCAAGGGCAGCGAGGCCCACAAGGCTGCGGTGACCGGCGACACGGTCGGCGATCCCTACAAGGACACCGCCGGCCCGGCGGTGAACCCGATGATCAAGATCACCAACATCGTGGCGATCCTGCTCCTCGCGGC
>CALMYE010000047.1 GCA_937873425.1 uncultured Sphingopyxis sp. | reverse complement strand
GCCGCCAGGTGGGCCACAATGTCAGCCACGCCAACAACAAGACCAAGCGCACCTTTCTGCCCAACCTGCAGAATGTGACCCTGTTGTCGGACGCGCTGGGCAAGGGCGTGAAGCTGCGCGTTTCGACGCACGGCCTGCGTTCGGTCGAACATAATGGCGGTCTCGACAACTGGCTGCTGAAGGCCGGCGACGACCAGCTGTCGGCCAACGCCCGCAAGGTGAAGAAAGAAGTCGTGAAGAAGCTGGCCGAAAAGGCCGCCTGATTCGCCACCCGAATCGCTGACGCAATCAGGCGGCCCGGTTACGGCGCCGCCTTTTTGCTGTCCGGCAGATCGACCAGCTCGAACTGCAGCAGCAGGCTGCGCTGCCAGCTGTTGAAATTATCGTCGGAGACGAGCCAGAGGAAGGTGCGGCCGTCCTCGACCGCTACCGCGGCGCCCTCGTAATTGTCGCGCAGCGGCCCCGGCACCCGTCCGATCGCGACCGAGCGGACGACCGCGTCCTTCGCGATGTCGGCGGGATCGAGCACGCCCAGGATCGTCGTGAACAGCGGCGACAGCCCTAGCCGGCGGTGGACAAGCAGGACGCGGCCGTCGGGCAGCGGCGCCGCGTCGCTGACCTGCCCCTTCCCTTGCGCATCGTAGAAGAAGCGCACCCCGCGCCGGCCGGGTTTCGCGGGGTCGCCGGCGAAGAGCAACGCCTCGGTCCCGCGATTGTCGTCGTCGGCGCCTTCGGACAGGATGATGGTGCGCCCGTCGGCCAGCCGCGCCATCGCCTCGGCACCGCGATTCGCGGGCCAGGGTTCGAGCTGCGGCGACCGGTTGCGCGATTCGATCCGGGTCAGCGCCGGATCGAGGCGCCAGATCTGGTCGATGCCCTCGAGCGCGACCCAGACGCGCCCGCTGTCCGCATCGACCGCCAGCGCCTCGACGTCGGTGAACGCCTTGCGGCCCGGATTGCGCGGCGGCAGCGGCAACAGGCCGATCGAAACGTCCCCCACCCGCCCGTCGGCGCCCAGCGTCAGCCGCGTCGCATAGCCATTGTCGCCGACGAGCAGGAAGCGGTCCGGCCCCAGCCGCGCCAGCCCCGAAAAGCCGCCGAAATGGCTGTGCGGGCTGACCAGCCGCCAGCCGCGCACGAAGCGCAAGGGTCCCGCATCGCCCGCCGGATGGACGAGCGCCCGCGCCTCGACCGACTGGCGCGTGTCGATCGTGCGATAGCGGATATCGCCGCCGGGCACCGGGCCGAGCGCGAGGAAGATCAGGGCGGCGGGGAGCAGGCGGCGCATCGCCGCGGCGATAGGGCAAAGCTGAACCGCAGCCAACAGCCGCGTTCAGCATCGGCTCAAAGCGAATCGCCCATAACCCCCTCATCGACCCAGTGCCAGGACCCAGCGCCGAGGGCCGAGACGATGAAGGAGAATGACGATGAAAAAGATGGTGACTCTCTCGATCGCCGCCCTGATGTCCACCGCGACGCTGGGCTTGGCGACTCCCGCCGCCGCGCAGCAGCACGGCTATTACAACGGCGGCTATTCGACTTACGACGCCCGCTATGGCCGCGACGACCGGCGCTACAACCAGCGCGACTATCGCGGCTATGACCGCCGCGATTACCGGAACGACCGCCGCTACGACCAGCGCCGCTACAACAACCGCAATTATCGCCAGTGCGACAACGGCACCGGCGGCACGATCATCGGCGCGATCGCGGGCGGCCTCGCCGGCCACGAGATCGCGGGCCGCGGCGACAAGGCCGTCGGCACGATCATCGGCGGCGCGATCGGCGCCATCGCCGGCCGCGCGATCGACAAGGGGAATGACGGCTGCCGCTAAGGGCCAGCTCCGACCCCCAATAAACGCCCTTCCCTCCTCGCTCGCCCCGTCCGGCTCCGTGCCGGGCGGGGTTTTTCTTGCAGGAATAAGGAGAACGGAAAGCCGGGGTGGGCCGAGCCCACCCCGCCCATCCTATAGCCCGTCGAGGCCCTTGCTGACGAGCACGTTCACCGCGACACGGCGGTTCTGCGCCTTGCCCTCGGGCGTGTCGTTGCTGGCCGCCGGGTCCGCCGTGGCCATGCCGGTGGGGGTCAGCATGCGATAGGGCTTCCAGCCGCACGCCTGCTGAAGATGATTGACCACGCTGCCGGCGCGCTTCTCGCTCAGCGCCTGATTGACCTCCTGGCTGCCGGTCGAATCGGTATAGCCCACGACCAGCAACAGGGCGTTGTCCATCCCCTCCGCCGCATTCGCCGTCGCGCACAGCGCGTCCCGCGCCTGCGCCGACAGCACCGCCTGGCCGGTGTCGAAATTCACGTTGGTGGTGCTTTTGACATTATACTGGTCGATGTCGCCCATGCGGCCGCGCAGCGCCTCGGTCGCCGCCGTCTGCTGCGCGAAGCGCTGGTCGGTGCCGGTGTGGATCATCGCCGCGGTCTTCAGATCCTTGTTCCTGAGGTCGATCTGGCTCGCCACCAGCCCGCCGCTCCACTGCATCGTTTCGACCGCGACGGGCAGCCCGTTGAGCAGCGAGTTCGCGGCGAGCGTGCTGCGACCCAGGCCCAGGAATCCACCCTTGGCCTTGATTCGGGTGCTGTCGTTGACCGCGACGATCGTGCTGGTGCCGTCGGCGGCGGTGACCTGTATCCGGTCGCCGTCGCGCGCGGAGATGATGCCTTCGACATCGGGACCCTTGGTCATTTCGACCGCGTCGGGCGAAGGCGTGCCATAGACGGTCGCCATGACCTCGCCTTCCGCCTCGTCCTGCGGCTGCGCCGCCAGGCCGGCGGTTGCGGGTCCGGCAAGCATGGTCAGCAGCAACAGGATTTTCGGACTTTTGGAAACGGCATTCATAACCCAACTCCTTTGAACATGCCGCCCCCGCAGGTTCGATCGCCCTTTCCGGCACAGGCCCGATCCCCGCAAGACGGGCCGCCCGGCTACACAGGCGATTCGAGCGGATTGTGCGGCGAGCCGAAGGGGAAGGCCCTGCCGGTGCGCCCTCCTCTCCCCTCCCGCCTGCGGGAGGGGAGAGGAGGGCGCACCCCGAAATTCAAACCGGCCCGCCACCGGCACGGCGCCGGGCTTGCCATCATCCGCCGGCGCGCCTAGTCTCGCCGCCAAGTGCACGTCCGATCTTCGGGCGCGTGAGAGACAGGTCATAATAGCCATGCGGCAAATGGC
>CALMYE010000046.1 GCA_937873425.1 uncultured Sphingopyxis sp. | reverse complement strand
AGGCTGGACGGCGCGAAATAATATTCGGCCGACAGGTCGTAGGACCACACCGCCTCCGGCACCAGATCCGGGTTGCCCACCGCGACCGGCGTGTTCGCGCCGGTGCCGAAAGAGAAGGAGGTCGACAGCGTGTCGAAATTCGGGCGGCGGATGTCGCGCGCGACGCCCGCGCGGACCAGCAGCCGGTCGGCCGGTTCGAGCACCAGGCTGAAGCGCGGCAGCCAGAAGCTGTAGGAGCTGTTCGCGACCGTCTGTCCGGTGACCTGGCCGTTGGCGATATTGTTGCCCGTCGAGGCAAGACGGGTGTGCAGCCAGCGGACGCCGGCATTGCCGCGCACCGGCATGCCGCCGATGTCGCCTTCCATATTGGCCTGGAAATAGGCCGCGTTCGTCGTTTCCCTGATGCTGAAGAAGCCCGCGAAGGATTCGGTCGGCGTGGCGAGCGATGCGACCGCCGGGCCTTGCGTCCGCGCCGCATTGCTCGCCGCGATCGCGTCGTTGAGCGCCGCCAGCACCTTCGCCGGGTCGCGGAACGCGAGGCCGCCGTCGATCAGCAGGAAGTCGGGGAAATAGAGTCTGCGCCCGTCGGCGCCGTTGAAATTGCTGGGCCCCGGGATCAGGATATCGGAAAAGAGATTGCCCGAGGGCCGGTTCCAGGCGCTGGTCGTGTTGGTCAGGCTGACATTGTTGGAAAAGACATTGTTGACCGCCGACGTCCGGTTCCAGCGATAACCAAGGTCGAGCGACGCGATGAACGGGATGACGTCCGTCGTGTCGTATGAAAAATCGGCGCGCGCGGCGCGCTCCTTGTTGTCGGTCGTGTTCGCGCCCTGCGTCACCTGCTGCAGCTGGTAATTGGCGGGGTCGAGCAATTGCGCCGCCGTCGGCGCGAAGGGACTCGACTGGTCGATGCCGAATTGCAGCGTGCCGTTCCGAAGGTCGAATTCCAGCGGCACGCCATTGTCGATGCTCTGGCCGAAGGCCGGCTGGGGCCCGTTCGGGTTGATGAAGTCGAGCGTCGTCGAGAAGTTCGGGAAATCGGATTTGGAGGTCGACAGCGAGACCTCGGCGCGCACCATCAGCCGGTCGGTCGCCTGCCACTGGGTGCCGAAGTCGAACACCCGGCTCTTGGTGACGCGCGCGCCGGTGTCGCTCGACGTGCGGAGATTGGGATCGACGACGGTCCCGGTCGTGCCGCCGATGCCGATGGTGCCGGCGACCGCGGCCTGGACGGTGCCGAGCTTGATCGGACCGTTCGGTCCGTTGAGCGTCCCGAAATCGACCGTTTCGAACGCGGTGTTGTTCATCGCGTTGACGACCGAGGGGGTCGCCGTGCCCGAGATCTGCACGCGGTGGCTCTGCTGCCCGCGCCGCTGGTTGTTCAGCGTCGCGTCGAAATAGAATTTCAGATCGTCGTTGGGCTTCCATTCGAGCGCGGCGGTGCCGTTGTAGGTTTCATACTCGTAATTCTCGAGCCCCTGCTGCAGGAACTGGATGCGCAGGAAGGGGAAGGCCTCGGCGCTGGGGCCGGAACCCGGCAGGACGACCGCGTCGCGGTCGACGCGCGGGCGGAAGGAGGCGACGTCCTGGCGGGCATAGCTGCCGCTCACCACGATGCCGAACTCGCCGATGCCGGTGTCCCAGTTGCTGCCGACCGTCGCGGACAGCCGCGGCAGGGTCGTTTTCGAAAGGTCGCTGTTCTCCATCTGCGCGCGCGCGGCGATCAGCGGCGCGCGCAGGTCGAGCGGACGGATCGTGCGCAGGTTGATCGTGCCGCCGACCGAGCCTTCGATCGTCTGCGCGGTCGGCACCTTGACCACCTCGACCGAGGCGATCAGCGCGGCGGGCAGATCCTCGAAGCTGATGCCCGAGCGGCCGGCGCCCGATCCGACGGTGGACACGCCGTTGATCTCGGTCCGGTTGGCGTCGGTGCCGCGGATCTGCACCGCATTGCCGACGCCGGCCTGCCGCGTGATCTGGACCCCGGTGACATTCTCGAGCACCTCGGCGAGATTCTGGTCGGGCAGCTTGCCGATATCCTCGGCCTGGATGACCTCGACCAGATTGTCGGCGGTGCGCTTCTCGGTCAGTGCATTGGCGAGCGAGCTGCGGATGCCTGTCACCACGATCGCGTCGTCGGCTCCCTCGTCGGGCTGCGCCTCTTGCGCGAGCGCCGGGGCGGCGACCATCGCCAGGGCCGTGCCGGCCATCCATAGTGCCGGCAAACGCCCGCGCGAACTGACGCCAACGACGGCCGATCCCACCCGTTTCATCGAATCTCTCCCCATGCCCTTTTTGGTATTGGGGAGGACGCTGTATTGGCATGGATTAAATGTCAACCATCTAATCATACCTGATTGTTTCATATGATCGAATTATTGGTATGACAATATGATAAACCACTCCGAATCGGAGCGCTTGCGGCGCGTCCCGGTCAGCACATGAGTGTCCCTTCGCGGGACAGCCGGCGCGCGGCGCAACATTTTGTTCGCACCTCGCGGCATAAGAGAGGCTGCAAGTTTCCGCGCGAATCACTCGCGTGGGCGCCGCACGAGACGCCAAACCGCCGATGAAGCCCGAACTGAACCTCGCCGCGCATGCGCCCTGGCTCGACCCGGCGGCCGAAGCCGCGCGCGGTCCGGAACGGCGCTGGTGGATCGGGCTCGCGCTCGCCAGCCTTGGCGCCTGCCTCGCGCTCGTCGCGACCAGCGGGCAGCTGCGCGCCTATGCGCCCGGTCCCTACAGCGTCAGCGTGCCGGTCGATTTCCGGCCCCACGACCCGACGCGCTGGGCGATCATGAATGCCGAGGATTATGAGGAAGCGCTGAAGCTCGATCCAACGCTGCCCGATCCCGACAGCGTCGGGTTCGGCGACGCCGCCGCGCTGCCGCCCGCCAGCCCCGCGCAGTTGCAGCAGGAGGCGTTCGTCGGCCCGCCCGCCAAATCCTATGCCTTTCGCGGCGTCACCGCGCTCGACCGCGAGCGCGCGCATTACTGCCTGACCGCCGCCATCTATTATGAGGCGGCGTCCGAAAGCGACGACGGGATGCGCGGCGTCGCGCAGACGGTGCTGAACCGTGTGCGCCACCCCAGCTTTCCCAACACGGTGTGCGGCGTCGTGTTCCAGGGGTCGGAGCGCGTCGGCGTATGCCAGTTCACCTTCAGCTGCGACGGTGCGATGGCGCGCAGCCCGAGCCGCGACAATTGGCTGCGCGCGAGCCGCATCGCGTCGGCGGCGCTGAACGGCCAGGTGTTTCCGGGCGTCGGGCTTGCCACCCATTATCACACGCAGGCGATCTGGCCGCGCTGGGGCAAGAGCCTGGTGATGACCAACATCGTCGGCGCGCATATCTTTCATCGCTGGCGCGGCCGCTGGGGCATGCCCGATGCGTTCCGCGCGCCCTATATGGGCCGCGAGCCCGCGCCCGGTCCCTATACGCCGGTGGCGCAACAGATCGCAGTGCTGTCGGGCAAGGGAGGAGTCGCGGCGACCGCCATGCTTCCCGAAGGCAGCGGTACGATCGCGCCATTGCCGAACAGCGCCCCCGCGCCGACGCCGCAGGCAATGGCGCAGCAGCAGGACCGCCCCGTCGGCGCGCTGACCACGCCCGCCGCCGCGCCGGCCTATGCCGACCCGCGGCTCAACCAGTCGGGGCAGGTGCGCGAAGAGTTCAGCAAGAGCGGGGAGTGGAAGCGATAGCCGATCGCTGCTAAACTCCCCATCTGCATCGGCGAGCGGGAGGTGCGGTCATGGGACATGTGAAGGGCATCGGCGGGCTGTTTTTCCGGGCGCGCGATCCCGATGCGCTGAACGCCTGGTATCGCGACCGGCTGGGCGTCGGCGCCGGGTGCAGCGCAGACGCCACCGGGCCGGTCGACGAGTGGAACTGGAGCGTGACCGCGGGACCGGTCGTCTTCGCCCCCTTCAAGGCCGACACCGATTATTTCCCCGCCGACAGGCAATATATGATCAACCTGCGCGTCGACGACCTCGACGCGGTACTCGCGCCGTTCCGCGAAGCGGGCGACGAGGTGATCACCAAGGACGAATGGAACGACCCCGCGGTCGGCCGCTTCGCGCGGGTGTTCGATCCGGAGGGCAATCCGATCGAATTGTGGGAACCGCCGAAAAGCTAATTTCGTCATTGCGAGGAGCCGAAGGCGACGCGGCAATCCAGAGTGGGCGTAAACTCGCTCTGGATTGCTTCGCTTCGCTCGCAATGACGAGGGTTGTTACCGCCCCTGGCTGCGCCAGCGCTTGACGACGCGGTCGAGGATTTCGGCCTCGCCGCCCGCTTCGCGCCACAGCTTGGAGAAGAGCGGGTCGCTCGATGCCGGACGCTTGTCCTCTTCGAGCGTGTCGAGATAGACGCGGATCGGGATCGACACGCCTTCACCGCAGATGATACATTCGCGGTTGCGCAGTGCCGGGATCGAATCGATGAAGCCCCGCGCGCCCTCCGGCATCGCGGCCTTGACGAAATGCTGGTCGCGCTCGTTGTTGAGGCGCATCGAGATGATCGTGCCGCACTGCGACAGTACGCCTTCGGCAAGGTCCGACGGACGCTGGGTGATCAGGCCGAGCGACACGCCATATTTGCGGCCTTCCTTGGCGATGCGCTCGAGGATCTTGCGCACCGCCTGCCCTTGGCCGACGTCCTTGGCCGGGATGTAGCGATGCGCTTCCTCGCAGACGAGCAGGACCGGGCGCTGCGGCTCGCCGCGCGACCAGATCGCATAGTCGAAGGTCAGGCGCGACAGCACCGCGACGACGACGCTGGTGATGTCCGAGGGAACGCCCGACACGTCGATGATCGAGATCGGGCGGCCATCGGACGGCAGGCGGAAGATCTTGCCGATGAAATTCGCCATCGTGTCGGCGACGAGCATGCCCGAAAACATGAAATTATAGCGCGGGTCGGCGCGCATTTCCTCTATCTTGCCCTTGATCCGCATGAAGGGCGCCGACGAGGTCGCCTTGTCGAGCTTGCCCATCTCGTTCTGCAGGATGTTGAGCAGGTCGGAGAGCAGATAGGGGATCGGCGAATCGACCGTGATCTTGGTCATGCCCTCCGCCAGCCGGTTCTTGGTCCGCGCCTGGAGCAGGCATTTGGCGAGCACGTCGCAGTCGCTCTGGCGGTCGCGGCCCTCGCTGGTGACGAAGACCTCGCAATGCTCCTCGAAGTTCATCAGCCAATAGGGCATGGCGAGATTGTCGACGTCGAACAATGCGCCGGTGCCCTTGAACGCCGCCGAATATTCGCCGTGCGGGTCGATCATCACGATATGGCCCTGCGGCGCCAGCTCGCAGATCTTGTGCAGGATCAGCGCGGCGCTGGTCGATTTGCCGGTGCCGGTCGATCCGAGCAGCGCGAAATGCTTGCCGAGCATCGCGTCGACATAAAGCGAGCCGCGGATGTCGCGCGTCGGATAGACGGTGCCGATCTCGACATGCGCGCGCTCGTCGGCGGCGTAGATCTGCTTGAGGTCGGCGCTGGTCGCCGCATAGACCGGGCTGCCGGGGATCGGATAGCGCGTCACGCCGCGGCGGAAATTGTGGATGCGCCCGGTGATCTTCTCTTCGTCGCCTTCGCCGAGGAAGTCGATCGTCGCGACGATCAGCCCCTCGCCGTGCTCGTGCAATTGCTGGTCGCGGATGCTCGCGACGAGCCATACGTTGCCGACGCGCACCTTGACCTGCGCCCCGACCTGTCCGGCCATCGCGACCGCCGGATCGGCGGCTTCCGACAGGCGCCCGAGCGCCGCGGCGTCGAGCAGGATGCGCGACGCCGAACCGGCGATGTCGATGACCTCGCCGACCAGCAGATCGTCGCGGCGGAGCGCCGCCGCCGGGCTGACCGCCGCCGCCGTGCCGCCGCCCGCCAGCCGGACGTGCTGCGCCGGGGCCGCATCGCTGGCCGAGAATCCACCACCTTGCATATCCATTCAATGTCCCCGCCAGTGTCGATAGAGCGTCCCGGACGCCCTTATCGCAGGGGATAGTAAAGAAAGCGCTTATCTTAGCGGCGCTTGAAGATGGCCGAGGCGGCATAGCCGAACAGCAGCGACATGACGACCGCGGTCAGGCCGTAGAGGAAACCATGACGTTCCGCCGCGAGCGCGACGAAGCGTTCGAAGCCGGCCTTGCGGATCTCAACGTTGCGCGAGGCGACGGCGATGACGCGGCCCTTGCTGATCAGGAAGGTTTCGGCGCGATAGGTGCCGACCGGCACCCGCGCCGGCACCGGGATGCGCGCGCGATAGAGCACGCCCTCGGTGATCTCGACTGCCGCCGGATTTTCGTGGAACAGGTCCATGCGGCGATAGAGATCGACCAGCCCCGCCTCGAAGCGCGCCAGCTTGCCCGCATCGGAAAAGTCGGACGGCGACATCGACAGATTGTCGAGCCCCAGTTCGAAGATGGCGGCGGTGCGCTCGTCGACCAGCTCGCCGATCGGCTGCGACGATCCGATCGCGTAGAAGCCGGGTGAGGTGCGCAGGCGCAGGCTGCTGGCATTGACCCATATGCCCGCGACGCGGCGCTTTTCGCGCAGCACGATCGGCCGCACCGGCCCCTTCAGCACCACCACGATATCGGCGCGGTCGTCGGGCAGGCGCTGGCCGGGATAGAGGATCGCGCCGAACAGCAGCAGCTCCTCGCCGGTGAAGCTGTACTGGATGTCGATCGCGCGGCTCGACACGTCGGGGACCAGTCGAGGGTCGCCGCCCTGCGCGGCCGCGCCGGCGGGCAGCGCGAGCAGCGCCAGCGAGAGGAGCAAGGCGCGGAACCGGATCATTGCACCGTATAGATTTCGTCGGGGCGGATGAAGAGATCGACCGCCATGCGCAGCGCGACGAGCAGCACGATCACCGCGAGCGCGGCGCGCAGATATTCGGGCCTTGCCCGCTGCGCGAAACGCGCGCCGACCTGCGCGCCGATCACGCTGCCCAGAAGCAGCAATCCGGCAAGCACGATGTCGACCGCACCGGTGGTCATCGCATGGACCATCGTCGCGCCGATCGTCACGAACAATATCTGGAACAGCGAGGTGCCGACCACGACCTGCGTCCCCATGCCGAGCAGATAGATCATCGCCGGAACCATGATGAAGCCGCCGCCGACGCCGAGCAGCATGGTGAGGATGCCGACCGCCATGCCGAGCAGCAGCGGCGCGAGCGGCGAGATGTAGAGACCCGAGCGATAGAAGCGCCAGCGCAGCGGCAGGTTGGCGACCACCGGATGGTGGCGCCGCTTGCGCGCCGGCGCGGGCAGGCCCGCGCGCTGCGCGCGCAGCACGGCGATCGCCTCGCGCGCCATCATCGTGCCGACCGAACCGAGCAGCGCGACATAGAGGATGTTGATGACCGTATCGATCTGGCCCCAGACGGTCAGCAATTCGAACAGTCCGGCGCCGATCAGCGAGCCGAGCAGGCCGCCGACGATCAGCACCGCGCCCATGCGCAGATCGACCCCGTCGCGTTCGAGGTGCGCGAGCGCGCCCGACACGCTCGCCCCGGTCACCTGCGTCGCCGCCGACGCCGCCGCGACGGTGGGCGGAATGCCGTAGAAGATCAGCAGCGGCGTGGTCAGGAATCCGCCGCCGACCCCAAACATCCCCGACAACAGGCCCACCCCGCCGCCGAGCAGGACGATGACGAGCGCGTTGACCGAAAGATTGGCGACGGGAAGATAGAGATCCATGAGCCCCGGACGTGCAGATTTGCGATGACGCCCCGGACGGGGCGACGATGCGACCCTAGACCAATTTTACCGGCCGGGGAATCGCCCTGCCGCCGAAATTTCGGCAAGAATCAGAAGTCGGCGGCCAGCGTCAGCGCGAGGCCGCTGCGGGGTTCGGCGTCGCCCGCGACGCGCTGCCGCCAGTCGAGCGCGACGCGGCTGCCCTCGCCCACTTCCGGCAGGCGCAGCGTCAGGCGCGGCCCGACATCGGCGCGCGCCGCGCCCGGCTGCGCCGCACCCGCGGCGAGCGCGCCGAGATGCAGCGACACCTCCGGCATCCGCGCGACCTCGCGATCGACGACAAGCGCGGCGTCAGCGAAGCCGTCACGCCGCCGCGCACCGACGATGCCCGCCTGGCCATAGGCGTCGAGGCGGAAGCCGTGCGGCAGCGCGACGTCGCTCACCCCGCCGGCGACCATCGCCGCGAAGGCCGTCCGCCCCCCGCTTCCCACTGCGATACGCCGTTCGGCCGCAACATCGACCGGCCAACCCGCGACCGGCGCGAAGGCCAGCCCGAGCGCCACTTCGCGCTGGCGCGTTTCGGCGAGCGCGATCGTCGCCCGGCCATAGGCGCGCAGCCGTCCCGCATCGCCGAGGCCATAGGCCAGCCGCGCGCCGGCCTGGCTGCCGCCGAGCTGGCCCGCCGGAGCGACGCCGCCCGCCGCACCGTTCGAGCCCGAACGCAGATAAACCCAGCTGCCGAGCGTCCAGCCCGCCATCTGCCGCCGCATCCAGAAAGGCTGTCCGGCGGCCGGCGGTGCGGTTTCGGCCGCGGGCGGCACCGCCATCCAGGCGCCCGCACGCTCGGGCAGGGCGCCATGCACCTGGATACCGGGCGGGACCGGCAGGAAGCGGGCGATCAGCCCCAGCCGCATGTCGTGCCGGCCCGCGTCGTCGCCCGCCTGCGGCGGCGGCGCGGCGGCCATCCGATAGACGGCCCCGGAAGGTGGCGGCCGATGCGTTCGGGCGGTACCCGGCGGAATAGCGGCAGGCTCCGGGAAAGCGGCAAGGGTGCCGGCATCCACCACCGCCGCCACACGCCACGGCGAGGGCGGCGCCCCGCGCACCGGCGGCGGCGCGGGGTTCCAGTGCGCCATCGCCCGCACGAGCGTCCAGCCGCCGAGCAGGAGCAACAGGAAGCGCAGCGCCCGCGCGTCGCGGCGCAGGACCGGCCGTGTCGCCATCTGCATCATCGCGCGCGCACCGGCGGCGGCGCGACCAGCGACATGTCGCCCTCGCGATGCTCGGTCTTTTCCCACACCACTTCGCCCGAGCGCAGCATGCGCCAATAGAGCAGAATCGCGCGCCGCGCCGCGAGCATCGCGACGATATTGGCGACGAAGGCGCGCGGCAACGCCAGCACCCCCTGCCGGAACCCATAGGCGCGCGCCGCGAAATGGCCGCGCATGCCGAGCCGCCAGAGCAGCAGCGCACCGGTCAGCGTCATCAGCAGTTCCAGCGCCGCGCCCGGCGGATGCGCCTGCCAGCCGAACAGTCCATGGCCGATCCAGCCCGCCGCACCGACGACCAGTGCCGCATAGCCGGCGAGCAGGACGATCGCGGCGAGCGGGGCGCGGCGGTCGCGCCACAGCATCCAGCGGGCGATCCAGCCGCCCTTTTCGGGGCCCGCCCAGCCGAGATGATCCCAGCCCGCCAGCGCGATGCCGGCGATCCAGCGCGCCTTCTGCCGCACCGCTGCCGCCATCGTCGCCGGAAAGGCGCCGCGCGACACGATCCATTCGCCGTCCGCATCGACCGCCGCGACGAAGGCCGCGCCGAGCCCGTGGGTGCCGACGAGGATACCGAGCTCATAATCCTCGGTCAGGCTGTCGGAACGGAAGGGCTGGCCGCCGCGCCGGAGCGCGAGCAAGGTCAGGGCGCTCCGTGTGAGCGCGCAGCCGACCCCCGCCGACGGCAGCGGCGCGCCGAGCGCCGAGCGCAGCGCCAGATCCTTGCCGTGCGCCTCGGCGAATTCGTCGGCATAATGGCCCGCCACCCACTGCTTTCCCGGGCCGAGCAGCGGCAGCACGGGAATCTGGACCATCGCGTGGCGCGTCAGTCCGGCGCGATAGAGGGCGAGTTCGGCGGGGTGGACGACATCCTCGGCATCGTGGAGGACGACGGCGGCGAAGCGGATCGCCTGGGCCCGCTCGTCGGCGCCCATCGCCGCCCACAGCCGGTTGAGATTCTCGCCCTTGGTCGTCGGCCCGTCGGCATCGCCGATGACGAGGCGCAGGCGCGGGTCGGCGGCGACGAGCGGCGACACGGCGAACAGCGTCGCGGCGTCGTTGGGATAGCAGCCGAGATAGAGGCGGAAATCCTCGCCCTCCCACGCCGAGAGGGTCCGGCGGATCATGGCGGGCAGCACTTTCGCTTCGTCCCATGCCGGCACGAAGACCGCGAGCGGCCCTTCCAGCCGCCCGTCCGCCGTCAGGTCGCCCAGATAGGCGGGTCCGGCCCCGCGGCGGCGCGCGGCGAACCACAATATGTCGAAGAAGAGATCGTCGAGCCCGATCAGCACGATGCCCACCGACGCGAAGAGCATCAGCTCGTGGCCGGCCAGCGCGACCAGCGTCTCCAGCCCTGCCGTCGAAACCCCCATCCCGCCCCCCGATGACGTCGTGGCGTCACAGGCACTTAGCCCTAGTCAAATGCGGGCCGCCGGTAAAGGGTGACGCGGCACATCGGGCGCGCTAACAGATCGCGCCATGACCAGCGCATCGTCCGACCGCTCCGCGCTGCGCGCATTCCTCGCAAGTGAAAGCGCGGGCGGGATGCTGCTGATCGCCGCGGCGGCGGTCGCGCTGGCCATCGCCAATTCGGCGCTGGGCGACGCCTATTTCCATGCCATCCACGCCGCGACCGGCCCCGTGCTCAGCGACAAACTGGGCGCGATGACGCTCCATCTGTGGATCAACGACGGATTGATGGCGGTCTTCTTCCTGCTCGTGGGGCTCGAGATCAAGCGCGAGTTCGTCGACGGCCGCCTTGCGAGTTGGGACCGGCGCGCGCTGCCGATGATCGCGGCGGCGGCGGGCATGGCGGTTCCGGCGGCGCTCTATATCGCCTTCGCCGGCGGCACACCGGGACTGGCGCAGGGCTGGGCGATCCCCGCGGCGACCGACATCGCCTTCGCGATGGGCGTGCTGGCACTGCTCGGGTCGCGGGCGCCGACGTCGCTCAAGCTGTTCCTCGTCACCGTCGCGATCGTCGACGACATGGGCGCGGTCGCGATCATCGCGCTTTTCTATACCGCCAAGATCAACCTGCTGGCGCTGGGCGCGGCAACCGCCGTGCTCGGCGCCATGTTCGCCTGCAACCGGCTGGGCGTGAAGGCACTCGCCGTCTATCTGCTGCTCTTCCTGCTGCTCTGGTATGCGATGCTGCTCTCGGGCGTCCATGCGACGATCGCCGGCGTGCTCGCGGCGATGGCGATCCCGTTCGAGCGGACACCCGGCACGCCCGACAGCAGGGTCTCGCCGCTCCACCGGCTGGAACATGCGCTGCATCCGTGGGTCGCCTTCGCGATCGTGCCGCTGTTCGGCTTCGCCAATGCCGGGGTCGACCTGTCCGGGCTGACCGCAGAGCGGATTTTCGCGCCGCTGCCGCTCGGCGTCGCCGCGGGCCTGTTTCTCGGCAAGCAGATCGGCATTTTCGGCAGCGTGTGGCTGTGCGTAAAGCTGGGCGTCGCCGGCCCGCTGCGCGGCGCGACCTGGCTGCAGGTCTATGGCGTCGCGCTGCTCTGCGGCATCGGCTTCACGATGAGCCTGTTCATCGGCAGCCTCGCCTTTCCCGGTGACCCGCTGCTGGTCGAGGAAGCCAAGATCGGCATTTTGACGGGTTCGCTCGCCGCCGCGCTCGTCGGTTATGCCATACTGCGTCTTGCGCCGCTGCATCCGGAGCATCATAGGATCGACGGCCAGAAGGATGCGGAGATCGAAGCCGACGGCGACGTCCGCGACATATCGGAGCCCCTGCCCGCATGACGACCAACCGCCTGCGCCTTCCCCTCGCCGCGCTGCTCGCCGCCGCCACGCTCTCGGGATGCTATGCGCTCGACCCCGAAATGAAGCGCGCCGTCGGACAGCGCCGGGCGCAGGAGCAAGCGGCGCCCGCATCCGCTCCGGTGCCGGCACCGGCTCCCGCCGCCGCTCGTCCCGATGAACCCCGCATCGAGATCGTGCCCGGCCTGACCGCGCTGCCGCCGCCGTCGGGAGCGGCACCCGCGCCCGCCGCTGAGAGCGGCGAGCCGCGCGCGATCATCATCCCGGGAATGACCGCCCTGCCCCCGCCATCGGGCGCCGCGCCCGAAGCGCCGCCGCCCGCTGCCACATGGCCGGTGCGCGCGGCGGCCGCAGATCCCGGGGACGGCGAGCTCGCGGGACGGACGATCGACGCGATCGGCACCGCCTATGTTCAGCTCAGCCTCGAGATCGGGACGCACGAAAAGGGCTATATCGACGCCTATTACGGTCCGCAGGGGCTGATGGACGCGGCGATCGCCAGCCCGCGCGACCGCGGTGCGCTGCTGATCGCGACGCGCCAGCTGATGGGCAAGGTCGAGGAGGCGATGCCCGGCCTGACCGACCCGATCGAGCGCCGCCGCGCCGCCTTTCTCGCCGCGCAGCTTCGCGCTGCCGAGACGCGGCTGATGATGATGGGCGGGATGCGCTTCTCCTTCGCCGAAGAGGCCGAGCGCCTGTTCGGCGTGCGCCCGGTGCTGAAGCCGCTGGCGAGCTATGACCCGGCGCTTGCGACCATCGACGCGCTCGTCCCCGGCGAGGGGCCGCTCGCGGCGCGCGTCGAGGCCTGGCTCGACCGCTTCACCATCCCCAAGGAGCGGCTCCAGCGCGTGTTCGACGCCGCGATCGCGCGCTGCCGTGGCCGCACCGCCGCGCATGTCGCGATGCCGCACGGCGAGAGCTTCGAGCTGCAGTTCGTCACCGGCAAGAGCTGGAGCGGCTACAACTACTACCAGGGCGGCTATCACAGCATCATCCAGGTCAACACCGATCTGCCGATCCGCCTGTCGCGCGCGCTCGACCTCGGCTGCCATGAGGGCTATCCAGGCCACCACCTGCTCAACATGAAGATCGAGGAGCAGCTGGTGAAGGGCCGCGGCTGGACCGAATACAGCGTCTATCCGCTCTACAGCCCGCAGAGCCTGATCGCCGAGGGCACCGCCAATTACGGCATCGACCTCGCCTTTCCCGGCCGGACGCGTCCCGACACCGAACGCGACGTGCTGATGCCGCTCGCGGGAATCGCGCCGCCCGCCGACGACCGCTACTGGCAATTGCTCGACGCGATGAAGGCGCTGACCGGGGCGCGGCTGACGATCGCGCAGCAATATCTGGATGGCGTGATCGACCGGCCGACGGCGGTGGCGCTGACGCAGAAATATCTGCTCGTCTCGCCCGAGCGCGCCGAACAGTCGGTCAGCTTCACCGACCAGTATCGCAGCTATGTGATCAACTACGGCCTCGGCGAGCAGATGGTCCGCGCCTTCATCGAGCGCGGCGATCCCGACCGCGACGAGATATGGCGCCGCTTCGCGCTGATCATCGGCGAACCGACGCTGCCCGCCGACCTGCTCGAACGCTGACCGGCGGGCGGGCGGGCTATTCCGCCGCCATCGCCAGTTCGACGCGCTGCGGGCCGCGGATCACGCCGCCGGGGGTCGGCCCCTGCATCTCGCCGCCCTTGAAGGTCACGACGCCCGACTTGACCGTCGCGACATAGCCGTCGGCCTTTTGCAGCAGGCGCTTGCCGCCCGCGGGCAGGTCGAAGGCGAGCCACGGCTTGCCGAGCTTCAGCGCCTCCATGTCGATGACGTTGAGGTCGGCGAGATAGCCGGGGGCGAGCAGCCCGCGATCCTCCAGCCCGTAAAGCACTGCCGTATCGCGGCACTGGCGCTTGATCGCATGTTCGAGCGCAATGCGATGGCCCGCGCGGTCGCGCACCCAATGCTGGAGCATGAAGGTCGGCGATGCGGCGTCGCAGATCGTCCCGCAATGCGCGCCGCCGTCGGACAGGCTGTTCACCGTGTCGTCGGACGCCTGCAGATCCTCGAGGAAATTGAGGTTGCCGTCGCGATAATTGAGGATGGGGAAATAGATGAACCCCTTGCCGTCGTCCTTCATGAGAAGGTCATAGGCATATTCGGACGGGGTGACGCCTGCCGCCGCGGCGCGATGCGCGATGCTTTCATCCATTCGGGGTTCGTAGTTGAAATCGGGGTCCATCTCGAAATGGACCGGCCAGCCCTCGGCGACGATTTTCAGGAAGTCGAGGATGTCGCTTTCCGGCCAGATGTTCGGTTCCTGCGTCATGCGCGCCCGGAACGCCGGGTCTTTCAGATACGCGAGCTGCCGATCCCACGGCAGGTCGATGATCTCGTTCCACGCGGGCTTGAAGCGGAAAGGATGGACGGTGCCCTGCCACGCCATGATGATGCCGTTGCCGCGCAGCGCGATCTGCGCGACGATATTGGCGCCGGCCCTATTCTGGCGGCGCATCTCCGCAATCTGTTCCTCGAGCGGCAATTCCTTGGCGATCGACTGGAGCGCGGCGAAGGTCACGGGAAGGCCGGTTTCGCGGCTGAGATCGCCCATCCATTCGAACTCGTTCCATTCGCGCTTCAGGTCGCTCGCCATTTCGAACACGCCGTAACCGACGCGCCCCATCGCGCGGCCGATGGCGATCAGTTCCTCGGCGGTGGCGGTGGTGCCGGGGACGAGTTCGCCGTCGACCGACTTATGCAGCACGGTGCGGCTGGTCGAGAAACCGAGCGCACCGGCGCGCACGCCTTCCTCGACGATGCGCGACATTTCGGCGATGTCTTCGTCGGTCGGGATCGCGCCGGGCTTTTCGCGGTCGCCGAGCACATAGGCGCGCACCGCGCCGTGCGGGACGTGACAGGCGACATCGACGGTGCGCGGCAATTTTTCCAGAGCGTCCATATATTCGGGGAAGGTCTCCCAATCCCACGACATGCCCTCGGCGAGCGCGGTGCCGGGGATATCCTCGACCCCTTCCATCAGGCTGATCAGCCAGTCGTGGCGGTCGGGCTTGGCGGGCGCGAAGCCGACGCCGCAATTGCCCATGACGACGGTGGTTACGCCGTGCCAGCTCGACGGCGCCATTTCGGCGTCCCACGTCGCCTGCCCGTCATAATGGGTGTGGACGTCGACGAAGCCGGGGGTGACGATCTTGCCGGAGGCGTCGATCTCCTCGCGCGCGGGGCCGAGGTTCGCGCCCACCGCGACGATGCGATCACCCTCGACCGCGACATCCGCCGCGAAGGGCCGGCCGCCCGTCCCGTCGACGACCGTGCCGCCGCGAATCACCAGATCATACATTGCAGCTCTCCCGATTTTTT
>CALMYE010000045.1 GCA_937873425.1 uncultured Sphingopyxis sp. | reverse complement strand
CCCGGAATACACCATCGCCTACACCGGAAATTACACCACGAGCGCGGACGCTAACACAGAATGCCGTAAGGGTTGGAGGTCGCGATCCTGGGATGACCACCATTCGCAGCGCGAGCAGACCTGCTTCGACCAAAACTCGGTCGCACACGACAGCCAGCATGAATGTCTGGTTCCACCAAGAGCAGCCATACGGCTTTCGGGATTGCGCACCGGCTTGGCTTATAGCCGAAGGTCGGTGGGTTCAGGACTTGCGTGAATGGAGCGAAGAGGGCTGCTCGATAGCCTGATGGTCCTGAAGCCATTTGGCGGCGAGCGAACATAAGGCCGCCCATGCAGCCCCGATTACCCAGCCAGCAAGAACATCGGTGGGCCAGTGCACGCCAAGGAACACCCGCGTCGTACCGACCAATAGCGTCAGCAAGATTGCGGCACCGATAAGGTAAAATTGGATCTGACGGTTAGCCTCGCTTCGAGCGAGTAGCACCGCGAGTGTGAGGTATACGATCGCGGAATTCATCGCATGTCCGCTAGGAAAACTGGTCGATGTCGCTTCGACGAGATGCGGGACAATCTCCGGCCGAGGGCGGACAAAAATGGCCTTGATCATAAAACTCAAAACCGATCCGCAGGAAACCGATAGGACGACAAACCCCGCCGTACTGTACCTGCGCATCGCGACTAATGATCCCGTGGCCAAAACCGTGACAAGGGTTAGAACGGGGGCACCGCCCAGTGCAGTCATGTCGATCATTGCCGGCTTGATCCAAGAGGGCCCAACCAACTCTGAAGCATCTCCGGCGGTTCTGAGAGCAAGCATTATGGCCTTGTCGATTGCAAAAGTGTCGCCTTCAAAAACCTCTGATGCGAGCTTGGCCATTCCGAATAATGCAGTCGCGCCGATCAAAAACGTGACCAAAAGGCGGCTATCTTGCCGGAACGACTTTGCTAACCTGACAATGAAGTTAGCCATACTTGCTCCACGTGAAGATCACCAACTGAGCCTTAGCACCGCCCCGCTTGGGGACCAGCAAGTTTAGAGAGCGGCACCTTAGTTTGATCGAAAACTTGCCGGGTCTTGCGCACCAAAAATTTACAAGCGGCTAATCCGGATCGGGTGCGAAGCAGTCATAGAACAAGGCAAGCTCGAATTCCCGCTTTGAGGTCGTCTGCGGAAGGTCTGCTTACGGCACAAGCGAGGCGATGGCTGCCCGCCTGGTTTTAGGGCCGCGCGCGTTCGCAGCGGGTGACCGCTAGTGGGTACGGATCTGACATTCACCCCGGGTTCACTGCCTAAGGCTGCTAGGCTGGCTTTTCGGCGATGCGAGGTCGGCCATGAATGCATCTCAGTCTGCGGCGCTAAGCAAGGTGCCAGCGATTACTTTGGGCTTCTGGATCATCAAGATCCTTGCAACAACCTTTGGCGAAACAGCTGGTGATACCGTCAGCATGAGCTGGCTGGGCGAAACGACCGCCACGGCCGGCCAAGGCGGCCTGAACGGCTATCTTGTCGGAACCGCGATTTTCCTGAGCCTGCTCTTGGTGCTGGTAACGGCGCAGATCCGCGCGCGCCGCTTTCATCCCTTGCTCTATTGGACGACGATCATCGCGTCGACGACAGCGGGCACCACAATGGCCGATTTTGCGACCCGGTCGATCGGTATCGGTTATCCGGGCGGTTCCTTGCTGCTCTTCGCCATGGTGCTGGCGAGCCTATGGATCTGGTATCGGGCGATGGGCTCGATCAATGTTGCCGACATTCACGCGGCGCGCGCGGAAATGTTCTACTGGGTGACGATCACTTTGTCGCAGACCCTGGGCACGGCGCTGGGCGATTGGCTGGCTGACGGCCCGCTCGGCTATCTTGGCGCCGCCGCCGTGTTTGGCGCAGCCTTGGCCATTCTGGCTCTGCTTTACTGGCAAACCAAGATTAGCAGGGTGGCGCTGTTTTGGGCGGCCTTCATCCTCACACGTCCGCTTGGCGCGACCGTGGGCGACTTTCTCGACAAGCCAGTGGCGAGTGGCGGTCTTGAACTCAGCCGCCCGATCGCCTCGGCCGCTCTCATCGCGGCGATCATCCTGCTGGTTGTTCTCATTCCGCAGCGGAGTTCAGTCGGCAAGGCTGACACCTCTGGCAAGACGCCCGCTTAGGGTGTTCCCCTAGCGCCTCTGCCTGATCAGGCTGCTCCGCTTTAGCGCTGCTGCACGCACCTTTGGCTAAAGCGTTATGTGGACGCCGAAGCCTGGGCGAGACGCGATGGCGGCTTTGCCGGAATGAGCCGCAACGATCGCCGCCACCATCGCCAGCCCGAGCCCATGCCCCGGTGTCGACCGGCTGCGGTCGACACGCGCGAACCGGTTGAACAGCTCGGGAGCTTCATTCTGCCCCACGCCAGGACCATCGTCGGTTATACTCAGGCGTATACGGCCATCGGCCTGGACGAGGTCAATGCGCACAGAGGTTCTTTGGGGCGTGTGCTGAACGGCGTTGTCGAGGAGGTTGGTGAGCATCTGTTGCAGAAGCCGGCGGTCTCCCGGCAGGGTCACGCGAGGGGTAATGCTGACCACAAGCTGGTGGCCGCTGCTCTCCATTGATGGTCGGAACGCCTCCGCCACATCGGCCACCACCGCGCTGAGATCCACCGTCTGGAAGTGCGCACGGGCGGCCATGCCTTCGACCTCCGCAATCCGCAGCAGCGCGGAAAAAACTTCGAGCAACTCGGTCGTCTCTGCCGCGGCCGCCTCGATCGCACTGCGCTGCAGCTTGGGGTCTGCTTCCCGCAGAGCCTCATCGAGCCGGTTCTGGAGCCGCGTCAGCGGCGTGCGAAGATCATGGGCAACGTCGCTCGATACCTGACGCAGGTTCTCCATTAGACCGCCAATGCGATCGAGCATCAGGTTCAGTGTCTCCGCCACGCCGTCGAACTCGTCGCCGCTCCCCGAGAGCGGCACGCGCCGCGACAGATCACCGTCAATGATTGCTGCGGCGGTGTGATCGATCCGGGCAAGGCGGCGGCGCGTGACAAGGCCGACCAGCCAGGCCGCCGCGATACCGAGCAGCAGCATCGCCCCGAAGGCTCCGAGGAACAGCTGGATGAAACGGATGTCCATCTCGTCGATAGCGGCACGATCGGCCGCGACCAGCAGCCGGTATTCACCAGGCAGGATCGTGGTCAGCGATTGCGCGATGCGCTCCTCGCCGCCTGCCTTGTAGGGCAAGAGTTCGACATAGCCGGGTTTGGCCGGCACGGTGGCATCGAGCGCGCCGGCCACGGGATTGTTTGCGGCATCGACAAGCCGATAGCCAAGGCTTGCCGTGCTGCTTGCCGCCTCGCGCCGCCGGATAGCCGCCGCGACACCCTCATGCCCGTCCTGCCCTTCATCGATCAGTGCCTGCGTTTCGATCGCGATGCGGTGATCGAGCTGCAGTTCGAGCGCTTCGTGGGTCGTTTCGAACGCCACAACCCCGATCGCCAGCGTGGCCAGCGCAAATCCGAGGGCGACCGCGGCCACCAGGCCGAACGTCCCGCGCAGCCAGCGCCTCATACGCCGTCCCTGATAAGATAGCCCGCACCGCGCACGGTCTCGATCGGATCGCTGTCAAACCCGGCATTGAGCTTGGAACGCAACCGGCTGAGATGGGTCTCGACGATGTTGGTCTTGGGATCGAAGTCGAAATCCCACACCCGTTCGAGCAGCATGGTGCGGGTCATAATCCGCCCGGGGTGCCGCATCAGCTCGGCCAGAAGCGTGAACTCGCGGGGTTGGAGCGCGATCCTGCGCCCTGCCCGCGAGACAGTGCGGCGATGCAAATCGAGCTCGATGTCGCCTGCGATCAGCCGGGCGGGCTCCGCCGCGGCCGAAGGACGACGACCGAGCGCATGGATGCGTGCCGCCAACTCGGTAAAAGCGAACGGCTTGACCAGATAATCGTCAGCTCCGCCCTCCAACCCTTCGACCCGATCGGCAATCCCGCTGACGGCTGTCAGCATCAGCACCGGCGTCGTGTTCCCGGCAGCGCGCAGGGCCTTGACGAGAGCGAGGCCATCCAGCCCCGGTAGCATCCGGTCGACCACCACGGCATCAAAGCCGCCATCTGTTGCGTGGAACAGTCCATCGCGTCCATCGCCGCTGGTCACGACCTGATGGCCCAACTCGGCAAGGCCGCGGGCGATGAACTGGCTGGTATCGGCATCGTCCTCGACGATCAGGATTCTCATGCTGCTATTCTAGCGGCTGCTTGTTCGTGCGCCAGCCACCACCCAGCGCCCGGAACAAAGCCACCTGTGCCTGTGCAACCGCGAGTTCGGATTGCGCCAGCGCTAGCTGTGCCTGCGCCAACGTGCGGTCCGCATCGATCCGCAGCAGCGGGGTAGCGTCGCCAAGCCGCACCCGGGCCTCCGCGCGGCGAGCATAGGCCTGTCCCTGATCGCGCGCCTCGATCAGCACGCGGTTGCGGCGCACTTCGGCATCGTAAGCCGCAAGCGCCGTCTCGACTTCGCGCAAGGCGCGGAGCACGGCGACATCCCATGCCGCGAAAGCTGCGCGTTCGGTCGCTTCGGCCTGAGCGATTTTGGCCCGCACCGGAGCCTGATTGGGGAATGACCAGCTGACCAGCGGGGAAGCGGTGGCAACCAGCCCGCCGCTCAACAGCCCGATCGCGCCGCCAAGATTGACGCGCGGGTAAAGGTCTGCGCGCGCCACCCCGATCCGTGCGGTGGCAGCAACAAGGCGGCGTTCTGCTTCACGAACGTCAGGGCGGCGAAGCAACAGCGCCGTTCCATCGCCAACGGGCACGGCATCGCGCAAGCGCGGCGGCGCTGCGCAGGTTACGGGATTGGTCCGGGCATCTGCTGGCGGGC
This sequence comes from uncultured Sphingopyxis sp., assembly GCA_937873425.1. Classification (GTDB taxonomy): domain Bacteria; phylum Pseudomonadota; class Alphaproteobacteria; order Sphingomonadales; family Sphingomonadaceae; genus Sphingopyxis. Next base: position 10,211 of record CALMYE010000045.1, on the reverse strand, counting down.
GTCCGGCCAGCGTGGCAAGACGATAGCGAGCATTCGCCTGCGCCGCTTCCAGCGGAGCAATCGCCGCCCGCGTGGTCGCGACAAGGTTTGCAGCCTGCGCCACCTCGAGCGGAGAGACCTCGCCCGCCGCAAGCTGGCTGTTGGTGATCCGCAATGCGCGTTCCAGCAGCCTGACTTGCTCGCTCACCATCGCAATGCCGCCGGTGGCACCGCACAAATCGACATAGGCCTGGACCGTATCAGCCACCACAGCGACCCGCACGCCATCCATCGCAGCGGCCTGCGCGTCGGCATCAGCGCGAGCCGCAAGCGCCGCAGAACGCAGCCTACCGAACAAATCGGCATCCCAGCTGGCGGTGGCAGCAAGATCATAATCGGTGGTGGGCACATTGCCCGATGCGCTGGGCTGATTTGCGGGGTTGTCGATGCCGAGACCGCTCTCAATGGTCGTCTGAGGCAGGCGGGCCGCTTCGGACAGTCGCAGCGCGGCGCGTGCGCCGTCGAGATTGGCATATGCAACCCTCAGGTCGGCATTGGCGGCGAGGCTGGCTTCGACAAGCTGATCCAGAACTGGATCGTCATAAAGCCGCCACCAGTCGTCAGGCACTGGCGCGATTGTAGCAACCGGCAGGCTGGCGAACGGCGCGGCGGCGAGATCACGGTTGATCGCTGGCGCAGGCGGCAAGGGCGATGTTGCACAGGCGGCTGTCATCAGCGTCACTAACGGGACAAGCCGCTTCATGCCGCTGCCTCCACCAATTCAGGCTCGGGCGCGGGACGGTATTTGCCAAAACGGGCATAGAGCGCGGGCATCAGGAACAGGTTGAGTATGGTCGAGGAGATTAGCCCGCCCAGAATGACAATGGCCATCGGGTGTTCGATCTCGTGTCCCGGCTTGTCGCCCGCAATCACCAGCGGCACCAGCGCAAGGCCGGCGCACAGCGCGGTCATCAGGATTGGCACCAGACGTTCCTGCGCGCCGCGAAGGATCAATGCCGGGCCGAACTCCTCGCCCTCGAACCGGCGCAGGTGATCGTAGTGCGAAAGCAGCATGATACCGTTGCGTGCCGAGATGCCGATCACAGTCACAAACCCGACCAGCGATCCCAGCGACAGCACCCCGCCTGTCAGCGCCACGCCAACAACTCCGCCGACCAAAGCAAAGGGCAGGCTGAGCCCAACCAGTGCGGTGATCCGCGCCGACCGGAATTCGAGCCATACCAGCAACAGGATACCGACCAGACAGGCGAGGCCTACCGTCCACAGCCGTTCACGCGATTCAGTGAGTGCAGCATATTCGCCCAGAATTTCGGGATGGTAGCCGGTCGCAAATGGCACCTCCTGCACGACCGTTTCGACAGAGCGTGCGACAGCACCGAGATCGGCATCGCTGGCGATGTTGAGGGTGACGTCGAGGCGGCGCTGGCCGTCCTCACGCTTGATTTCGTTGGGCGCGGGCACGATCACCACATCGGCAACGTCGCGCAGGCGCACCGGCGCGCCAACGGGAGTCTGAATCATCAGATCGGCAAGGGCGTGCTGGTCGCCGCGAATGGCAGACTCGCCCCACAAGGCCACGTCGAACGCCTTCTGGTCGCGATAGATTTCGCCCAGCTTCTCGCCCGCCACCAAGGTCTGCGCCTGCCGTCGCACCTCGCCCAGCGTAAGGCCGAGGGTGACCAGATCAGCCGCTCGCGGGCGGATCTGGATTTGCGGGACAAGCACCTGCTGTTCGACCTTGAGATCCGTCACGCCTGGGATTGCTGCAACCTTTGCCCGAAGCCGCTCGGCAGTGGCGCGGAGTTCAGCCTGATCGGGACCATAGATGCGCACAACAACGGTTGCACCGGCACCGGACAGCACCTCCTTGATGCGTTCGCGCAGATAGGTAAGCACATCGCGGTAGAGGCCGGGGTAGCCATCGACCACCTCCTTGATGCGGGCGACGCTGGAGTCATAGTCAACGCCGTCGTCGAGGCTGATCCACAGCTCGGTGAAGTTGGGCCCAACCACCTCGTCAGCGGCTTCGGCCCGGCCGATATGCGCGCCGAAATTGCGCACCCCCGGGATCGCGCGCAGCTCCTTGGAAGCACGGATCGTGATGCGATCCATCGCCTCAATCCCGATGCCCGGCTTCTCGACAAAGTGCATCAGGAAGTCGGTCTCGCGGAAATCGGGCAGGAACTGGTCCTTGAAGCCAGCATACCCGATGCCGGACAGCAGCAATCCGCCCGCGACGATCCCCATCGCAAGTCCGGGGCGGGCTACCAGGCGCGGGAGAACGCCAAGATAGCGCCGCTTGAGCGATGCGACGAGGCGCGTGTCGCGCTCCTCCTTTACCGGCGCATTGGGCAGCAGCATCAGGCACATCGCAGGGGTGACGACCAGCGCCACCAGCAGTGAGGCGGCAATCGCCAGCACATAGGCAATCGCCAGCGGGCGGAAAAACGTGCCGGCGACCCCGCCGAGGAAGAAGATCGGCAGGAACACCAGCATCACGATCAGCGAGGCGAACACCACTGCCGTGCGCACTTCCAAAGAAGCAGACAGAACCACATTGAAGGCCGAGCGCGGATTGCCTGCGTCGCGGTTCAACCGCAGTCGCCGCGCGATGTTCTCGACGTCGATGATCGCATCATCGACCACCTCGCCCAGCGCAATCACCAGCCCGGCGATCACCATCGTGTTGATCGTCGCCCCGCTCCACAGCAGCACCAAACCGGCGGCCAACAGGGAGAGCGGGATGGCAACCAGACTGATGGTTGCCTGCCGCCAATCGCGGGTGAAGGCGAACAGCACGATCGCGACCAGCAGGCAGCCGATCATCAGCGCGCGGGTGAGGTTATCGATCGACTTCTCGATGAAGGTCGCCGGGCGGAAGATCGTGGTGTCGATCTTCACGCCATCAAGGCCGGGCCGAAGCTCATCAACCGCCGCTTCGACATCGCGGGTCAGTTGCAGCGTGTTTCCGGTCGGCTGCTTCTCGACGATCAGCATGATCCCCGGGCCGTCATCGATAATGGCATTTCCGATGGGTGCGGCATAGCCATCGACAACGCGCGCGACGTCGCCGACCCGAACCGGCGCGTCGCCAGCGATCTTGATGACGGTGCGCGCCAGATCCTCGGAGGTCTGGATGGCACCGGCCTGCTGCACCGGCAGGCGCTGGTTCGGTGTATCAACAAACCCGCCCCCGCCTACCAGCACCGCATCGCTGGTCGCCGCGCGCAGCTCGGCCAGCGTGACGCCCGAAGCTTGCAGCCGGTCGGGGTCGGCCAGAACCTGAAGCTGGCGGTCGCGATAGCCCCACACGGCGACGTTGGCGACGCCCGGCACAGACATCAGCTTGGGCCGGATCGTCCAGCGCACCAGCTCGGACAGTTCCATTTGGTCGAGTTTCTTCGACGAGATGCCAATTTTGAGGGCACGACTGGTGGATGACAGCGGCGGCAGCATCACGGGCGGGCGCGCAGCAGATGGCAGGCGCCCTTGCACCTGCGTCACACGCTCCTGCACCAGCTGCCGGGCGCGGATGACATCCGTTCCGCGCTCGAACAGGATTGTTACTGACGACAGGCCCAGCACCGATTTGGACCGCAAGGTTGCAAGGTCGGGAACGCCGTTCACTGCCGTTTCGATCGGAACGGTGATGAGGCTTTCGACCTCCTCGGTCGACAGACCCGGGGCCTCGGTCTGAATCTCAACGATGGGCGGCGCGAATTCGGGAAACACGTCAAGCGGCACATCAGCCGTAGCCCGCAGGCCCAGCACCACCAGCAGCGCCGCCATCGCGAGCACCAGCACCCGCTGCTTAAGCGCGGAACGAACCAGCCAGGTCAGCATCAATGCGCGACCCCGAACTCGGTGCCGAACAGTTCGGCAGCGCCCGACGTCACCACCAGCGTGCCGGGACGCAGGCCCCGCGACAGGATCGCGCGGCCGCCCTCGGTCGCGGCAACCTCGATCCGCTGGCGCACATAGGTATCGGCCTCGGTCTTGGCATAGACCCATTCACCGCCATAAATGTCGCGCAGGATCGCGGAGGTCGGCACGGACAGCCCTTCGCTCTTACCGCCAGCAAGCGGGAGCGCGACGCTGACCCTCTGGCCGACGCGGTATGCCCGATCACGATTATCGAGCGCGAAATAGAGATCGACGGTGCCGGCCACTGCATTGGCAGATGGCGGCGCATCGACGGGCCGCGCCGATCGCTTGGCACCTTCCTGTCCAAGCGGCGAGACCAGCGCCGACTGTCCTTGTTGCAGCCCGGCAAGGTCACTCCCGAACACCGGGACCCGCACCCAGACGTGCCGCTGGTTTCCAAGGCTCGCCACCGCAGGCCCGAGCAGGCGGCGCTGGGCCGCCGCAGCGTCGGCAGCAGCCTTGGCCACGCCAAGTGCTGCCGTCGCTTCATCGCGCGCGCGGATGCTTCCCGCTTCCTCGTCAACCAACGCCGAGGTGCGATCGTAGGCCACGCGCGCCAGAGCCAGTTGCGCGCGTGCCCGCGCGAGTTCCCCATCGGCTGCGACCTGCTGAGCGGCGAGTTGTTGCAGGTTGCTGGCGGAGTTGATTGGCGCGCCGCCGACGCCCGCTGGGATGACGATCTCGCCGCTGGTCGTGCGTATCGCGGACGCGGTGCCGGTGCCTATCCGCTCGGTAACAATCCCGAGCCGCTTCTGTGCGTCCGGCGTAAGCTTCAGGCGGACAAGTTCGATTTCGTGGGCGATCGCCTCGCTGTGAACAGGTGGCTTAGTCGGCGCAGCGGGCTCGCTTCCGCACGCGGTCAGCAGGATGGCAGGGGCGATAGAGACAAAAATCAGACGAATAAGCATACCCCTCGCATAAAGCGTCAGCATTGGGGCAGCGTTGGCGCTGCTATACAATTTCCCAATGTTAGCGCGTGATCTGCTGGCGTCTTGGAATTGGGCTACTCGGTGTCGCTATGGGGCCGGCTCCTGCATGTCGGGTTTGAGAGAGCGAACCTTGAATAGCCGCTATCTACGATCCCAAGCATGGTTGTGTCCGATACTGGCAACACAAGTCATTCGGCATACGGTCTAGGAACGACGGCTAAGTCCCTCTTCTCGCCATTCCATGCTACACAGATGGTTCATACCATGAGGAAAACTGTGGGGCGTTAGGGCTCAACCGAGAACGTCGGCATCGATGGCTCCGGCATTGCTGCTCCACATGCTCGAAACAGTGCGCTGATGACAGAAGGCGCTGTCTCTACCGGAATAAACACCCGAGTACGAAACGCGATAACTTCCGTGAAGCATCCGATGCTTTTCAGCCAGGGCAGCTGATCGACAGGCGCCCCGACGATCTCGTAACGCTGCTCGCCTGCCACGCGCGAGCATTTGATGGTCGCCTCGAACGGCTGCTTGATAGGGACTGTGCGGCCCTCGCCGAGCGCCCTGATGATCATTTCCGGGCTGAGTTCAACGGTGGAGGCAATGTCGAATTTCTCGAGCAGCTTGGCCACATCGAGTTCGTGAACCAAGCGACCGAGCCAGCTTCTGCCCTCTTCGTCGACGATGCGCCGGACCTCCAAATAGTCGATAGGCAGGCTCGACCAGATCGGAAGGAGAAGGCCGGTCGCGAGGTACACGGTCTCTGTGGTGAGCCGTTCGGCAAGCTCTGCCACTTCGCCTTGCCAAAGCTTCTCGAAGGTCCGGCGGGGGACCTCCTCCCAAGCCGATTCCGCCAGGTCATCGAAGTGGTGGTATTCCCGCCGCAGTGGACGGTGGAGGATAACTCGCCTGATCAGCTCGCCTTGCTCAGTCATGAAGTGCCGCGAAGGTTCGGCCAGGGCTGCTTTCCCGCTTTTGTTATTGTGGAGCAGAATGCAACCGTCGGCGTAGTCGCGGCGCTCAAGGACACGCTCAAGCGAGATGGGCCGCGCTCTCGTCTTGAGAGCCAGCTGCAGCAAGTGTGACTTGGCGCCGGTTCGCCCGTCGGTCCGCAGGACGATGTCTTCGACAACCTCGGCATGTTCAACCCGAAGGGTTTCGACGCCAACATCGAGCGATCCGGCCTCGCGCGCAGCCGACACCCGCGCTTCGACCAACCCCAGAAATTCTTCGAAGATCGCATTCTGCATTCCGATCGGCAGTGCAAGGATGCGATTGAGCCAACGCTGGATCGGTGGAAGGTCCTCTTCGAGAATGCCGTCTTCGGAGACAATCTTGAGCCCGCTACGGCGCTGGAAATCGATCAGCGTTGCGCTCTTGAGCTTGCCGTCCGCCAGCAAGGCAAACCAGGTCGAGAGTGCCGCCTTGGCATATTCGCTTTCGAGATTGTCGGCAGGGTCAAAGAGGTTCTGGCCGCCAGTCTGGCGCTGGCCTCGCGTCAGCGCCCCCAAGCTGTCGAGCCTGCGCGCAATGGTGCTTGTGAACCGCAGTTCCCCCTTGCAGTTCGTGGTCACGGGCCGGAACAGCGGTGTGTTGGCTTGATGGGTCCGGTGCGTTCGGCCCAGCCCCTGGATGGCGCGATCGGCTCGCCATCCAGGCTCAAGCAGGAAGTGGATGCGCCGCCTCTGGCAAGCTGCGTCAAGGCTGGCATGGTACGATCGCCCGGTGCCGCCCGCGTCGCTGAAGACTAGGATCGGCTTCCTGCCATCCATGAACTGGTCTGTCTCAGACTGGTTCGTCCGCGGCGAGCGGGTCTCGAGACGCTGCTGGCCATCGCTTTGGTTTATGAGCCGCTTGCTGCGCCCGGTCACCTCGGCGACCTTCTCCGGTCCATAGTGCTCGATGATCCCGTCCAGCGCTGGCTTGATCGGCGGCATGGCGCACAGATGCTCGATCATCTCGCTGCGGCGGGCGATCGCAGTCTGATTGTGGACTGGACGGCCTTCCTCATCGAACATCGGTGCCGAGCGCTGAGTGCCGGTATCATCGACGAACACTTGCATCTGTTGCGTGGGGAAGGCGCGCTCGAGGTACTCGATCACGGCGTCGAGCGGGCTGAGGTCGAGGTCGAGCTCAGCCCGGTCCTCTGGCGAGAGGCTGTCGAGACGGCGATCGAGGATGCTTTCGGCGGTCGAAACCAGTTGGACGACAACCACCTCATCGCGGTCCAGATGGAGATTGATGGCAGCAATCAGCGTTGGCAGCTTCATCGACAGCAGCAGCTGGTTGAAGAACCGCTGCTTGGTGCTTTCAAACCGGCTTCGCGCTGCGGCTTTCGCACCGCTGTTGAGCGTTGTGCCGTCGATTTCATCGACGACACCGGTCAGCTCCAGCGCCTCCTCAAGGTTCTGATGAATGATCGCCCAGGCGTCGGCATAAGTGTCGTAGACGGCGATCTGTTCGGCGGTCAGATCATGTTTCAGGATCTCGTATTCGACGCCTGCAAAGCTAAGCGCGCGCGCCTGATAGAGGCCCAGTGCCTTGAGGTCCCGCGACACGAGTTCCATCGCAGCGATGCCCCCTGCCCTGATCTGGCTGATGAAATCTTCCCTGTTGGCAAACGCAGTGCCGGGCCCCCACAGACCGAGCCGCACGGCATAGGCAAGGTTGTTGACCTCCGAGGCCCCAGTCGCAGAGGCGTAGAGAACCCGGGCATCGGGCAGATTGTTTTGCAGCAGCACGCCGGCGATGCCCTGCAGCGATCCGCTTTTCGTGCCGCGGGCGCCCTCGCCTCCTGCAACACCGCCCATCTCGTGGCTCTCATCGAAGGCGATGACACCTTCGAAATCCTCGCCCGCCCAATCGAGCAGCTGCTTCAGGCGGGTGGCGTCCTGACGCTGGCTGCGAAGGGTCGGGTAGGTGACGAACAGGATCCCTTCGCGAAACGGAACCGCCTGATCGATCTTCCAGTTGGAAAGCGGCTGAATGTCGGCCGCTAGCCCTCCGATAGCACTCCAGTCGCGGCGCGCGTCTTCGAGCAGGCTTTCGTTCTTCGAGATCCAGATGGCCTTACGGCGTCCCGCAAGCCAGCCATCAAGGATGCAGGCGGCGATCTGCCTGCCCTTCCCTGCCCCCGTGCCATCGCCAAGGAAATAGCCTTTGCGGTAGGCGCGCCCATGCTCGTCGAGTTGCAGGCCAACGCCTTCTTTAGCGGGAACGAACAGGCCAGGCAGATACTGCTGCCACGCGTTCCCGGCATAGATGACAGTTTCGATCTGGGCCTCGGATAGCAGGCTTTCTTGCAAGACCCGATCCTGCAGCGCCGGGACATAATCCGGGATTGGTGCCGGGATCGAACCCATGGCCACGCTTTCGACGAGCGGTGTCGGATGTTCGCGTGCACCAGCAATATCGACCCGGCTTGGCCGGTACGGGATGTAGACCCCGCTTTGCTCACCGAGCACGCGCGGCTTGTCTAAGGTACTGAACGCCAGCGCTGCAATCGTTGGGGCTTGGGCTACCCTCGCTTTGACGGGCTTTGTGATCGGCGTTGCGCGCATGGCTTTGAAGAGCGCACCCGGCTTTGCTTTCGGCGGCACCGCGCGCGGTTCGCAGTCGGGCTGGGCTGTCACGCGTTTGATGATTGGAACCGCAGACGCGACGTCTGCAACTGTCTGCCGCGCCAAAACTGCTGGTCTGATCTGCCCCGGGATCTTGTCGATCACGTACAAGCGCACGGCCACGCTGGTGCCCTGTTTGTGATAGCATTTATCGAGCCGGATGGATGTGCGGACCGTGCAAGAGGCAAAGGTGTCTTCGTAGATTTTCGCAAGCTTTGCGCTCGTCGTGAACCAGTCCGGCATGATCGCGACGATCCGTCCCCCCTGCTTGAGGCGCGTTATGGCAGCGCGCAGGTGACGCACCGCTGCGAACTCGTCTGCTCCTCGTCCCATTGACCGGGAGAACGGCGGGTTCATGAGGATCAGGCTTGGCTGCACAGCCGCGTCGAGATGGGAAGCCAGCATGGCTCCATCGATCCCTGTGATGGTGGCATCGGGAAACAGCAGTGCCAGCTTTTCACGCCTGCGCGGATCGATTTCGTTGAGATGTAATGCGCTGACATCAGGCAAAGTTGCCACGAGAGCGCCATGTCCGGCGCTCGGTTCAAGAACGATATCGGTTGCGAGTGGCTGCGCCAAAATCACGGATAGCGCTGCGAGGTCTGCGGGCGTCGAGAATTGCTGGAACCTGATCTGGTCTTCACTTCTGACCGTGTGTGTCGGCAGTGCCTCGATAAGCGCACTGATCTCCGAAATCTGGGTCAGCATCTGAGGTTTGTTCAGCAGTCCGGCCATGTGGCGCGTCAAGGCCGCCTCGAGCAGGTCAAAAGCGTCCCTCTGGCTCCAGGCGCCGTTTGCGGAGCCCTCCCCGTAGAGCTGGCGCATCGTCTCAAACAGGCGTTGCTTGTTCGCCAGTCCCGTGGCGATGGCGTGCTGGATTTCGGTGATTGCTGCGTCCAGCTTCTGGCTGGATTGTTCAAAAAGGTCGGTCACGGTCTGCTCCTGATGCTGAACCGCATCAGGCCTTCCCCCTCTCCCTTTGGCGAAACTGGGGAGTTTTATGGAGATGTGTTCAGCTCTGAAGAGCCGCCTAAATGTTGAGGGAAGTCACTCGACTGCCTGGTAGCGAACACCAATCCGCTTAAATGCGCTTTCGCGCCGGATCCGGATCTGCTGTGCGATTGTGTCTGCCTGTCTTCTGTCCGGAAAGCTGGTGGTCACCCCCTGCCCTTTCGTACCAATTCGTCCCCAGCGCCGCTCAACGGTTGTCCAGCCAAACAGATCGGTCTCAACCCAGAGATGATAGTCGCGCGCGACGTTGCGGGATGGGTCTATTGCTTGCCAATGCCACGACTGGTTCTTCGGCGTCTCCATATGAAACCGGTGGCAGAACGCTGAGCATTCGGTCCAACTGGAAATCTGAATCACAGGAGCATCTTTGATTCATTGAGGCGATTGACCACTGCCTCGACTTTTAGAACGTGTGCAAGGACGTTTAGTTGGTCTGAGCCGAGAATGCTCCTCGCGACGTCGCGTAATCTCCAAAAACAATCATAAAAAAACGCCGCTGCTTGCAGCGGAAGGATTCATGATTCTAAAGATTCAGATTCGGAGTGTAAATTGGCAGTGAAATCAGTCGCCTACGCTGGTTTGCCTGACCAGTTGGGGGATTTTACCTGACTTGCCGGGGGCTTAACCCTGACTTGCCGGGGGGACTCACCTGACCTTCTGGGGCCTTCCTGAGTTAGCGTCCGCGCTCGTGGTGTAATTTCCGGTGTAGGCGATGGTGTATTCCGGG
>CALMYE010000044.1 GCA_937873425.1 uncultured Sphingopyxis sp. | reverse complement strand
GGCTGACGGTCGACGAGATCCGCCGCCACAAGCCCGAGGCGGACATCATCCTGAAGCGGGCGGAGGCGCCACATGGCTGACGGCTTCGCCTCTCCCGCCGAACGCGCCGCCTTCATCGCCGCGCTGCCCAAGGCCGAGCTGCATCTCCATATCGAAGGCTCGCTGGAGCCCGAGCTGATGTTCGAGCTCGCACAGCGCAACAATGTCGCCATCCCCTTCGCCAGCGTCGAAGAGGTGCGCGCCGCCTATGCCTTCTCCAACCTCCAGGATTTCCTCGACATCTATTATCAGGGCATGGGCGTCCTCATCGCCGAGCAGGATTTCACCGACCTCACCGCCGCCTATCTCGCCCGCGCGGCAGCCGACAATGTCCGCCACGTCGAAATCTTCTTCGATCCGCAGGGGCATACCGAACGCGGTATCGCCTTCGGCACGGTGATCGCCGGCATCACCCGCGCGCTCGACGACGCCCGCGACCGCCACGGCATCAGCTCGCGGCTGATCATGTGTTTCTTGCGCCACCTCAGCGAGGCGGAGGCGGAAACGACGCTCGATCAGGCGCTGCCCTGGCTCGACCGCATCGACGGCGTCGGTCTCGATTCGTCGGAAGTCGGCCATCCGCCGTCGAAATTCGCGCGCGTCTTCGCCCGCGCCCGCACCCTCGGCCTCAAACTCGTCGCCCACGCCGGCGAGGAAGGCCCGCCCGAATATGTGCACGAGGCGCTCGACCTGCTCGGCGTCGACCGCATCGACCATGGCAACCGCAGCCTCGAAGACCCCGCCCTCGTCCGCCGCCTCGCGGCCGAGGGCATGACGCTCACCGTCTGCCCGCTCTCCAACCTCAAGCTCTGCGTCGTGGGCGACATCGCCGCGCACCCGCTCAAGACGATGCTCGACGCGGGCCTCCGCGCAACGGTCAACAGCGACGATCCCAGCTATTTCGGCGGCTATGTGAACGCCAACTACGCAGCGGTCGCCGATGCCCTCGACCTGTCGAAGGCCGACCTCGTCACCCTCGCACGCAACAGCTTCGCCGGCTCCTTCCTCGACGACGAAGCCAAAGCGCAGCACCTCGCCGCGATCGACGCCTGCGCTGCGGGATAGCCCTTCCCGTCAGTGCCCGCTGCCCATCACCACCTTCTTGGGCAAGGGCGCGAACCAGACCGCCGCCGCCGCGATCAGGAACACCGCGCCGGACCACAGGAACATGTGCAGCACGCCGACGGTCGCCGCCTGCGTCTCGACCAGCCGTTCGATCGCCGCGCGCGCCTGATCCAGCGTCAGCCCGGCTGCCTGTAGCCGCTCCATCGTCCCCGAGGCGTCGTTGAGGTGCCCGGTCATCTCCGCCCGCGCGACGCGCGTCTGGCTGTCCCAGGCGGTGGTCGCGACCGCCGTCCCGATCGCGCCCGACAGGGTGCGCAGGAAATTCATCAGCCCCGCGGCCGACGTCTGATCCTTCTCGGGCACGCTCGACAGCGCGAGCGCGGTCAGCCCCACGAAGAAAAACGGCATCCCGATCCCCTGCAGGATATGCGGAAAGGCCAGTGTCCAATAGTCGACGTCGGCATTCCAACTGGCGCGCAGCACCGACATGAGCGCCATCCACACGATGCCCGCCGTGATCGAGATGCGGATGTCGATCTTGCCGACCAGCCCCGCGGCGAGCGGCGACAGCAGCACCGCGAACACGCCGAGCCAGGCGACGACATAGCCCGTGTCGGTCGCGGTATAGCCCGCGGTCTGCTGCAACCACAAAGGCGTGAGCACGACCTGCGAGAAAAAGGCGCCGAAGCCCAGCGATATGGCGATGGTGGCAAAGCTGAAGCCGCGGAACCGGAACACGCGCAGGTCGACCACCGGATTGGCGTCGGTCAGCTCCCAGATCAGGAAGGCGGCAAAGGCGACCGCGGCGATCACCGCCAGCGCGACGATCCACGTCGATTCGAACCAGTCATGCTCGCGCCCGGTATCGAGCATCAGCTGGAAGGCGCCGACCGACAGCACCAGCAGCACGAGCCCGACGACGTCGATCCGCGCCTTTTCGCGCTTCGTCTCGAACCGCCCGAGCAGGCTCGCGACGCCAAAGGCGCAGATGGCGACGACGGGCAGGTTGATGAAGAATATCCACGGCCAGCTCCAATTGTCGCTGATCAGCCCGCCCAGGATCGGCCCCAGGATCGGCGCCGTCGTCGTCGTCATCGCCCATATCGCGAGGCCGATCCCGGCCTTCTCCCTGGGAAAGATGCGCAGCAGCAATATCTGCGACAGCGGCATCAGCGGACCGCCCGCCAGCCCCTGCAGCACGCGGAACAGGATCAGCGATTCCAGCGTCTGCGAAATCCCGCACAGAAAGGAAAAGACGCCGAAACCGAGGATCGAATAGAGGAACCAGCGCACCGTCCCGAACCGCATCGCCAGCCAGCCGGTCAGTGGCACGCTGATCGCATCGGCGACCGCATAGCTGGTGATCACCCACGTCCCCTGCGTCGGCGACACCGCCAGCCCGCCCGCGATATGCGGCACCGACACATTGGCGATCGTCAGGTCGAGCACGACGACGAAATTGGCGAGCGCCAGAACAAAGGCCGCGACCAGCAGCCGCACACCGCGCAGCGGCTGCGGCTCGGCCGAAAGCATGGGGGCGGCGGCGCTGGCCATCGCTCAGCTCATTTCCCGCGCGTGTCGATCGTCGCTTCCATCGACAGGCCGACGCGAAGCGGATGCGCCTTGAGCTCCTCGGGGTCGAGCGCGATACGCACCGGCAGGCGCTGCACCACCTTCACCCAGTTGCCGGTCGCATTCTGCGCCGGGATCAGCGAGAAGGCGGCGCCCGTCCCGCCCGCGATGCCGACCACCCGGCCGCGATAGACGACGTCGCCGCCATAATAGTCCGACACCAGCTCGACCGGCTGGCCGATGCGGATGCGCCGGAACTGGCTTTCCTTGAAATTGGCGTCGACATAGGCGGTGGCGATCGGCCCGATCGCCTTGCTCGGCGCCCCCGCCGCGATGCGCTGGCCGCCCTGCACCTGCTTGTTGGTGACGATGCCGTCGACCGGCGCGCGGATCACCGTGCGGTCGAGGTCGAGCCGCGCCTTTTCCAGCCGCGCCTGCGCCGCCGCCACATCGGGCGCCGTGTCGATCGTCGTGCCGCGCACCAGCGCCTCGGCGGCGTTCAGGTCGCCGCTCGCCGACCCCTGCGTCGCCTGCGCCGAGGCGATCGCCGCCGCCGCGAGGTCGCGCGCGGCCGTCGCCGACTGCAGCGCGGCGCGCGCCGCGGTGATTTCCTCGCCCGACACCGCGCCGGTCCCGGCCAGCCCTTCGCGCCGCGCGAGTTCGCTGCGCGCCTTCTCGACCGCCGTATCGGCATCGCGCAGCCGCGCGCGCGCCTGGCTCACATCGGCGCCGCGCGCCGCGACGCGCGCCCGCGCCGCATCGGCATTGGCCCCCGCCTGCCCATAGCGCTGGCGCGCCTGACGCAGCGCCGCCTCGGCGTCGGCGAGCGCGATCCTCGCATCGGTATCGTCGAGGACGACCAATATGTCGCCCTTCTTCACCGCCTGCGTGCCCTGGGCGCGCACCTCGCTGACCGGTCCGGAGATCAGCGCGGTGACGACGGCGGAATCCGCGCCGACATAGGCATTGTCGGTATGCACCCGCCCCGCCTGCGTCAGATAATACCAGACGCCCCAGATCGCGGCGATGCCGACCACCACGATGGCAAGCATGCGCAGCAGCTTGCGGCGCCTCGCCGCGCGCGCGCCGTTGTCGAGGGCGGGGTCGGGGGCGGGGTCGGGGACGGGAGCGTCCGCTTCGATCGCAGCCGTGTCGTCGGCCATCATTCGTCTCCTGTTGAAGTCGTGGCCCGGTATCCGCCGCCGAGCGCGCGGATCAGGGCGATGTCGAGCGCGCGCTGCCGCGCTTCGAGGTCGGCGACGCCGCGCGCGAGGGCGACGGCGCTGTCCTCGGCGGTCAGCGCCACGATCTGGTTCGACAGGCCGGCGCGATAGCGCAGCCCCGCCAGCTTCGCCGCCTCCGCCGCCGCCGCCAGTGCCGCGCGGCGCTCGGCGAGCTGGCGCGCATTGGCCTCGCGGCTCCGCACGGCATCGGCGACGTCGCGCAGCGCGGCGATCAAGATCCCGTCATAGTTCGCGACCGCCGCGTCATAGTCGGCGCGCGCGCCGCGATAGCGGCCCTGCAGGCGCCCGCTGTCGAAGATCGGCAGCGAAAGCGCGACGCCGCCATTGCCATATTCGGACCCCGTATCGAACAGGTTCGACAGGCCGAGCGACTGCAGCCCGACCAGCGCCGACAGGCGGATGTCCGGATAGAAATCGGCGCGCGCGACGTCGATGCGCTTCGCCGCCGCCTCGGCGCGCAGCCGCGCCGCGACGATGTCGGGGCGCCGCCCGACAAGGCCGATTCCGGCTTCGGGCGGCAGTCCCGCCGCCGTGCCCGCCAGCGCCGGCCGCACGATCGCCAGCCCGCGATCGGGTCCGGCGCCGACCAGCGCCGCGATGCGGTTGCGGGTCAGCGCGATCGCCTCCTCCAGCGCGACGATGTCGGCGCGCGCCGCCGCGGAGCGGCTTTCCGCCTGCTGCCGGCTCGCGTCGTTGTCGAGCCCCGCGCGCACCCGCTCGGCCGCCAGTCCCTCGCTCGCCGCGCGGACGCGCGCCGCCTCGGTGGCAACGTCGAGCGCTTCATATTGCCCCGCAAGATCGGCATAGGCCGCCGCGATTCCCGTGGCCAGCATCAGCCGCGCCTGCGCCGCATCGACGCGCGCCGCCTCGGCCTCCGACGTCGCCGCCGCCAGCGCCGCGCGGCGCTTGCCCCACAGGTCGAGGTCGAAGGCGAAGGTCACGGCGATATGCCCCGTATCCTGCACGCCGTCGGGCACGAACTGCGGCGGAATGCCCATGTTCCGGCTCTGCTGGACCCCGCCCGCGCTCGCCTCCACGCCGACGCGCGGCCCCAGCGCCGCGCCCGCCTGCTGCGCCAGCGCATCGGCCGCGCGCACCCGCGCCGCCGCGATCGCGACGTCGGGCGATCCCGCCAGACCTTCGTCGATCAGCGCGCTCAACTGCGCGTCGCCCCAGCCCCGCCACCAGCCCTCGCCCGGCCATTCGCCCCGCGCATCGGCGAGGGAACGGCGCGACTCGAACGATTCGGGGGCCGCCGGAACCGGCCTGGGCGCCAGCTCGGGAACGCCGGCACAGCCCGCAAGCAGGCCCAGGACCGCGGCGGAAAGGAAAATCAGGCGGGGCATGGCATCCAACGATACTAGATGGTATCATGCGCCCATGAACGGGAGAGAATGGGTTGTCAATTGAAATGATACCAGACGGTACGGCTACGCTCGACGATGCGGCCGCCGCGCGCCGCAAGGCATTCGTCGATGCCGCGCGCGAACTTTTCTTCGCAAACGGCTATGCCGGCACCACCATGTCCTCGATCGCCGGCAAGGTCGGCGGATCGAAGACGACGCTGTGGAGCTATTTTCCGTCGAAGGAGGAATTGTTCGCCGCGGTCGCCGACGACATCGTCGCGCGCCATGGTGCCGTATTGCAGACCGACCTGCCGGTCGACGAACCCGTCCTCGCCGTCCTTCGCCGTTTCGGCCTGCTGCTGATGACCACCCTGCTTTCGACGCCGCTCCTCTCGCTCTACCGGCTCGTCGTCGGCGAGGCCGAGCGTTTTCCGCATCTCGCCGAGATGTTCTACGATCGCGGCCCGCGGTACGGCAAGGCGCGCCTTGCCGCCTGGATGGACGAAAAGATGAAGCGCGGCGAGTTGCGCAAGGGCGACCCGATGCAGGCGGTCTTCCATTTCGCCGGCCTCTGCCAGGCGGGGCTTTACTATCACGCCGTGCTCGGCCTTCCCGAAGGCCGCGACCTCGACTGCCTGCCCGGCGAGATCGACGCGGCGGTCGATACCTTCTACCGCGCGTGGGGGCCCGAAGCGCCCTGAACCGGCGCCGCCGCGATCAGCGCGGGTGCCGCCGCGCCGCCGCGCGCCCACGCGGCTCCGTTCGCCTGCGCCACCACGGCCGCCGCATCGCCGAGCAGCACCGCGTCGGTCAGTCCGCGCTCGCGCGCCATCCGCGCCGCCGCGATCAGCGCCAGCCATTCGGCATCGAGGCTGCTGCCGACACCCGGCCGGTCGTCGATGACCACGACTCCGCCGCAGACGACGGCAATCTCCATCGCCCCCGGATTGGGACGCGCGCCGCCGTCGAAATAGATTTTGGCGCGACGCTTCGTCACCCGACTGCCCTGACCGGTCAGAACTTCCCGCGCGCCGAAAAAGCGAAGATCGGGCCGATCAGCCGGTCACGGTCCTCGGTGAAGGCGACCGGGCTCGCCCCGCGCAGCCCGGTATAGACGGTGCGGTCGCGGCGCGAGCGCGCATTCGCTATGTTCGCGATCGTCGCGCGCAGCGTCAGCCCGCGCACATTCTTGTGCTCGACGAAGACATTGGCGAACACCGGCCCCTCCCAGACCTTGTCGACCTGGTTGCTGCGATAGCGCGGCTGATAATGGGCGTAATTGGCGCTCGCGCCCCAGGCCCAGTCGGTTCCCGCGATATCGTGGCGCACGCGGCCCTCGATCACCGTGTCGGTGAAGCCGCTCCACTGGCGCGTCTCGCCGGTGAAGGGATCGCGCAGCGAGGATTTCTGGAACAGCGCCCGCGTCTCGACCTTCACGCCCTTGAGGCCCGCGGGGTCGAGGTTGATCGTGCTCGTCCAGTCGATCGCGCCCGCCTTCGCCTTGGCGATATTGCCCACCGCCTCGCCGTTGCCGACGGGGACGATATCGACGCGGTCCTCGACATCGCGAAAGATCAGGATGACCTTGGTCGATCCCCAGGCGCCCAGCTTGCGGTTCGCCTCCAGCTCGTAGCTCCAGTCCTGCTGCGGCCTCAGGTCGAAATTCGTCTCGTTCTGGTTGCCGTCGTTGAGGAAGGCGCGGCCGAGGAAATCATAGAAGGACAGTTGCAGCACCCGCCGCCTGATCTTCAGCGACGCGTCGAAATCGGTCGAGGGCGCCCAGCTCAGCGTCAGCGACCCCTTGGGCCGGAAGAAGCTGCGCGAAATCCCGTTCACGCCCGCCTGCGCGATGGTCGAATGTTCGGCGCCCGCGACGATCTGGAACGAGAATTTGCCGGTCAGCGGGCGGCCGAAGCTCAGCAACCCCTCGTAGCGATCCTCGCTCACCCCGCCGGTGCCGCCGGCAAAGGGCAGTTCGACGAAGACGCCCGCGGGGTCGAGCACCGCGATCGACGCGACATTGTCGAGCGTGTTGTACGCCGCCTCGCCCGACAGCTGCCAGTCGCCGCCCCACATCTTCCACTGATATTCGCCGCGCGCGATCGTTTCGCCCAGATCGCCGGTCTGCGCGAAGCGGTCGCCCATCGCGGGCGCGCCGTCGGCGAACGCGGTCACCACCTCGGACGAATAGGGCTCGCGGCTGAACCGCCTGAGCCCGATCAGCTTCAGCTTCCCAGGGCCGACGCCGAACTGATAATCGCCCGACAACTCGTAATTCCACGTCTCCTCGACGTCGCGCACGGTGCGGTGGCGGTCGGGCTGCCCCGGCGACGTGCGGACGCCGTCCTCCTCATAGCGGTAATAGCGGCGCTGGTAATGCGCGCCCAGATTGGCGACGCTGCCGCCCGGCGCGTCCCATTTGATCCGGCCCGACAATTTGGGCGAATCGAAATGGGTGTTCCAGACGTCGCTGCGCCGTTCGACGATATTGCCCGCGCCGTCGCGGATCAGCGTCGGCCCGCCCGCGCCGCTGCGCGCCGAATCCTCATTGTCGAGCGCCGCCTCATATTCGATGGCGCCCGTCCGCCCCCGCACCGAAACCGCGCCGCGGGTGAACAGCGGGTCGGTATGATGCGCCCGGAACTCGGGCCGCCACGCGAACTGCCCCGAAAAACTGGCCGCGCGATAAACGATATTGGCCACCTGACCAGACAGTCCAGGTATGTCCAGCGCCGCGCCGTCGACGATCTCGATGCGTTCGACGTTGCCGGCGGGGATGCGCGACAATTGCGTATACATGTCGTCGGCCTTGTTCGACGGCCGCTCGCCGTTGAACAGCACATTGCCGGTCGCAACGCCCAGCCCGCGCAGATTCTCGTTGTCGCGGATCGAAAAACCCGGAACCTGGTTGAGCATGTCGAAGGCGTTCTTGGGCGCGTAGCGCGCGAAGTCGGCGGGGGTATAGACCTGCCCCGACGCGCGCGGGCCGGCGGCGGCGGCAGGTGCGGGCGGCGGCGTGTCGCCGGTCGGCGCATCCTGCGCGGCGACCGGCACCGCGGCCAGCGTCGCGGCGGCCGCGCACAGGGGCATCAGGGTCTTCATGGCAGCGCTCCTCCCCCGATACGCCGGGTGCGCGCCCTCGCTCGCCGCCGCGGCGGCCTTTGCAAACCCTATTTCGATCAGCGGCTTGCGGACGCGGACGAACGTCCGAATGTCGGCCCGCGCACGGTATGGTGCGCGCGGCCGGGCGGTCCCGTGCCGCGCCGCGCTTCAGGCCGCGGCCAGCCTGTCCTCGTTCGCCCGCTCCTGTTCATCGTCCGGTTCGGGGTCCAGCATGTCCTCACCGGTGCGCTCCAGCGAACCGGTCAGATATTCCCACAGATTGCGCGCCTGCTTCGTGCCATGAACGCCCGTCGGGACCATCTCGTCATCCGCCGGAATATAGCAGGTGCCGAACACCCGGTCCCAGATGGTGAAATATTCGCCGAAGTTCCGGTTGTAATGCTTGTAGTGGATGCTGTGGTGGAAATGGTGATAGCGATTGTCCACCAGCCAGCGACGCAACGGGCCGAAATGGATCGGCGCGCGCGTGTGGATGAAAATCTCGTGGACGGTCTTCACGGCGGTGATGATCAGGAAATTTTCATAGGTGAAATTGACCAGGCTGCCGATCAGGCCGATGCAAAGGATCGCGACGACCTGATCCATCGGGTGCGCATAGCTGTTCGCCGCGTCGAGGTCGGTGACGCTGTGATGCACCGAATGAAAGCGCCACAGCGGCTTGATTCGGTGCTCGAAACGGTGCGCCCAATAGGTCGCGAAATCATGCACGATCATCGCGACGAGCGTGACGGCCGCGGTGGAGAGCAGAAACGCGACCGGATGGCCGTCGAAGGGCTGGATTGTGATGACCGGCCCGAAGAAGGTTCGGGTGATGGTGGCGGCGACCAGATAGGCGATGGCCGCCTGGCACAGCATCTGCACCGTGCGATAGAAGAGGCTCCGGGCCGTGTTGGACCAGCTCTTGGGTTGCCCGGAAAGCCAGATCTCGATCGCCATGAAGACGAAGACGACGGTCAGCGGCTGGAACAGCACCGCCGAGCAATAGCCGATCATCCCCGGTATCGCGGGAAGCAGGGTTGCGGGCGACGGCGACGCCAGAAAGGGCAGGATCAGGTCGAGCGACCAGCGCGTCACGTCCTGCCGGACCGGCGAGGCGACGGCGATCATCGCGCCGACGGCGAGGATGACCGC
>CALMYE010000043.1 GCA_937873425.1 uncultured Sphingopyxis sp. | reverse complement strand
CCGCTGTCGAGCCCGGCGATGGTGAATTCGCCGTAGCGGGTGCGGATCAGGCGGCTGACCTGGAGGCCGAGATGTTCGAGGACGCGGCGCACCTCGCGGTTCTTGCCTTCGGTCAGCGTCATCTCGATCCACTGGTTGCGTCCTGTGCGGCGTTCGAGATTGGCGTCGATCTTGCCGTAGCGGATGCCGTCGATCTCGATGCCCTCCACCAGATCCTCGAGCTGCGTCTGGCTGATGTCGCCGAAGGCGCGCGCGCGGTAGGTGCGCTCGACCCCGCTCGCGGGCAGTTCGAGCTGGCGCTTGAACTCGCCGTCGTTGGTGAGCAGCAGCAGCCCCTCGGTATTATAGTCGAGGCGGCCGACCGGCATCAGGCGCGGCAGCCCCTTGGGCAGCAGGTCGTAGATCGTCTTGCGCCCCTTGGGATCGCGCGCCGCGGTCAAGCAGCCGGCGGGCTTGTGGAAACGGTAGAGGCGCGTCGAGACGGGCTTCGCGACCGGATTGCCGTCGACGGTGAGCCCTTCGAGCGACGACAGCAGCGGCGCGGGCTGGGCGATGACCTCGCCGTTCAGCGCGATGCGCCCCTCCTCGATCATCCGCTCGACGTCGCGGCGCGAGCCGACGCCGGCGCGCGCGAGCAGTTTGGCGATGCGTTGCGGCCCGTCCTCGCGTTCGGTTTCGGCAGGAAGCTTGCGCGGCGGAGTCGCGGCGCGCGCGGCGCGGCGGCCGCGCGGGGCATTGCGCTCGCCGCCGGGACGGGGGGCGGAACGGGGGGGACGGCGGGTCGTCATGGGAACGGGGACGGCTTTCCTGTCGTTATCCGGAGCAGAAGTGTTGCTTTGTGATCACGCTCATAGCCGGAAATGCCTCGCTTCGTCGATGGCAAGCATATGTCTGCTTGCACGGAGAAGAGGTGAGAGTCATGCCCGGGATAAAGGGAGTTGTCATGCTGTTCGCGTCCCGCCCGTCGTGCATCAAGCGGCTGCTGGTCATCGAGGATGATCCGCTGGTCGCGTTCGACAATGAGCGGACGCTGATCCACGGCGGTTACCATGTGATCGCGACGGTCGATTCGGGCGAGGCGGCGGTGCCGCTGATGGCGACTGAGCAGATCGACGCGCTGGTGCTCGACATCGGCCTTGCCGGCGACATGACGGGCCGCGAGGTGGCGCGGCTGGCGCGCGACCGCGGCATCGCGGTGCTGCTGGTGACCGGGCAGGTGCCCGAGGATGCGGCCGACATCGCGCTCGCCTGTCTCGCCAAGCCGCACAGCGCATCGGCGCTGGTGGCGGCGCTCAAGGCGATCGAGACGATGATCTGCCAGCAGCGCGAGCCGCGCAAGGTGAGCGGACTGCAGACCTATTGGCGGCCCGAGGCGGCGTAAGGCGCACGGTTCGGCGCGTGGGCGTGATTTAGCCGCTTCCAATTTGGGGATGAGGCATTAGGCCTTTACCATTGTGTTCGCATCGGCGGGCAAGGGGAGGCGCATGTCCGTTGATCTGATCCGTTTCATTATCTTCGTTGCGATACTGGGCGGCGTGGCGCTGGTCGCGCTGTCGATTCCGGCATTCCGGCCTTATCTGCGCAAGAATCCGGTGGTGACCTTTCTGCTCGGCATCTCGAGCGGCTTTCCCCTGACCCTGCTGATCGCGACGATGACCTTCTGGCTCGCGAAGGTCGGGATCGACAAGGCAACCATCGGCTTCGCCGTCGCCTTGGGCATCCCCTATACGATCAAGTTCCTGTGGGCACCGATCGTCGACAAGCTGCCGCTGCCCTTCCTGACCCGGACCTTCGGCCAGCGGCGCGGCTGGCTGTTCTTCATCCAGGCGCTGCTGTTCGTCGCGATCTGGCAATTGGGTGCCAGCGATCCGCAGCCCGGGAACATCGGGCTGTTCGCGATATGGGCGCTGATCACCGCATTCCTGTCCGCGACGCAGGATATCGTCATCGACGCCTATCGCATCGAGATATTGGAAGAGGATGAGTTCGCGCACGGCACGGCGACCAACCAGTTCGGATATCGGACGGGCAATCTGATCGCGGGCGCCGGAACCATATATTTCGCGTCGAACGAGGGGCTCGGACTCGGCTGGGCGACCGCCTACGGGCTCACCGCCCTTTGCATCGTTCCCGCCGTCGTCGGCGCGCTGTGGGCCGGGCCGGGCAAGTTCGTGGACCGGTTCGAGCAGGCGACGGGCCTGAAACCGCGCCAATGGCTGACCGAGGCGGTCGTCAATCCCTTCCGCGAGTTCCTGACGCGGCACGGCGCCTTCCTCATCCTCGGCTTCGTCCTCGTCTACAAGGTCGGCGATGCGATGGGGCAGGCGATGCTGGGGCCGATGATCGTCGATCTGGGCTTCGCCGATCTCGATTATATTTCCGCCAACAAGCTGTGGGGTTTCGGCGCGCTGATCGTCGGGTCGGCGCTCGGCGCGCCGTTCATCCTGTGGCTCGGCATGGGGCGGGCGCTGCTGATATCGGGCCTGATGATGATGTTCTCCAACGTCATGTTCATGATTCTGGCGGCGACCGGCAACCATTACTGGATGCTGGTGGCGGCCATCGTGACCGAGAATATGACCAGCGGCATCGGCCTGACCGTGTTCGTCACCTATTTGTCGGGACTGTCGAGCATCGCCTATACCGCCACCCAGTTCGCGCTGCTGTCGTCCTTCGCGGGCGTCGGGCGCACCTTCATGGCGGGCCCTGCGGGAATCCTCGCGGAGAATCTGGGCTGGGTCGGCTTCTGGGGCTTCACGGTGGTCGCCGCGATCCCCGGCATGTTGCTGCTGTGGATATTGTGGAGCAAGGGCTATGTCGTCCAGAGCATCCGGCAGACCGAAGGCGTCGATGAGCAGACGCTGCGCCAGCCGGTAGGCGCGCGGCGGATTACCGGCTTCCTGCTGATCGTCGCCGGTCTCGTCGGGTTGCTGCTGTGGGGACCGCTCGAACTGGACAATAATATCCTGGTGGCCTCGATCGCGGCTTTCGTGGCCGGTGTTGCGCTTGCCTGGAAGGGCAAGGCGCCGGTCGCGGCATAGGGGGGACGCCCGATGCTCTGGTTCGGGATCGTCATCGCGTTGCAGGTCGCCTGCATCGTCCATGTGTTCCGCGCCGGGCGCAATCCGGCGTGGGTCATGGCGATCGCCTTTCTGCCGATGATCGGCATGGCGGCCTATTTCATCGTCGAGGTGCTGCCGAACCTGTCGCGCGACCGGCGGGTGCGCGAGGTGAAGGCGACGATCGCCGACAGCATCGATCCCGAACGGCGCGTGCGCGACGCGCGCGATGCGGTGGAGTTCAGCGACACGGTGGCGCACCGGCTGGACTATGGCGACGCGCTGATGGGGCGCGAACGCCATGTTCAGGCGCTGGAGCAGTATCGCACCGCCGAACGCATGTCGGCGCACGCCGACGCCGCGATCGGCATGCGGATCGCCGAGGCGGCCTATCAGGCGGAACGGACGGGGGAGGCGCTGACGGCGCTCGACCGCCTGCCCGAGACGGGATCGCAGTCCGAGCGCGACCGGCGCGACCTGCTGCGCGCGAAGGTGCTGGAACTGGACGGGCAGGACGCGGCGGCGCTGGCGCTCTATCGCCGCATCGTCGACCGGGTGGCGGGCGACGAGGTGCGGTGCCGCATGGCGGCGCTGCTGATCGCCGGGGGCGACCGGGGCGGAGCAAGGCGGCTGTTGCAGGACGTGGCGGCGCGGATGAAGCGGCTGCCGGCGGCGACGCTCAAGGCCGATGCGGCGATGTACGACTGGGCGAAGCGGCAGTTGGTGGAACTGGGGTAGGGCCCGGGAAAGCCCCTCCCCTTCAGGGGAGGGGTTGGGGTGGGGCCTGTCGATTTTGCGCAAGGCCGACAGGCCCCACCCCGCTCGACTAAGGCCCGGCTGACGCCGGACCAAGTCTCACTGCCCCTCCCCTGAAGGAGAGGGGTTTGTTAAGCTGGTTCCTCCCCGTTGCGTTCCAGCACCTCGCCCGCGAGGTAGAGCGAGCCGGCGATCAGGACGATTTCCTTCGCCGGATCGAACGACAGCGTTGATAGCGCCTCGGTGATGCTGACGGCGGCAGTGGCTTCCGGGCCGAAGGCCGCGGCGTCGTGGTGATCGTGGCCGGGGACGGGGACGACGATGAGGCTCGCGAGGCGGCCGGCGAGGGGAGCGGTGATCGCGGCGGGAGCCTTGTTCGCGAGCATACCGATGACGAGGTGGATACGGCGCGGATCGGCGGTGAAATGGCGCGCGAGTGCGAGCCCCGCATCGGCATTGTGCGCGCCGTCGAGCCAGACCTCGCTTCCCGGCGGCAGCAGCGATGCGAGCGGACCGGGGCCGAGCCGCTGAAGCCGCCCCGGCCAGAAGGCGGTCGCAACGCCGCGCTCGATCGCATCGTCGCCCGGCGTGGGGCCGGGTGCGATGTGGAGCATCGCGATGGCGAGGCCGGCGTTGCGTATCTGATGCGCGCCGGGCATGCGCGGTTTCAGCGGGCGATTGACCGCGCCGAGCGAAGACTGCCAGCGGAAACGGTCGCCGTCGGATACGCTGCGCCAGTCCTTTCCTTCGATGAAGGGCCTGACACCCGCCGCCGCCGCCTGTTCGCCGATGGTCTTCGCGAGCGCGGGCGGATAGTCGAGGCAGGCCAGCGTCGTGCCGGGCTTGACGATACCCGCCTTCTCCCACGCGATGCGCGTTGCAGGGTCGTCAGGCGCGCCGGCCTCGGGCGCGAGCAGGAAGGCTTCGTGGTCGATGCCCAATGAAGCGATGCCGCAGGCGGCGGGGGCGGGGATGATGTTGGTCGCGTCGAGGCGGCCGCCGAGCCCGACCTCGACGATGCAATCATCGGCGGGGACGCGCGCGAAGGCGAGGAAGGCGGCGGCGGTGGTGACCTCGAAGAAGCTGGCTTGCAGGTCTTCGGCCCGGTCGAGCACTTCTTCGAGCAGCGCGGCGAGGTGGGCGTCGTCGATCAGCTTGCCCGCAAGCCGGATGCGTTCGTTGAAGCGGACGAGGTGCGGGCTGGTGTAGGCGTGGACGCGGCGGCCGTCGGCTTCGAGGATCGCCCGGAGATAGGCGCAGGTCGATCCCTTGCCGTTGGTGCCGGCGACGTGGAAGGTGCGGGGCAGGCGGTTCTGCGGCTCGCCGAGGCGCGCGCAGAGTTCGGCGATGCGGTCGAGCCCCAATATGTCGCGCCCCGGCGACAGCGCGGCGAGGCGGTCGAGCTGGGTCTGGACGGCGGGGTCGGAGCTGCGGGCGTGGTCGGGCATCTTCGGTGCCTAAATCACCTCGTCATTGCGAGCGGAGCGAAGCAATCCAGGGCGGTCTACGCCTGCTCTGGATTGCCGCGTCGCCTTCGGCTCCTCGCAATGGCGATGGTTGTGGACGTCAGGCCGCCTTCTCGGGCGCCAGATAGCCGATCAGGCGGCCCAGCGTCGCGGGCAATTCCTTCCGGTGCACCACCATGTCGATCATCCCGTGCTCGAGCAGATATTCGGCGCGCTGGAAGCCTTCGGGGAGCTTCTCGCGGATCGTGTTCTCGATCACGCGCTGGCCCGCGAAGCCGATCAGCGCCTTCGGCTCGCTGATCTGCACGTCGCCCAGCATCGCATAGCTGGCGGTGACGCCGCCCGTGGTCGGATCGGTGAGCAGCACGATATAGGGCAGGCCCGCGCGGCGCAGGCGGGCGAGCGCGACGGTCGCGCGCGGCATCTGCATCAGCGACAGCGTGCCTTCCTGCATGCGCGCGCCGCCCGCGGCGGTGATCGCGATATAGGGACAGCCGCGCCGGATCGCTTCCTCGACCCCGGCGACGAAGGCCTCGCCCACCGCGACGCCCATCGATCCGCCCATGAAGGCGAAATCTTGCACGCCGACGACGGCGGGATGGCCGCCGATGCGGCCGAAGGCGTTCTGATAGGCGTCGCGGTCGCCGGTCTGCGCGCGCGCCGCTTTGATGCGGTCGGCATATTTCTTGGTGTCGCGGAATTTCAGCGGGTCCTCGGGCGCGGCGGGCGCCGCGATCGGCTCGTGCAGCCCGCCGTCGAAGAGCTGCGCGAACCGCTCCTTCGCGCCGATGCGGTCGTGATGGTCGCAGCGCGGGCAGACGTTGAGATTATCCTCCCACTCCTTGACGAACACCATCTGCTGGCACTCGCGGCACTTGTGCCAGAGATTGTCGGCGGTATCGCGCTTGGCGGCGAAGGGAAGGGCGTTGCGGACGCGGTCGAGCCAGCTCATGCGGCGATCTCCTTTGCGCCGTGGATAGCATCGGCGAGGGTGCGGGTGAAGGCTTCGACATGCGGCGCCGCGGCGTCGCCATGTTCGGCGATGATGTCGATGAAGGCCGATCCGACGACGACGCCATCGGCGACGCGCGCGATCTGCGCCGCCTGTTCGGGCGTGCGGACGCCGAAGCCGACCGCGACGGGCAGGTCGGTGGCGGCCTTGAGGCGCGTCACCGCTTCTTCGATGCTCGCCTGCGCGGCCTGTTGCAGCCCGGTGATTCCGGCGACCGAGACATAATAGAGGAAGCCGCCCGCGCCGGTTAGCACGGCGGGCAGGCGCGCGGGGTCGGTGGTCGGGGTGGCGAGGCGGATCAGGTCGACGCCTGCGGCGCGAAGGCTGGGGCCGAGTTCGGCGTCCTCTTCCGAGGGAATATCCACGCAGATGACGCCGTCGACGCCGGCCTTCGCGCATTTGGCGGCGAACCAGTCGGCGCCGCGGATCGTCATCGGGTTGGCATAGCCCATCAGGACGAGCGGCACATCGGGATGGCGCTGCCGGAAAGCGGTCGCCATCGCGAAGATATCGGCGGTGGTCGTCCCCTTGGCGAGGCTGCGCAGGTTCGCAGCCTGGATCGCGGGACCATCCGCCATCGGATCGGTAAAGGGCATGCCCAGTTCGATCACGTCGGCGCCCCCCGCGACGAGCGCGTCGAGGTTCGCGGCGGTGTCGCCGTCGCCCGCCGTGATGAAAGCTACGAGGGCGGTTTGCGACTTGGCAAAAGTCGAAGCGAAGCGAGTCATATAGCCCTCTCCCCTTCAGGGGAGAGGGTTGGGAGAGGGGCATGGCCGACAAACAGCGCAAGCTGGGTCAGCACGCCCTCCATATTCGTCATCACGTCGCTATTGGTAAATCTGATCACCCGATAACCTTGCTCTTCGAAAAACGTCGTTCGCGTCCGGTCATAATCTTCCTGAAACCCATGCGTATCGCCATCGACTTCGACAACCACCATCGGGTCTCGTGCCGAGAAATCGGCGATGTAGCGCCCCACCACCTTCTGCCTGCGAAACTTGATCCCATGAAACCGCGCGGCACGAAGCTGAAGCCATAGACGAACTTCGGGCTCGGTCTGCTCGCGCCGCATCTTCTTCGCGAATTCGACCAGCCTCCAGTCCCGCATACTTCCCCTCTCCCAACCCTCTCCCCTGAAGGGGAGAGGGCTTTTCAAAGCCTCACCCCCAGCGCATCCGCTACGGTGAAGATATCCTTGTCGCCGCGGCCCGAGCAGTTGACGATGATGATCCTGTCCTTGCCCAGCGTCGGGGCAATGCGTTCGGCGGCAGCGATGGCGTGGGCGCTTTCCAGTGCGGGGATGATGCCCTCCAGCTTCGTCAGCTTCTGGAAGCTCGCGAGTGCCTCATCATCGGTGACGGGTTCGTAGCGGACGCGGCCGATGTCGTGCAGCCAGCTATGCTCGGGACCGATGCCCGGATAGTCGAGGCCCGCGGAGATGCTATGCGCCTCGGTGATCTGGCCGTCCTCGTCCTGCAGCAGATAGGTCTTGTTGCCGTGGAGGATGCCGGGGCGGCCGCCCGCGAGGCTGGCGGCGTGCTTCTTGTCGAGTCCTTCGCCCGCGGCTTCGACCCCGACGATCTCGACTTCCGCGTCGTCGAGGAAGGGGTGGAAGAGGCCGATGGCGTTCGATCCGCCGCCGACGGGCGCGATCAGCATGTCGGGGAGGCGGCCCTCGGCTTCCAGTATCTGCGCCTTCGCCTCGTCGCCGATCACCGACTGAAAGTCGCGGACAAGCTCGGGATAGGGGTGCGGGCCGGCGACGGTGCCGATGATGTAGAATGTGTCGTGGACGTTGGCGACCCAGTGGCGCAGCGCCTCGTTCATCGCGTCCTTCAGCGTCTTCGCGCCGCTCTCGACCGCGACCACCTCGGCGCCGAGCAGCTTCATACGGAACACGTTGGGCTGCTGCCGCGCGACGTCGACCGCGCCCATGAAGATGGTGCAGGGCAGGCCGAACAGCGCCGCGACGGTCGCGGTCGCGACGCCGTGCTGGCCGGCGCCGGTCTCGGCGATGATCTTCTGCTTGCCCATCCGCCTGGCGAGCAGGATCTGGCCGATGCAATTGTTGATCTTGTGCGCGCCGGTGTGGTTGAGGTCCTCGCGCTTCAGATAGATTTTAGCGCCGCCGAGATGCTCGGTTAGCCGCCGCGCGAACCACAGCGGGCTGGGGCGGCCGACATAGTTTTTCAGCAGATCGTCGAACTCGGCCTTGAACGCGGGGTCGGCCTGCGCGGCGCGATATTCGCGTTCGAGGTCGAGGATCAGCGGCATCAGCGTTTCGGCAACGTAACGGCCGCCGAACGGACCGAAATGGCCGCGTTCGTCGGGTTGTGTCCGGAGGCTGTTGGTCAGATTGGTCATGCCACCCTCTGCCGCTTGCCCTGAGGAGCCATTGAGCTTGTCGAAATGGCGTCTCGAAGGGCGCTTCGAGACGGGTCTTCGCCAGGCTCAGCCCCTCCTCAGCACGAACGGACTCTTAAATGTTGCGGGCCGCTTTAAGGAAAGCGGCGATCTTGTCCACATCCTTGACGCCCGGCGCGCTTTCGACGCCCGAGGAGACGTCGACAAGCGGCGCGCCGGTCTCGGCGATCGCCTGCGCCACATTGGCGGGGGTGAGGCCGCCCGCGACGCCCCAGTCGATGCTGTGGCGATGGTTCGCGAGCAGCGACCAGTCGAAGCGCGTGCCGGTGCCGCCGGGCATCGCCTGTGCCGGGGCATCGTAGAGCAGGCGGTCGACGATGCCGCGATATTGGAGCGAGCGCTGGAGCGTCCCGGCGTCCTTGAGGCCGACGGCCTTCCAGACCTCGGCCTTCGTGTTCGCCTTGACCGCGGCGATCCATTCGGGAGTTTCGTTGCCGTGAAACTGGATGATGTCGGGGCGCACCGCGCTCCACGCGGCGCCGGTGATCTCCGGCCCCGCGTTGACGAGCAGCAGCGCGACCTTGACTGCCGCGCCCGCGCGCTGGCGGAGCGCGGCGGCGGTTTTCAGGTCGATGTAGCGCGGGCTCGGCTCATAATGGTTGAGGCCGATGTGGGTCGCGCCGTGCGCGATGGCGGCATCGACTTCCTCGATGGTCTTGAGACCGCAGATTTTGACGAGAAGGGGCATGATGACTCGGCTATCTTCTATCCGTTCGCATCGAGCGAAGTCGAGATGCCCCGCGGGGCAGCGCCAAGCCGATGGGTGTCTCGACTTCGCTCGACACGAACGGGAAAGGGGCGTGTGGAATTAAAGCGTCGCCTCGATCTCGCGCGCGGCGAGGTCGGGGTCGGGGGACTGGCTGATCG
>CALMYE010000042.1 GCA_937873425.1 uncultured Sphingopyxis sp. | reverse complement strand
TTTGCGATGGTCGCGCCGGCGCGCCTCTTCGAGCAGGTGCAGATACTGCTCCAGTTCGGCCTTGCTGTTCCAGCCCGTGCCGTAGATGCGCTGGAGCTGCTTGTTTTTCTCGTCGCCGCGCCAGTACGCTCCGGCGATGCTCATCAACTTGAAGCCGTCGGCGGGAATTTCGCCGGTTCAGCCGGCACCCGCCGATCGGCCGCGCGATCGGGGGAGGGTCGATATGGCCGATACAGTCACGCTGCCGCGCAAGGTCCAGGACGTGCTGGACGAGATCGAACGCATCAACAAGAAGATCGAGGCCCAGAAAAAGCTCGGCGGCGACACGACCGCGGTCGAGGTGCAGCTGAAGGAGGCGATGAAGGGCATATTGATCCAGCTGGCGACCGAGGCGCGGCACGAGATCATCGCGCTGACCGAGGCAGCGCAGCGGCTCAACCAGGGCATCCGCGAACCGCGGCCCGACCCCAACGCGCGCAATCCCGACGTTCCGGCGAACGAGGACATCAAGCGGCTCGAGGAGCTGGAAAAGGAGCGGCAGCGAATCCGCGAAAAGCTGAAGCACGCCCGCCGCCATGCGCCGCCGGGCGAGGAGACCGATGCGGAGGATCAGCTCGACGCCCGGCTGACGGCGATGGACCAGCGCATTCGCCGCGCGGCGCGCGAGGCGGCGCGGCGCGAGATGCGCGATCTGAACGAGGAGATCGACGCGATCATCAACGGCCGGCCGCCGCGCGGCGCGGGCAACGGTCCCGGCGCGAAGCCCCCCGACAACAAGAAGGATGAGGGCAAGGACGGGGGCAAGGAGGGCGAAAAGCCGGCCGGCGGCGGTGGAGGCGGAGGAACCGGCGGCGGTGGCGGTGGCGGCGATCCCGGCACGATCGACGCGGGGATTCAGCCGGGTGTGCCGGTGGGCAAGATAGAGAAGGCGGTCACCGAGGTGCCGACCATCTTCGTGCGCAACGAAAGCAGCGTCTGGGCATGGAACGCGCGCGACCTCGCCTGGCTGGAGATGGATTTCGGCGGCGAACTGATCGACGTCCAGACGATCAAAGGCGGCATCCTGGCCTTCTCCGCGACGCGCGCCGGGCTCTACGACAGCTATTTGGGCGTCTGGCTGCCGCAGCTCGACGTGCCGGGCGGCGTGCTGAGCGAGGCGAGCGCCAAGAACTGAAGCGACGCGCGACCGCGCCCGGCGGAACTTGCGGGGCCATTCCAATCCCCCTTGCCGACTCTTCGCGCCTCGCCTATATGCGCCCTACTTCTTGACATGGTTAGCCAGTTGGGACGTCGGGGCCGCGGGCCGCGGCGGCTATACCCACATGCTTTCCGGTCATGCGAATTGGAAAGACAGTTTGGTCGATTTCGACGCCCTCAACGCGATCATCGCGCCCGAAGCCGAGGCGATGGGCCTTGCGCTCGTGCGCGTCGCCTTCTTCGGCGGCGAGAGCGACCCGACACTGCAGGTGATGGCCGAGCGGCCCGACACGCGCCAGCTGACGATCGACGATTGCGCCGACCTGTCGCGCCGCATCTCGGACCGGCTCGATGCGCTCGAAGAGGCGGGGAAAGATCCGATCGACGGCGCCTATCGCCTCGAAGTGTCGTCGCCCGGCATCGACCGCCCGCTGACGCGTCCCGCCGACTTCGCCGACTGGGCGGGGCATGAGGCGAAGGTGGCGCTGAAGGAAAAGCTGGACGGGCGTCAGCGTTTCAACGGCACGCTGGTCGGCATCGACGGCGATACCGTCACGATAGTGGACAAGGAAGAGGTGGAGCACAAGCTGCCGTTCGACGCGATCGACACCGCCAAGCTGGTTCTCACCGACAGATTGATTGCCGCAACCGTCCCGCTCTCGACCGAGGGCGCCGACGAAATGGAAGAAGAAGGACAGGACTGATGGCCACTGCCATTTCCGCCAACAAGGCCGAGCTGCTCGCGATCGCCAACAGCGTCGCCAGCGAGAAGATGATCGACAAGGGGATCGTCATCGAGGCGATCGAGGAAGCGATCCAGCGCGCCGCCCGCGCGCGCTACGGCGCCGAGAACGACATTCGCGCCAAGCTCGACGCGCAGACCGGCGACCTTCGCCTGTGGCGCGTCGTCGAGGTGGTCGAGACGGTCGAGGATTATTTCAAGCAGGTCGATCTGGCGCAGGGGCAGAAGCTGCAGAAGGACGCCAAGATCGGCGACTTCATCGTCGACCCGCTGCCCGCGGTCGACCTCGGCCGCATCGACGCCCAGTCGGCGAAGCAGGTGATCTTCCAGAAGGTCCGTGAAGCCGACCGTGAGCGCCAGTTCGAGGAATTCAAGGACCGCGCGGGCGAGATCATCACCGGCGTCGTCAAGTCGGTCGAATTCGGCCACATCGTCGTCAACCTCGGCCGCGCCGAGGGCGTGATCCGCCGCGACCAGCAGATCCCGCGCGAGCTGATGCGCGTCGGAGACCGCGTCCGCGCGATCATCCTGTCGGTGCGCCGCGAGAACCGCGGTCCGCAGATTTTCCTCAGCCGCGCGCACCCCGACTTCATGAAGAAGCTGTTCGCGCAGGAAGTGCCCGAAATCTATGACGGCATCATCGAGATCAAGGCTGCGGCCCGCGATCCGGGCAGCCGCGCGAAGATCGGCGTCATCAGCTACGACGGCTCGATCGACCCCGTCGGCGCCTGCGTCGGCATGAAGGGCAGCCGCGTGCAGGCGGTCGTGCAGGAAATGCAGGGCGAAAAGATCGACATCATCCCCTGGTCCGAGGATACCGCGACCTTCGTCGTCAACGCGCTTCAGCCCGCGACGGTGCAGCGGGTGGTCATCGACGAGGACGACGGCCGCATCGAGGTGGTCGTTCCCGACGACCAGCTCAGCCTCGCCATCGGCCGCCGCGGCCAGAATGTCCGCCTCGCCAGCCAGCTCACGGCCAAGCAGATCGACATCATGACCGAGGCCGACGCGAGCGAGAAGCGCCAGCGCGAATTCGTCGAACGCTCGACCATGTTCCAGGAAGAGCTCGACGTCGACGAGACGCTCGCGCAGCTGCTCGTCGCCGAAGGCTTCGGCGAGCTCGAAGAGGTCGCTTACGTGCCGCTCGAGGAACTGGCGGGCATCGAGGGCTTCGACGAGGAACTGGCCGAGGAACTGCAGAGCCGCGCGGGCGAAGCGCTCGAGCGCCGCGAAGAGGCCGCCCGCGCCGAACGCCGCGAACTGGGCGTCGAGGACGATCTCGCGACCATGCCGCACCTGACCGAGGCGATGCTGGTCGTGCTCGGCAAGGCCGGGATCAAGACGCTCGACGACCTCGCCGACCTCGCGACCGACGAGCTGATCGCCAAAAAGCGGCAGGACAATCGCCGCGGCCCGTCGCGCGAACGCAGCGAACGCGCCGAGGACAAGGGCGGCGTGCTCGGCGAATATGGCCTGTCGGAAGAGCAGGGCAACGAGATCATCATGGCCGCGCGCGCGCATTGGTTCGACGATGAGCCGGCCGCTGCCGAAGTCGGGGAGGCCGCCGATGCGGACCCCGCGCAATGATCGGATAGGCCAAACCGGCCGCGCGGGTAAGCGCGGGGACCACGTGCCCGAGCGGCGCTGTGTGGTGACCGGCGAAGTCGCGCCGGCCGAAGGGCTCGTGCGCCTGGCGCTCGGGCCCGACGGCACGATCGCGCCCGACGTCATGGCGAAGGCGCCGGGGCGCGGGGCGTGGATCGGTATGCCGCGTGCCGAACTCGAGGCGGCGCAGGCGAAGGGCAAGCTCAAGGGCGGCCTCTCGCGCGCGCTGCACGAAGGGCAGTTCACCATCCCCGACGATCTCGGCGCACGGATCGAGGCGCAATTGCGGCGCGCGACGCTCGACCGGCTCGGCCTCGAATCGCGCGCGGGGACGCTGGTCACCGGCAGCGAGCGGATCGAGGAAGCGGCGCGGCGCGGGCAGGTGCGCCTGCTGCTCCACGCCAGCGACGCGGGCGAGGACGGGCGGCGCAAGCTAGCGCAGGCGTGGCGCGTCGGCGAGGACGACGAGGGGTCGGGCCGCGAAGGCCATGTCTTGCCGGTGGACCGGCACGCCCTATCTATGGCATTGGGGCGCGAGAATGCGGTGCATGTCGGCGTCGTCGACGCCCGCGCCGCAGCCCGGGTGCTGGCGCATTTGAGCCGCTGGCGGTTTTTCGCCGGATCGGGTAGGGACGCGGCGAACCGCGTTTCGGAAGAGGATTCCCGCGTGGCGGGAGAAGCGGCGGGGCCTGCGGGGTCCGCCTCGACGGACGCGTATTGAAGGAAATTGGGTTTTCGATGAGTGACGAACAGGACAAGCCGACCCTTACCCGCAAGCCGCTGGGGCTGAAGCGGACGGTCGAGGCCGGACAGGTGCAGCAGCAGTTCAGCCACGGCCGCCGCAACACGGTGGTGGTCGAGGTGAAGCGCCGCCGCGTGCTGGGCCGTCCCGGCGAGGCCGCCCCCGCGCCCGAGGCCGAGGACGTGCAGGCCGCCCCGGCCCCGGCGCCCGCGCCCACCCCGGCGCCGAAGCCCGCCCCGCGCGCGAGCGAGAACGACAGCCTGATGTCGCGCCAGGAACGCCAGGCGCAACTTCTGCGCGAGGCCGAGGAAGCGCGCATGAACGCGCTCGAGGAAACGCGCCGCCGCGAGGAAGCCGCGCGTGCGCGCGCTGCCGAAGAGGAAAAGGCCCGCGCCGAGGCGCGTGCGGACGAAGCCGCCGCACCGGTCACCGAACCCGCTCCGGTTCCGGCACCCGAAGCCCCGGCCGCCGAGGCGCCCGCCGCGAAGGCGGAGCCCGCGCCGCGCAGCCAGACGAGCGCTGCCCCTGCGCCGCGCCGCTTCACGCCGGTCGAGGCGCCCAAGCGCCCCGAACCCAAGCGCCCCGAGCCCAAGACGAGCCGCGGCGGCGACAACCGCCGCCAGTCGGGCAAGCTGACCGTCACGCGCGCGCTCAACGAGGACGAGGGTGCGCGGGCGCGCAGCCTCGCGGCGCTGAAGCGCGCCCGCGAGAAGGAAAAGCGCTCGCACATGACCTCGTCGGGTCCGCGCGAGAAGCAGGTCCGCGAAGTCGTGGTGCCCGACAGCATCACCGTCCAGGAACTCGCCAACCGCATGGCCGAAAAGGGCGCCGATCTGGTCAAGGCGCTGTTCAAGATGGGCATGCCGGTGACCGTCAACCAGACGATCGACCAGGACACCGCCGAGCTGCTCGTCACCGAATTCGGGCACGAGATCAAGCGCGTGAGCGAGGCCGACGTCGACATCCGCCACGACGAGGATGTGGACGATGCCGCGGACCAGAAGCCGCGCGCTCCGGTCGTCACGATCATGGGCCATGTCGACCACGGCAAGACCAGCCTGCTCGACGCCCTGCGCGGCGCGAATGTGCAGGCGGGCGAGGCCGGCGGCATCACCCAGCATATCGGCGCTTATCAGGTGAAGACCCCCGACGGATCGCTCGTCACCTTCCTCGACACGCCGGGCCACGAAGCCTTTACCGAGATGCGCGCGCGGGGCGCCAACGTCACCGACATCGCCATTCTGGTGGTCGCGGCCGACGACGGGCTGAAGCCGCAGACGATCGAATCGATCAACCATGCGAAGGCCGCGGGCGTGCCGATCATCGTCGCGATCAACAAGGTCGACAAGGACGGCGCCAACCCGCAGCGCGTGCGCGAGCGCCTGCTCGAACATGAAGTCATGGTCGAGGAAATGGGCGGCGAGGTCCAGAATGTCGAAGTGTCGGCGCTCAAGAAGACCGGTCTCGACAAGCTGCTGGGCGCCATCGCGCTGCAGGCCGAGATCATGGAGCTGAAGGCGAACCCCGACCGCGCCGCCGAAGGCACGGTGGTCGAGGCGAAGCTCGACAAGGGCCGCGGTCCGGTGGCGACGATCCTCGTCCGCCGCGGCACGCTGAAGGTCGGCGACATCTTCGTCTGCGGCGCCGAAAGCGGCCGCGTCCGCGCGCTGGTCGACGATCAGGGCAAGCAGGTGAAGGAGGCTGGCCCGTCGATGCCGGTCGAGGTGCTCGGCCTCGGCGGTGTGCCGATGGCGGGCGACACGCTGACCGTCGTCGAGAATGAGGCGCGCGCCCGCGAGGTTGCGGCCTATCGCCAGAGCGAAGCGCTCAAGAAGCGGACGGCGCAGGCGCCGGTCAGCCTGGAGGGCATGTTCTCGGCGCTCGCCGACAAGGCCAAGGTCATCGAATATCCGGTGGTCATCAAGGGCGACGTGCAGGGCAGCGTCGAGGCGATCGTCAACGCGCTCAATCGCCTGTCGACCGACGAGATCCGCGTCCGCGTGCTCCAGTCGGGCGCCGGCGCGATCACCGAAAGCGACGTGACGCTGGCCGCGGCCTCCAATGCCCCGATCATCGGCTTCAACGTCCGCCCGAACGCCAAGGCGCGCGAGATCGCGAACCGCGAGAAGGTGCGCTTCCTATATTATGACGTCATCTATCACCTGACCGAGGAGATCGCGAAGGAGATGGCGGGCGAGCTCGGGCCGGAGCGCATCGAGAATGTCGTCGGCCGCGCCGAGGTCAAGGAGGTCTTCCCGGCAGGCAAGCGCGACAAGGCGGCGGGCCTGCTGGTGCTCGAAGGGTCGATCCGCAAGGGCCTCCACGCGCGCCTCACGCGCGAGGACGTCATCGTCTCGGCGACGACGATCGCTTCGCTGCGCCGCTTCAAGGACGACGTCGCCGAAGTGCGCGCGGGCCTGGAGTGCGGCGTCGTGCT
>CALMYE010000041.1 GCA_937873425.1 uncultured Sphingopyxis sp. | reverse complement strand
GCAGCATCAGATGATAGGTGTTGCCGAGGATGATGTCGGCGCCGGTCGCGCGCACCTCCGCCGGGCGCATCGCCTTCACCGTGGCGGCGGTGCCGACGGGCATGAAGGCGGGCGTGCGTATCTCGCCGCGCCGCATGGCGATGACGCCCGTGCGCGCGGCGCCGTCGGTCGCGGCGACGGTAAAGACGAATCTGTCGGTCATGGCGCGCGCCTATGGCGGGGGAAGGGGCGGATGTCGAGGCGGGGGATCTGCGGACGTGCTTTGATGTCGGCACGCGGCCTGTCACGATCCTCCCCATCGACTTGCGATGGGGAGGTGGCAGCCCGCAGGGCTGACGGAGGGGTCGACGCCGTCAGGCGTCGGTGCAAGGCGGCCGCCCCTCCACCACGCCCTTCGGGCGCGGTCCCCCTCCCCATCGCAAGTCGATGGGGAGGATTTATGCCGGCAACCGGTCGGCGCTTTTCACTCCCGTTCCTCCTCGCTCGACGGTTCCTCCTCGGCCGCCTTCGCCTTCTCCTTCGGCTTTTCCCTCGCGAAGATCGCGGCGATCTCCTTCTTCTTCGCCGCCGACAGGCCCTCCTCGGCCTCGGGGAACATCTCTTCCTCCTCCTCGTCGATATGGTGGAGGTAGCGGTCCTTCATCGTGCGGAAGCGGGTCAGCCAGCCGGTCGAGGAAAAATCCATCTCGTAAAGCTCGGTCAGCAGATCCTCGATCTCCTTATGCTCGGCGACGCTGTGCTGCGCCTCGTCGCGCAGGTCGGGCTTGCCAAGCATCGTCGCATAGAGCGACATCTCCTCCGATGCCGCATGCGCCGTCACCTCGACGCGGAACGCCTCGAACAGATAGCGGCGATCGTCGCTGTCGCCCTGCGTTTCGTCGATCCGGTCGAGCAGCTCGCGATGCCGGTCGTGGTCGGCCCTGAGCCGGTCGAAAATCCTGCTTTCCGCCATGTCGATCTCCATCGTTGATCGACGGGAGAACGGACGGCGCGGCGGGCGGTTCCCGCCAGGGTCAGGGCGCCTTCGGCGCCGGCGGCAGGAGCGGGCCGATATATTCGGCATAGAGCGCGTTGGCCTTTGCCACGACGCGGTCGAGAACCTCGTTCTTCTGGTTCGCGAGCAGCCGGTCGGCCATTTCGCGGCCCTTTTCATCGTCCAGCGCGGCGGCGACCGAGAACCAGGCGACCGCCGTCTCGCCGTCGGCCGGCACGCCCTGCCCCAGGAAATGGAGCACGCCGATGCCGTAGAAGCCCTGCGCGTCGCCCTTGCGCGCGGCGCCCTCGTAAAGCTGCATCGCCTTGGCGAAATCGACCGGCGTGCCGCGGCCGTTGGCGTGCATGACGGCAAGGCTGGTCTGCGCCCGCACGTCGCCCTGCGCCGCCGCCTTCGACAGCCAGGCGAAGGCCGCGGCGGGGTCCTCGGCCACGCCGTCGCCGGTGTCGAGCATCACCCCCAGCTGGAACTGGCACTGGGAAAGGCCGGCTTCGGCACATTTGCGGAAATGCTCCGCGGCTTTGGGCTTGTCCGCGGTCAGATGCTCGCCGGTGCCATAGAACCAGCCGAGCGCGAAATCGCCCTCCGGATCGCCCTCGCCCGCCTTTTGCTGCGCGAGCGCGAAGGCCTCGATCGGCTTGCCCGCCTCGAGCAGGTCGGCGATGCGATCGGCGGTGGTGGCGGCGGGCGACGCGGCGGTCAGCGCGAGCCAGGCGAGGCAGAGTGCGCCGGGGCGTTTCAGCGGATGGAGAATGTCCTTCATGCACCGCCTTCTGGCAGGGCCGCGGGCGCGGCGCCAGCCTTTTGCTCAGGCCGCCGCAGTCCAGTCGCTCGTCGTCGTGAAGGTCGGCAGCGACAGGCCGCTCTGCTGGCTGGCCGCCGCGATCAGATAGGGCGATACGCGGTGGCGCGTACACAGGCCGCCGTTGCCGTCGCTGACCAGCGATTGTTCGAATTCGACGCCCTGCTGATGCTTCTTCGACCGGCGGACGGTCGAGGTGACGAGCTGGCCCTCGCCGAAGTCGATCACGAACCGGGTGCCGACGGGGACGTCCAAAATGCCCTCGATGAAGGCGCCGGTCGCCGACAGGTTGCGCATCACCACCGTATAGCGGTGATTGTCGTGGATCGCCCCGACCTTGCGGAACATCTGGAAGCGGTCGTTGCGCTGCTTGGCGGGGCCGGCGGGCTCGATCGTCCAGCTGCCCGCCTCGGCATGGCCGAGCAGTTCGTCGTGCGACACCGGCTTGCTGTAGACATAGCCCTGGACGTGGCTGACGTTGAGCTTGCGGATCAGGTCGAGCTGGTCGAGCGATTCGATGCCCTCGGCCGTCGTCTCCATTTCCAGCGCCTCGGCGAGCGCGACGATCGCGGCGATGATCGCGCCGTTGCGCGACCCCTTTTCGGTGGCGCCGCGCACGAAGCTCTGGTCGATCTTGATCTTGTCGAAGGGCGCCGACTGAAGATAGCCGAGCGAGGAATAGCCGGTGCCGAAATCGTCGAGCGCGAGGCGGACGCCGATCCCTTTCAGCGCCTTGAACATCGCCGCAGTCTCCGCCGAATCGCCGAGGAAGACGCTTTCGGTGATCTCGAGCTCGAGCTGCTCGGGCGCGAGGCCCGACGCGGCGAGCGCATGGGTGACGACCTTGGGCAGGTCGGGATTGGCGAACTGGATCGGCGAGACGTTGACCGCGACGCGCATGCCGCCCGGCCAGCGCGCAGCATCGGCGCACGCCGTCCGCAGCACCCATTCGCCGAGCGGCCAGATGAGGTTCGCCTCCTCGGCGATCGGGATGAACAGCGCGGGCGAGATCGAACCGCGTTCGGGATGGTTCCAGCGGATCAGCGCCTCGACCCCGGTCACCGTGTCGGTGCGGGCATGGACGACCGGCTGATAGGACAGCTCCATCTCGCCGCGCATCAGCGCGTCGCGCAGATCCTCCTCGAGCGCGCGGCGGTCCTCGGCCGACTGGTGGAGGTCGTTC
Organism: uncultured Sphingopyxis sp.; assembly: GCA_937873425.1. Lineage (GTDB taxonomy): Bacteria > Pseudomonadota > Alphaproteobacteria > Sphingomonadales > Sphingomonadaceae > Sphingopyxis. The sequence goes on along the minus strand of CALMYE010000041.1, from coordinate 3,744 downwards.
GAATAGAAGCGGAAACGCCCGCGCCCGCTGCCCTTCGCGGCATAGAGGGCGAGGTCGGCGTTGCGCACCAGATCCTCGCTGGTCATGCCGTCGAACGGGCTGATCGCGATGCCGATCGAGGCGCCGATGATGCAGCGGCTGCCCTCGACCGAATAGGGCTGCGACAGGCTGGCGATGATATCGGCGGCCAGGTCGCCGAGCTTGCCGCGATCCTCCTGGTCGGGAAGGATGATCTGGAACTCGTCGCCGCCGAGACGGCTGACCATCTCCTTGTTGCCGACGATCTTGAGCAGCCGTTCGGCGACCTGCTTGAGCAGCGCGTCGCCCGCCGGATGGCCGAGCGTGTCGTTGACCTGCTTGAAGCGGTCGAGGTCGAGAAGCATGATCGCGCAGCTGCGCTGTTGCTGCGAGAAGGCAGCGAGCGTGGTGTCGAGCCGCTTCGAGATGTTGAAGCGGTTGGCGAGGCCGGTCAGCGAATCATAGAGGGCGAGGCGCGAGGCGTCCTCGGCCGAGCGGCGCTGCGCGGTGACGTCGGTGCCGCTGCCGCGATAGCCGGCGAAGCGGCCGCCGGCGTCGAACTGCGGCCGCCCCGACACCGACCACCAGCGCTCCTCGCCGTCGGGGATCGCGGCGCGCAGCGCGAGATCGTCGAACTTCGACTGTTTGGTGAGGAGGAAGGGCAGCGAACGCTGCCGCTCGCTGCCGGCGTCGGACGACAGGAAGAGGTCGAGGAAGGGCCGGCCGAGCAGCTCGGCGGCCGGCCGGCCGAGCTGCTGCGCGACCGATTCGGTGAGATAGACGATGTGGCCGTCGGCGTCGGTCGACCAGAACCAGCCCTGCCGGCTGTCCTCGTAATTGCGGAGCAGCAGCAGCGCTTCGCGCGTGGCGAGCGTCGATCCCTGCTCGTCGCGCGGCGGCGCGGCGAGGCGCACACCGATCTTCCCGAAAAAGCTCCGTTCGGCTCCAGCCGCCACCCGATGATCCCCGTCCTGGTCCCGGCGCGGGGCCGAAATCGCCTTGCGGCGACGCCGGACACCCCTCCACCAATGGAAACCATTTGCCCGAAAGCCCTTGCGAATCGGTAAATGACGGGCCGTCAGCTTTCGACGCGGGGCAGCAGCAGGCTGGCGTCGCCATAGCTGTAGAAACGGTATTCGGCGGCGATGGCGTGAGCGTAGGCCGCCTGCATCGTTTCCAGCCCCATCAGCGCGCTGACCAGCATGAAGAGCGTGGAGCGCGGCAGGTGGAAGTTGGTCATCAGGCCGTCCACCGCCTTGAAGCGATAGCCGGGGGTGATGAAGATGGCGGTGTCGCCTTCGAACGGCCGGATGGCACCGTCGTCGCCCGCCGCACTTTCGAGCAGGCGCAGGCTGGTCGTGCCGACCGCGATCACGCGGCCGGCGGCGGCGCGCACGGCGTTGAGGCGCGTGGCCGTGTCCGCGTCGATGCGGCCCCATTCGGCGTGCATGACATGGTCGCCGGTATCGTCCACCTTCACCGGCAGGAAGGTGCCCGCGCCGACGTGCAGGGTCAGGGTTTCGGTGGCGATCCCCGCCGCGGCCAGCGCGGCGAGCAGGTCGGGCGTGAAATGCAGCGCGGCGGTCGGGGCGGCGACGGCGCCGTCTGCCCTTGCGAACATCGTCTGATAGTCGCTGCGGTCGGCGTCGTCGGTGGCGCGCTTGCCCGCGATATAGGGTGGCAGCGGCATGGTGCCCGCGCGTTCGAGCAGCAGTTCGACCGGCTCGTCGCCCGCGAAGGCGAGGACGAAGCTGCCGTCGGCGAGGCGCTCCTCGGCCAGCGCCGCGACGCCCGCGCCGAAATCGACCGTCTCGCCGGGGCGCAGGCGCTTCGCGTTGCGCACGAACGCCTGCCAGCGGCGGAGGTCGATGCGCTTGTGCAGCGTCGCGCCGATCCTGGCGTCTCCCCGCTTGCCTTCGAGCTGCGCCGGGATCACGCGCGTATCGTTGAAGACGAGGCAGTCGCCCGCGCGCAGCAGCGACGGCAGGTCGCGCACGCCCCGGTCGGTCATCGTCCCCCCCTCCACGACGAGCATCCGCGCGGCATCGCGCGGGCGCGCGGGGCGCAGCGCGATGCGCTCGCTCGGCAGGTCGAAGTCGAAGGCGTCGACGCGCATGGCGCGCCCTTCCCTTTTACCGGATCGGTGCGTTGAGCTGATCGATGCTGATTTCGGGTGCGGCCGGAGCGGGCTGCGCCTCGGTCAGCGCCGAGGCGGGCGGCATCGGCCTGTTGTCGGCGGCGACCGACACCTGCACCATGCGCGACATCACCGCGGGCGGCTCGCCCTTCTGGATCGCGTCGATATATTGCATGCCCGACGCAACGCGCCCGAAGGCGGTGTAGCGACGGTCGAGGCTGAAGCGCGGCTGGAACATGATGAAGAACTGGCTGTTCGCGCTGTCCTCGCTCTCGGCGCGCGCCATCGACAGCGTGCCGCGCAGGTGCGGCGTGTCGTTGAATTCGGCCTTGAGGTCGGGAAGCTGCGAGCCGCCCTGGCCGGTCGCGGTCGGATCGCCCGTCTGCGCCATGAAGCCGTCGATCACGCGGTGGAACTTCACCCCGTCGTAGAAGCCCGCGCGGGCGAGCTGCTTGACCCGCTCGACATGGTTCGGGGCGGCGTTGGGGAACAGCTGCACCACCACGCGCCCGCCGGTCGAGAGGTCGAGGTTGAGCATATATTCGGGGTTGCCGATATATTGGTCGGTGGTCATCGCCGCGGGCGTTTCGGCGGGCGCGGGAAGCGGCGCCGGTTCGGCCTCCTGCGCCGCGAGCGGCGCCGCGAGCCCGAGCGACATCGCGGCCAGAAACAGGGGGCGGGAAAGGAAGGTCATGCTGTCGGCCCTTGTGAAAAACTTATCCGGTTGCGCCCCGTCAGGCGCGCCCTAGCGGGAAAAAGCTGAACGCTCAATGATTGGGATTAGCGCTCGCCCTGGCGGAGGCCGCGTTCCTCGATGCGCGCGACCACCGCCTCGCGCACCGCGGGGGTGACGAATTTATGGATGGCGCCGCCGAAGATCGCGATCTCTTTGACCAGCCGCGAGGCGATCGGCTGGAGCCCGACGTCGGCCATCAGGAAGACCGTCTCGATCCGGTCGTTGAGCTGCTGGTTCATTCCCGCCATCTGATATTCATATTCGAAGTCGGCGACCGCGCGCAGCCCGCGGATGATGACATTGGCCCCTTCGCGCTCGGCGAAGTCCATCAGCAGCGAGTTGAAACCGACGACGCGGATGTCGCCGCCGATGCTCGTCACCTCGCGCCGGACCATCTCCAGCCGCTCGTCATCGTCGAACAGCGGCGACTTGCTGATGTTCGTCGTCACGCCGATGACGAGCCGGTCGACCAGCTTCGCGCCGCGGCGGATGATGTCCATATGCCCCAATGTGATCGGGTCGAACGTCCCCGGATAAACCCCCACCCGCATCAGCGATCCCTTTCCACGATATAGCGCGCGATGGCGCGCAGCAGCGCCGCTTCCCCGCCGAAGGCCGAGAGGTGCGAAACGGCCTGATCGACGAGCATCCGCGCCTGTTCGCGCGCGCGGTCGAGCCCCATCAGCGTGACGAAGGTCGCCTTGCCCGCCGCCGCATCCTTGTGCAGCGCCTTGCCGGCGAGCGCCTCGTCGCCTTCCTCGTCCATGATGTCGTCGGCGATCTGGAAGGCGAGGCCGATGTCGCGGGCATAGCCGCGCAGCGGGGTGCGCGCCTCCGCCGGGATGCGCGCGAG
>CALMYE010000040.1 GCA_937873425.1 uncultured Sphingopyxis sp. | reverse complement strand
TGCCGACGACGCGGCCACCGGCGTCGCGCAGCACTTCGCCTTCCTTCGGCGCGCGGTCGAGCGCGGGGGCCGCGGTCTCGAAAGCGAGCGCGGACGGGGCGGCGGCAAGAAGCGCGAGCGGCGCGAGAGCGGTGACGATACGCATGGGGAGAACCTCTTTGAAAGCTAAATACTAAGCTATATTATTATATGTATGATTAGTGTGCAATGCACAAAATTCACCGCCCGGACGGGCGCCGGGTTCCGGGGGATGGTGGGCTAGATCGTGATCGTTTTTGAGTAAGGCTTGTGCTCCCGCGAAGGCGGGAGCCCAGAGCGGAGAAAACCCGCGTTGGCGTCCGGACGCTCTGGGTCCCCGCCTTCGCGGGGACACACCTGTGCTTCGTTCAAAGTCGATCACGCTTTAGACTTTGCCCTGACGAGATGAAGCCAAGCTCCTCCCCTGAAGGGGAGGGGCTTTGAAGGGTTCATCGCGCGGCTCAGCCGGCGGCGGCGACGCGGGGGCGGCGGACGGGCGCGGGGGTGAAGGTGCGGACGCGGTCGCGGCCGGCGCGCTTGGCGGCGTAGAGCGCCTGGTCGGCGTCGCGCATCAGCTGCGACAGCCGCGCGCCGGGCCGGGCGGCGGCGAGACCGATGCTGACCGTCGGTGCCACGGCCGCCGGAACATGACCCGCGCAGGCGGCGGCGAAACCGGTGCGGATCGCCTCGGCGAGCGCGCGGGCGCTTTCGATGCCGGCGCCGGGGAGCAGCAGCGCGAACTCCTCGCCGCCGATGCGCCCGGCGATCGCATCCTCGGGCGCGAGGGCGCGGACATGCGCGCCGAAGGCGGCGATGATCGCGTCGCCGGCGGCGTGGCCGTGCGTGTCATTGACCGCCTTGAAATGGTCGAGGTCGGCGATCAGCAGCGCGACCGCGCGGCCCTCGTCGGCCGCCGCGCGCACCGTCCCGCCCGCCGCCGCCTCGAACCCGCGGCGGTTGCGCAGGCCCGACAGCGCGTCGCCGTCCGCCTGCTCGCGCAGCTCCGCCATCAGGTCGATCGCCACCGCGACCATCAGCGTCAGCGCCAGCAGCACCGAGCAGATCGCCTGCGAGAAGATCACCGTCGTCCAGTAGACGGATTGCTGGAAGCCGGCATAGTCGGCGATGTCGCCGGTGACGCCGAGCACGAGCAGCGGCCGCAGCGTATAGTTGAGCGCCCAGGCGATGCCGAACCAGAAGAGGATATGGTCGACGATGTGCCGCTTCGGCACCGGGCGCAGCTTGGCCGCGATCATCGCCGCGAAGATGCCGAGCGCGAAGCTGATCGCATAGATGCGCCCGACGATGCTGGGGTCGCCGAGCAGGAACCACAGGAAGAAGCCCATCGACAGCGCACCGATCACCGTCATCGCCCGCCACGGCACGGCGAGGCGGTAGCGCCGGATGATCGCCGCCGAGAGCAGCGCGCCGGCGAGCAGGAAACCGAAGTTCGACGGGATGCGCTGCACCTCCATCGGCAGCACCGGGCCGACGTCCTGGATCAGGAAGGCGAGCGTCGTCGCGGCATAGCCCGCGGCGGCGATCAGCACATAATGCTGGTCGCGGCGATAGGTCCACAGCAGGAAAAAGGCGCCGGTCAGCAACAGGCCGATGCCCGGATTGAGCAGGGATATGAAAAGCTGACCCGACAAGCTGCTGCCTTCCTGCCGCGAGACTAGCAGAATCAAGGATAATGAGTCGTTACGATTCGCTCCGGGAATCGACGAAGCGAGTCCGTGCTCATGCGCTGCCGCGAAGGGCGAGGCGGACGGGGACGCGGGTGCCGTCGCGGACATGCTCGTCGTCCTCGAGCGCCATCGCGACGAGCGCCTCGCCCGCGGCGTCGAGGTCGGGCTCGATGGTGGTGAGGGCGGGATCGGCGAGCGTGCCGGCGCGGATGCCGTCGAAGCCGATCAGCGCGACGTCCTGCGGCACGCGGCGTCCGGCCTCCTTCAGCCCCTGCAGCACGCCCAGCGCGAGCATGTCGGAGGCGGCGAAGACGGCGTCGACGTCGGGGTGCGCGGCGAGCAGGTCGCGCGCGCCCTGTGCGCCCTGCGCGTGGCGGTCGGCGGCGGGGACGGCGGGCCAGACGATCGGCGTCAGCCCGTGCGCGGCGAGCGCGGCGGTGAGCCCCTCGCGCCGTTCGTCGAACTGGCGCTGCGCCGAATCGGCGGGGCCGAGAAAGGCGATGCGGCGGCGCCCGCTCGCGACCAGATGCTCGGCGGCGAGGCGGCCGCCCGCGTCATTGTCGCTGCGCATCCAGTGGAAGGGCGCGCCGGGGCTGCCCCAGCAGACGAAGTCGAGCCCCGACGCCTGCGCCTGCGCGAAATAGTCCCACGCCGCGTCGTTGCTGGTGGTGCCGATGACGATCATCGCGTCGGCGAGGCCGCTGGCGACGAAATCGGCGCGGAAATTGTCGGGGCTTTCCTGGAAGGAGACGAGCAGGTTGAAGCGCCGCGCCGACGTCGCCTCGGCGATGCTGCCGAGCAGCGCGAAATAAAAGGGGTTGATCGCGCTGCGGTCCTCGCCGGGGCGGCAGATGGTGACGAGCGCGATCGTCTCGCTACTCTTGAGGCGCAGCGACGAGGCGTGGCGGTCGACGACATAGCCCAGTTCGCGCGCGGCGGCCGAGACGCGGGCGCGGGTTTCGGCGTTGACCCCGGGGCTGCCGCGCAGCGCGCGCGACACGGTCGATTGCGACACGCCCGCGCGCTCGGCGACGTCGAACGATGTCGGGCGCAGCATTCTCGCGGTCATTGCGGCCTCTTCCCCTCTTTGCCGTCTGTCGCCGCGGGGGGCGGGCTTGTCAATCGGCGGCGGGCCAGCGGCGGGCGCGGACCCAGTCGACCAGCGCCACGTCGCCGGGTGAGTCGGTGTGAATCCGCTGGCGCAGTGCGTCGTCGAGCGTCACGCGCCGCCGCAGCACCTCGCGCTGCGAGGGATGCGAGGCGGGAAGCGGGATCGAATCTCCTGCGGCGCGATAATGCCGCCAGTCGGCGGGGATGCCCATCGCGTCGCTGAGGAAATCGAGCCCCTCGTTCCAGCGGTCGGTGGTGGTGACGAACCAGCAGAGCGACAGGAGTTGCTGCGCCATCGCGAGGCGCTGTGCCGGGTCGGAAGGGAGGTTCGCGCCGTAGAGGCGCTCGGCGAAGAAGCGGACGATATGGTCCGATTGTTCGGGGCGATACCAGCCGTCATACCATGCCTCGAAATCGTCGGGTGCGTACCCGCGGCTCCAGCGGAAGTTGTAGAGCGAGACGCAGCGTTCGGCGGGATCGCGAACGACGGTGAAATAGCGCGGCTCGCGCGCACCTGGGACGAGGCGGTGGACGCCATAGTCGAGCTGGTGCCCGGCGAGGATTTCGGCGCGGGCGCGCTCTTCGGGCGAACGGTCGGCGAACTCGGGGCGGCCCCGGTCGCGGCGGTAGCGGCGGCCCCAGTCGGAAAATTCGACGAGCTGCTCGTCCATCGTGAAATGGCGTTCGAGATGCGCCTTCAGCGTCGTGCCGCCGCATTTGGGAACGTGGAGAAAAATCCACAGGGGGCGGGCGCTATCGTTCATGCACCCACCCTGTCGTAGCCGAAGGCGTGGAGCAAGCCGGGATGCGTATCGAATACGGCGTTGAGGTCCGCAAGCTGCTCGGGCGTCAGCCGGGCGATCTGGTCGGCGTTCATGTCGCGCAGCGGCTCGTCGTAGCGGCCTTTCACCGGTCGGGCATGTTCGAGCGCGAGGTCGGCGAAGGCCGGAACATGGGCGGCGATGCGTGCCGCCATGTTCTGCGGGTCGCGGCACATCTGTTCATAGGTGAAAAAGAGCGCGCGCGTGCCGAGCGCGGCGCGATTCGCGCGCTGCGCGTCGAGCGCGGCGGCGAGGTGGCGCGCGGCGGCAGCGGCGAGCGTGTCGCCGGGCGCCAGCGGCCCGGCGTTCGCGCCGCGGCGCAAAATGCCCTCGGCGGCGGCATAGGGGTTGCGGACCATCAGGAGAAAATCGGCGTCCGGAAATTCGGCGGCGAGCCGGTCGGCGATCAGCAGGAAGGGCGGCGCGGCGACGACCAGCGTGTCGGCGCCGGCGTCGGCGGCGCGGGCGTGGAATTCCCATGCGCGGCAGGTGCGCGTCCAGTCCCAGGCGGCGGCGTCGCGGAAGGCGGCGATCGATTCGGGCGTCGCCGCCCACAGCAGGCGCGTGCCGGTGCCGCGCGAGCTGGGGCCGTGAAAGCCCGCGACATGCTGGCCTTCGCGCGGCAGCGACCAGGCGCGCGCGCAATCGGCGAGCGCGGCGGCGAGGAAGGTCGAGCCGCTGTTGTTCGGCGCGAGCAGGAAGAGGTGGCGCCGCACCGCGCCCGCCGCGCCGACGATCATCGCCGCGCGCCCAGCCAGCGGCGGCGCGCCGCCGTCCACAGGCGCAGCGCTTCGGCATATTGCGGATCGCGCGCGATCGCTTCGGCGTGGCGGTCGGGGCGCCAGGGCTTGGCCGGGCCGTTGAAGTGCAGCACCCGCGCTTCGCCGAGCGGCACCGGCTCGTGCGCGAAGCTCGCCGCGCGATGGGTCAGCATCAGGTTGAAGCGGGTCGAGACCAGATCGACATGGCCGCGCAGCAGCAGGTTCCAGACCGCCTGATCGGTGTGGCTGGAGGCGATGCGCCCCCAGCTTTCGGGATCGAGCAGCGGCCAGAGCGCGGCGGCGCTGTCGGGCGCGGCGGCGGGATCGTAGACGAGCAGACCGGCGTTGAAGCTGGGCGGCGCGCCCACGGTCGCGGCGACCTCCGCCAGCGTGTCGGCGTCGCGGACATTGCCGCGCAGCATGGCGGCGTCGGGCGCGGCGACCAGCGGCGCCTTGGTAGCGAGCAGCGGGGCGATGTCGCCGAGGAACAGGAGGTCGCTGTCGGCGAAGAGATAGCGGCCACCCGGCGGCAGGAGCAGTGTTTCGAGGCTGAGGAAGCGGTCGCGGCGCGATGCGAGATGGGGATGGGCCGCAGCGAGCGCGTCGATCGCGGCGGCGAGGCGCGGGCTGGCGGGGCGGCAGGAGAGGCGCGGAAAGGCGCCGGCGAGCACGGCGCGGTCGGCGTCGGCCAAGCGGCTGTGCAGCACGACGATCTCGCCCGCGAACCAGGGATTGGTTTCGAGGAAGCTCGCCAGCATCACCTCGGTTCCGATGCGGAAATCGGGCGAGGAGACGGTGACGAGTGCGGCGAGGTTCATGGCACGGCCGCCGGGTCGTAGCCGAAGAGCGCGAAGTCGCGCGCGTAGCGGGCGCGGATCAGGTCGGCGAGCTCGGCGTCGAGCACGGCGCCCGCGGTTGCGGGGGAGACGTTGACCGCTTCGAGCGGCGGCAGCGGCGCATCGAGCGCTTCGGCCAGCCGGTCCATGTCCCGCGCCAGATTTTCGTGGCGGAGGAGCAAGGTCGTGCGGATGCGGCCTTGCGCGTCGCAGACGAATTCATGCTGCGGGCGCAGCAGGATATGGTCGCGGCGGGCGGGATCGGTGAGCGCGCGCTTCATCGTGCCGAGCGGGTCGCGTTCCATTTCGCCGGTCTTTCGCCAGGCGAAGCGCGCGAAGGAGAGGAAGCGGTCGAAGGGCGAGCGGACGACGGCGAAGCTGGTGAAGACGTCCCACTGGCCGGGGAGCAGGAAGGGTTGGACGTCGAGGAAGGAGAGATGGCCGTGGCCGTAGGCGGCGAGCGTCTGCACCGGGAAATAGCGCTTGTCGAACAGGGTGCATTGTTCCCAGTCGCTCGGCGCGAGCAGCGGGCGCAGCGCGGTGCGCAGCGCGTGGCCCGCCGTCTTGGGGATGGCGATGAAGGCGAAGCGGCGGCTGAACGACAGGATCATCGGTCGGTCACGGGATGTCGAGGAACTGGAGGGCGATGCGCAGCGCCGAATCGCGCACCATCCCGGTGCGGCGCACCTCTGCGAGCCTGTGCTGGAGGCGCTCCATATCGACATAGCGAGCGCGCGACGGGAGCGACGCGCTCGCATCGATCCGATCGGCGAGCCGGATCATCGTTTCGGCGATCGCCTTTTCGATCCAGCCCACGCGCAGCGGTTCGGACTTGCTGTTGTTGCGCCGGATGACTTCGGGCAGCAGTCCCTTCGACGCCTCGCGGATCAGCCAGCGCCGCGTTCCGCCCCGGCGGAACATGCGCGGCGGCAGCGTGTAGAGAAATTCGAGCAGGCGGCGGTCGAGCAGCGGAAAGCGATAGTCGAGGCCGCGCGCGGCGCCGCTGATGGCCCAATCCTCCATCCGCGCTGTCGTCGAACTGTAGCGCAGCAGGCTGTGCATCGTCCGGCGCGCGCCAAACTCGCGCAGGCGCGGCACCGGCAGCAAGCGCGCGCGCCGGAGCAGGCCGGGGGCGACGAGGGTCTGCCCGGCGGCGTGGCGCAGGCGGAGCGGCACACGGGGACGATATTCGCGCCCGACGCGGCGGGCGGCATGATAGATGGTGCGCAGGCCCGCGATCATGCCCGGCGCGTGGCGGTCGCGGTAGAGCGTGCGCCAGCGGCCGGTCAGGAGCAGCCAGGGATGGTGGCCGCGACCGTTGAACGAGGCGCCCTCGTCGCCGCCCCAGCCCGACAGGATGACCTCGACGCCCTTTCCGCTCGCGTCGCGCTGGATCGCGGCTTCGTGCAGCAGGTTGCGGATGTCGGGACCGCGCGTCCAGTCCTGGAGGAAGAGCGCGGTCAGTTCGTCGATCGACAGTTCGGGCGCGAAGAGTTGCAGGTCGAGGCGCGCGCGAATCGCCTCGCTCCAGCCCGGTTCGCTGCCGGGATCGGCGTCGGGATCGACGAGGTGCCAGCTGTAGCCCGGCGGATCGGCGAGGCCGCGCGCGCGCAGTTCGGGCACCGCGAGCGCCGCGATCAGCGAGGAATCGAGTCCGCCGGAGAGATGCACGGCGAAGCGCTCGGCGCCGGCGAGGCGGTCGGTGATCGCCTGTTCGACCAGCCTGCGGTAGCGCGCGACGGTTTCGGCATCGTCGGCGGTCTCGTCGACCGCAATCGCCTCGGGCTGCCACCAGCGATCGACGCGGATGTCGTCCCCGGCCATGTGGAGGCGATGGCCGGGTTCGAGCCGGCGCACGGCGCCGAAGAAGCTGCGGCCGAGCGGCTGGAAGTCGCGGCTGAGGAGGGCGGTCGCGACATAATCCTCGTCGAGCGCGTCGGATATGCCGGGCAGTGCGAGCAGCGTCGCCGAGTCGCTGGCGAAAGCAAGGCGCCCGCCGGTTTCGCTGTAGAAGAAGGGCCGCGCGCCGACATGGTCGCGCGCGGCGAAGCTTTCGCCGGAGCGTGCGTCGTGGAGCGCGAAGGCATAGTCGCCATAAAGATGGAGCGGGCAGTCGCGGCCCCAGCGGCGCCAGGCGGCGGCGATCAGGGCGGCGGCGGACGCGCCGGGGGGCGGCGCGACGTCGCCGAGCGCCGCGCGCAGCTCCGCCTGTCCGTCGATGCGGGCGTCGGCGGCGACCAGCAGGCCGTCGGCGATATGGAGCGCGTCCCGCGCTGCCGCCCGCCGGGCCGTCGCGGCTGCGCCGAAGATCGCGCCGTCCGCCTGCGCGACCTCACCGCCGCCGAGCGCCGCGGCGATGGCGGTCGTCGCGGCCGGATCGGCCCGTTCATCGATGATGCCGCAAAGCCGGTGCATCGCCTCGGAGGGTTTCAGACAAAAGCAATCGGACCCCGCACCGCGGAGCCCGCCGGACATTCAGCGAATCGAAACCCGGTCGGGGTTTCAGGACGCGTCGTAGATGACGTCGTCCTGGTCATTGGCATCGAAGCCGCCGCCGCGCGTGCGCGAGGCCGGAACGACGGCGCGCAATTCGGGCTTTTTCCAGTCCTTGCGCGAAACTTGCTTCTCGACAGCCTTGGTCATGATTCCTGTCCCCCAGCCGATCCTGGCCTCTGATGCCACGACACCCCTTGTCGCGGCACGAAAAAAACGATGGCGCATGATGGGACAGAATTGATGGCCAGTCAAGGCGATGATCCCTTCCATCCAATGGTTTAGGCCGTGGGACAGGGGGTCATCGCAGCGTGACCAGCCCTTTGTTCGCCAGTTCTTCGATGAACTCAGCGGTTTCGCCGCGGCAGGTGTCCGCCTCCACCGCATATTCGGCGACGAGCGCATCGCAGATTCCGTCGAGCGTCGCGGGCGATTCGAGCAGCGCCCAGATGCGGCTGCCGACCGAATCGATATCGAAATAATGTCCGCTGTCGATGTCCATCATCATCAGCCCGTCGTCGAAATCGTTGAACAGCACCGACGGGTTGCGCGTGATCAAGGTGCTGCCGGTGATTGCCGCTGTCATCGTCATTCTACCCCCAGAAGATCCCGCCGCCGCGATAGCGAGAGCGGCGGTGGCGCGTCAAGCGGGCGGCCCGGGACGATAGCCGAGCGCGGCCATAAGGTCGCCATGATCGGCGACGATCCGCGCGATCTGCGCCGGCGTCAGCGCCTTGGCGCCTTCGCCCGCGCGGCCGCTGCGGAAGAAATCGGGGAGGCCGGGGGGTTTTTCGCGGAAGCCCTCGGCCGCCTCGCGGGCGCGGAGCGCGTCGAAACCGCTCGCGGCGGCGGCGGCGGCGATGGCGGCGGGCGCGGCGTCGATCCCGGCGATTGCGACGACCTTCGCCAGCGCGGCGGCGGGATCGGCGAGCATATCCTCGTAGCGCAGCAGGCAGACGGGAATCGCATTCTGCTCGGTCCAGCTTTCGACATGCTTGCTCCAGCTGCCGAGCCGGACGGGGAGGAAATCGCTGATCCGGTCGGGCCAGACGTTGAGCGTCGCTTGCCGGTCGCCCATGCGCGCGATCGTCCGGTCGACGTCCCAGCGGCTGTGGTGCGCGAAGGACAAAGCGACGTCGCGCGGATCGCGCACGATATAGACAGCGGCGCGGCTCGCATCGGCGGGGAAGAGCGCGGTGCCGTCGGGCTCCACGGCATAGAGGTCGTGCGTCTTGACGAAGAAGGGCGCCTGTGCCGAGGCGGCCATCTGGCGGTGGAGCATCGCGCGATAGGGGAGCAGCTCGGCCGCGCCCATCTCCGCCGAGGAGATGCCGCAGGCGTCGTCGAGCGCGTGGCGGTCGCCGCCCTCCGGGCCGCCGGCGAGCGCGTCGAGGCTGAAATCCTCGCCCGGCGCATCGAGCAGATGGGTGAGCATCGCGCGCAGCCAGGTGTTGCCCGACTTGGGATAGGAAGCGAGCCAGACGATGCTGCGCGCCACGGTCAGGCCGCGGGCTGGCGCGCGGGGGCGAGGCCGAAATAGTCCATCACCGCGTCGGTCATCGCGGCGGGGGTGCAGTTCGCGATCGGACGGCCGACCGCGACCATGTCGACCGTCTGTGCGAGGCGCACCACCGCGTCGAAGGCCCAGGGCTGAAGCCCCAGCGCGCGCAGGAAATTCTTGCGGTGGACATAGCGCGCGATCGCCTCGACGCGGTTCGCCATCGCGACCGGGCGGGTGGTGATCGCGTCGCCATTATGCCCCTGCAGCAGCACGATGGCGCGCACCGGCATCGGCGCTTCGCGAAAGCGCGGGACGCCGAGATAATATTTCTCGATATCCTCGCGCACCCGCACCGTTGCGTCCGCGGCGCGGCCGAGCAGCGACAGGCTGTCGCGCCACAGCCGCATCGCCGGAAAGGCGGGGATCGCCATCGGAATGCCGTCGGTGCCGACGGTCACCCCGGTGACGTCGTCGGCGAGCATTGTGCAGCCCGCGGCGAGCAGCCCGCCGAGCAGGGTCGACTTGCCCGCGCCCGATC
>CALMYE010000039.1 GCA_937873425.1 uncultured Sphingopyxis sp. | reverse complement strand
CCCCTACCGCGAATCGCGATACCCCGCGCGCCGCAGCAGCCGGTCGATCAGCCGCCGTTCCTCGGCGTCCGGGCCGGCGAGGCCGGGTTCGCCCGCATGCGGCGAGCGGCGGCCGAACAGCGGGCGGCGGGGCGGAACGAGGGGGGAGAAGCGCATCGGGGGTTCGCCTTGCATGGCGCGGCTCCCCCCGGCGCCGCAGGTGGTTGGTCCCTGCCGCCACCATCGGACGCCATGGTTGCGAAAGTGCGAAGCGCCGCGGTTACCGGCCCGGTTACTGCTTTCTTTCGGGCACGGTGAAGGTGCCGGTGACGCGCCCGCCGCTGCCCGGCACGACATTGCCGTCGGGTCCGCGCGCCGCGCCGCGCCCGTCGACGGTCGCGCGGCCGCTGTTCAGGTCGATCACCAGCCGCCCGCCCGACAGCCGGTTGCCCGCCTGGCGCAGCTCGACATTGCCGACCATCGTGATCAGCCGCCGGTCGAGGTCGTAGATGGCGACATTGCCCGACGCGCGCTCGTCGCCCTTGGTCACCACCACGCCGCCGGTCGCGTCGAGCCGGTTGACGTCGGTGCCGCCCTGCCGGCTATAGGCGACGGTCATGCGCGGCGCGGTGACGGTCATCCCCGCCTGCGTCACGCGCACCCCGCCGGCCAGGATCACGCGGTCGGCGCGGTCCTGCACCTCGATGCTGCCGGCGTCGAAATCCACGGGCGCATTGCTGTTGTGGTTGGCGAGCGCCTGCGCCCGCGCCGCGTCGCCGCCCCCGCCCGCCGACAGGATGGCGAAGCTGGTCAGCGCGAAGCTCGCGCCCGCGATCAGCAGGCTCGATCGCCCGAACAGGCGCGGCGATGACGTCATTTCAGCACTCCCTGATTGATGCGCAGCTTCGCATTGCCTTCCAGCCGGACGACACGCTGGTCGAGGTCGGCGGACAGGCGGCTGGCCGAAAAATTCCCGATGTTGAGCGTCCCCGCGACGCCGCCGGTGCCGACCAGGCTGCGTCCTTTCAGGTCGATCGCGACATTGCTCGCGTCGATGCGATATCCGTCGGCGCTGCGCACCTGCACCGTGCCCGGCACCGCGACGCGCTCGGTCTCCATATTATATTGCCCCTCGATCGCGGCGATGGTCGCGGGGCCGTCGGCGAGGTTGATCGCGCCCGACAGCTGGCTCATCCGCACGATCGGCTCGTCGCTCGACGTCTGCACCGCGCTGCCGGCGACCAGCGCGAAGGGCTGGCCCTTTTCGTCCTGGCCGCGATATTCGGCGCGCGTGACCTTCATCCGCTCCTTCGCCACCTCGACCTTGTCCTTGGCGAGCAGGAAGCTGACCTCGCTGCGCTGGGTGAAGGGGGAGAAGATCAGCACCGCCGCGGCGACCCCGATGACCAGCGGCAGGCCGAAGCGCAGGACGCGCACGACACGGTCGTGGCTCGATCCGCTGGCGGCCCAGAGCTGGCGCATGCTGCGGTCGTGGTCGGCGCGTTCGGACATGATGGCTTGCGAATCGCCCTCTAGCTGTGCGCGAAAATATCGGTCTCGGGCCAGCCCGCGAGGTCGAGCCGCGCGCGCGTCGGCAGGAAATCGAAACAGGCCTGCGCCATTTCCGTGCGCCCCTCGCGTGCCAGCCGGGCGTCGAGAATCGCCTTCATCGCGTGGAGGAAGCGCACGTCGCTCGCGGCATAATCGCGCTGCGCCTCGGATAGTTCCGCCGCGCCCCAGTCGCTCGACTGCTGCTGCTTCGATACTTCCTGCCCCAAAAGCTCGCGCACCAGTTCCTTCAGCCCGTGGCGGTCGGTATAGGTGCGGATCAGGCGCGAGGCGATCTTGGTGCAATAGACGGGCGCCGCCATCACGCCGAGCGCATGCTCGATCGCGGCGAGGTCGAAGCGCGCAAAATGAAACAGTTTCAATCGGTTGGGATCGGCGAGCACCGCCTTCAGCACCGGCGCGTCATAGGCGCTGCCGGGGCCGAAACGCACCAGATGCTCGTCGCCCGACCCGTCGCTGATCTGCACCAGGCACAGCCGGTCGCGCAGCGGGTTGAGTCCCATCGTCTCGGTATCGACCGCGACCGGCCCCGGGCCGAGCGCGCCCTCGGGCAGGTCTTCTTCGTGGAAATAAACCGTCATGGCCTCGCCTTAGGCGAAGCCGCCTTGCGGCTCAATGACTGGTTTCGCGCCCCGCGCCCGTCCGCCGCACAGGGCCCGGCGGCGCTTTGCGCCAGCGCGGGCGCGCGATGATATTTTCTGTTCGCCCACGCCGTTCATTTAGGCTATATATTGCGCCCTTAGGGGTTCGGGACGAGTCCGCGCCCGTGGTGAACTGCGTCTCCGTCCGGCGCAAGGAGCCGGATCGAATGGGGCGTGGACGAACCGAAAGCGACTATCAGACAATGAGTTTCAACAAGGATCGGCGCGGCCATCGTGATCGTGGACGCCGCGGACGTGACGATTTCGGCGGCGGCTTCGACGGAGGTTTCGAACCCGCGCCCTTCGGCGGCGACAGCTATGGCGGCGGACGCGGCGGCTTCGGCGACCGCGACCGTGGTGGTGGTGGTGGCGGCGGCTTCGGCGGCGGCGACCGGGGCGGTGATCGCGGCGGCGGTGGCGGCTTCGGCGGCGGACGCGGCGGCGGCATGCCCGCGCAGGTCGTCGGCGAAGGCCAGGGCGAGGTCAAATTCTTCAACCCGTCCAAGGGCTTCGGCTTCATCGCGCGCAACGACGGCGGCGAGGATGTCTTCGTCCATATCAGCGCGGTCGAACAGGCGGGCCTTCAGGGCCTCGCCTCGGGCCAGCCGCTCGGCTTCACCCTCGTCGAGCGCAACGGCAAGGTGTCGGCGATCGACCTCAAGATCGAGGGCGAGCCGCTGCCGGTCGAGGAATTCGCCCCGCGCCGCGACGACCGCGGCGGCGACCGCCCCGGCGGAGCGCGCGGCCGGCGCCAGCTGACCGGCGAACGCACTTCGGGCACGGTCAAATTCTTCAACACGACCAAGGGTTTCGGCTTCATCGCCCGCGATGACGGACAGGCCGACGCCTTCGTCCACATCAGCGCGGTGCAGCGCGCCGGCATGGCCGACCTGCAGGAAGGCGACCGCGTCGCCTTCGACATCGAGGTCGACGACCGCGGCAAGTTCGCTGCGGTGAACCTCCAGCCGACCCAGGACTGAGGCCGGCCACAGCGACAAAGGAAAAGGGCGCCGAAAGGCGCCCTTTTTCGTTGGGAAGGGAAAGACGGCGAGCCCCTTACCCTCCCCCCTTGATGGGGGAGGCAGCGAGACTTGCCCCGGACTTGATCCGGGGCTTAGTCGCAGCGGTGGGGGTGCGGTTCTGGCCTGAAATGACGGTGCCATGACGCACCATCACCCTCATCCAACTGCGCCTAGCGCCTACGGCGCAAGGCTCCGTATCCTTCTCCCATCAAGGGAGAAGGAAACTGGATTCAATACCCCGCCGTCGCTTCCAGGAACCAGATGCGCTGCTCGGTCTCGTCGGCCCAGCCGTCGACCAGGCCGCTGGTCGCGATGTCGCCGTCGCGTTCGGCGGCGGCCTTCACCTCCTTGAGCTGGCCGAGCAGCGTGCGGTTGTCGGCGGCGAGCGCCTTGATCATCGCCTCGGGCGCGACCGCGCCCGAATCATCGTCGCGGATCGTCTGGCGCCGGCCGATGTCGCCGATCGAGCGCAGCGTCGCGGCGCCGTTCTTGCGCACGCGCTCGGCGATCAGGTCGGTGGTCGCCAGGATCTGCGCCGCCTGTTCGTCGAACAGCAGGTGCAGCTCGCGAAAATGCGGCCCGGCGACGTGCCAGTGATAATTCTTCGTTTTCAGATACAAGGCAAAGCTGTCGGCGAGCAGCGCATTGAGCGTGTCGGCGACGGCGGGCTGATTATGGTCGGGCATGCCATCCCTCCTTTCGTTACCGCCTTCATATAGGAAGGCGGCGGCGAAGTTTCCCACCGACGATCCCGCTGGGACTGATCGAAAAATTCGATCAGGACGGCGCCGTCACCCCAGCAGCCCGAAAGCGCTCATCCCGCTGCGCAGCCCCCAGACGATCAGCACCGTGGCGCCCGCCCAGCGGACGACCCGCGCGGGCAGCTGCCCGGCCAGCGCGGCGCCGAAGGCGAGGAAGGGCAACATCGCGAGCAGCCAACCGGCGAGCCCGCCGGCGGCCGCCCAGTGGCCGGCGCCGCTCGTCGCCGCGAGCGCCATGATCAGAAAGTGGCTGCGGTCGCCGAACTGCGCGAGCAGCAGGCGAGCTCCGAGCAGCGGCTGCGATGCGGACGCCAGGCTCGCCGCCTCCGGCCCGATCCGCCCGCGCCACAGCAGCGCGGCGGCCGCCGACAGCATGGCGACGGCGACGAACAGCGCGACGATCCCCTGCCCGATCATCCGGTTGGCGACCGCCCCGGCGGTGGCGGCGACGACGGCATTGGCGACGAAGGCACCGACCGCAAGGCCGAAGACCGTGCGGCGATCCGTGCGCAGCGCAAGCAATTCGGAAAGGAAAACGCCCGTCCGCCCGTCGGCATTGGCGAGCGCCACCGCGACAAGCGCGAGCATGATGGCGTCCATCGGACGTCAGCCCGTGCGGGGCGTCAATGCCCCAGCCGCATCGCGACCGAGGCGAGCCAGGCTTCCTGCGCGGCGGCGGGCATCGGGCCCGGCGCGCCGGCGGCGTCGCTCATCGCGTCGAGATAGGTCAATATGGCGGCGCGGTGGCCGCCCGCGGCGACCGCCGATTCGAGCCGGCTCGCCAGCGTCTCGACCGCGGCGAAGCCATGGTCGCGCGCGAGGCAGCGGATGTCGTCGATCCCCTGCACGATCTGGGTCAGCGCGCAGTGCGGCAAGGCCTCGGCGAGCGCGCCGATCTGGCCGGTGATCCGGCGGCCGATATCCTGATACGGGTCGTGGTGGCTCAGCATCATGCACCCCCTTCTGGTCCGGGGACGAGGATGCGCCCTATTGGTTAACAGGGCGTTTAGGCTCAGCGATGGCCCGCCGGCCCGCCCAGCGCCTGCTTGCAGCGATACATGTCGCGGTCGGCGGCGGCGAGGATGTCCGATTCGGTCATGCCCGGCTGCAGCATCGCCACTCCGAAACAGGCCGACAGGGTGATCGCATGCCCGTCATAGACGGCGGGCTCGGCGCGCAGCACCGCGTCCAGCCTTGCGACCTGCGTCCGCGCGCCCTCCTCGCTCGACTGGTCGAGGATCAGCCCGAACTCGTCGCCGCCGATGCGCGCCGCGACGTCGGTCGCGCGGATCGCGCCGAGCAGCCGGTCGGCGATCTGCATCAGCGCGAAATCGCCCGCGGCATGGCCGAAGCTGTCGTTGATATATTTGAGCTGGTTGACGTCGGCGAAGACGATCGCCGCCGTCTCGGCATGGCGCTCGAAGCGCGCGATGCGCTGGTGGATCGCGGTCAGGAAATAGCGGCGGTTGAACAGCGGGGTCAGCGTGTCGCGCTCGGACACGCGCTCGAGCTCGGCGACGGCGATCTTCAGCACGCGGTTCTCGCGGCGCAGCGCGTCGCGTTCGCGGCGCACGTCGCGCAGCTGCTCTTCGATGGAGACGACGGGGACGACCGCAAGATGATCGACCGCGACCCGTGCCCCCCCCATGCTGTCCATCATAGCCCCCGAGCGATCCCGTGACACCGGCCCGACGCCGAATGTCGTTGTGGCGGGCAAGCCTAGAGCGGACATGATACCAATCGGTAAACGCATCGCCTTGATTTGGTGCGGCGCGGCGTTGCCCGCGCCAAGCCGAGCCGCTAGGGGGAGGGGCGGGCGGTGAATCGCCGGGGCAGGAGGGTCGGTGAATGGTGGACGGCGCACCCCAGGTGGGCGTGATCATGGGCAGCCAGTCGGACTGGCCGACCATGGCGCATGCGGTCCAGATCCTCGAGGAATTCGGCATCGCGCACGAGGTGCGCATCGTCTCCGCCCACCGCACCCCCGACCGGCTGATCGACTATGCGAAGGGCGCGGCGGAGCGCGGCCTGCGCGCGATCATCGCGGGCGCCGGCGGCGCCGCGCACCTGCCCGGCATGGTCGCATCGATGACGCGCGTGCCGGTGCTCGGCGTGCCGGTTCAGTCGGCGGCATTGAGCGGCGTCGACAGCCTCTATTCGATCGTCCAGATGCCCGGCGGCATCCCCGTCGCGACCTTCGCGATCGGCAAGGCGGGCGCGACCAACGCCGGCCTGTTCGCCGCCGCGCTGCTCGCGGGCGAGGACGCCGGTCTGGCACAGAAACTCGACGCCTGGCGCGCGGCGCAGTCGGAGAGCGTCGCCCCCATCCCCGTTCGCGAGGGCTGACCTTGCTGCCACCCGGATCGACGATCGGCATCCTCGGCGGCGGCCAGCTCGGCCGCATGCTGTCGGTCGCCGCCGCGCAGCTCGGCTATCGCACCCATATCTATGCCCCCGATGCGGAGAGCGTCGCCGCCCATGTCGCCGCGCATCATGTCCAGGCCGCGTGGGACGACGAACAAAGGCTCGCCGCCTTCGCCGCCGCCTGCGACGTCGCGACCTTCGAGTTCGAAAATGTGCCGGTCGACACGATCCGCTTCCTGTCGGGCCATGTCGCGGTGCGCCCCGGCGCCAAGGGACTCGAGATCGCGCAGGACCGGCTGGTCGAAAAGCGCTTCGTAGAAGAATTGGGCGGCCGTCCCGCCCCCTTCGCCGCCGTCCCCGACCGCGCCGCGCTCGATGGTGCGCTGGCCGCAATCGGTGCGCCGTCGATCCTCAAGACCGTGCGGATGGGCTATGACGGCAAGGGGCAGGCGCGGCTGTCCGGCCCCACCGACGCCGATGCCGCCTGGGACGCGATCGGCCGCCACGCCGCGGTGCTCGAAGGCTTCGTCGCCTTCGACCACGAATTTTCGGTGCTGCTCGTGCGCGGGATCGACGGCGAAATCCGCTTCTGGGATTCGCCGGTCAATGTCCATGAAGGCGGCATCCTCGCCGCCTCGACCCTGCCGCCGCCGCCCGCCGTCCTCGCCCAGCAGGACGAGGCGCGCGCGCTGATGGCGCGCATCGCCGACGAGCTCGACTATGTCGGCGTGCTCACCGGCGAATTTTTCGCCACCGGCGACGGCCCGGTCTTCAACGAGATGGCGCCGCGCGTCCACAACAGCGGCCACTGGACGATCGAGGGCGCGGTGACGAGCCAGTTCGAGAATCATATCCGCGCCATCGCCGGCCTGCCGCTCGGCGACACCGCGACCGCCGCGCTGCCCGTCACCATGCGCAATCTGATCGGCGCCGAGATCGAAACCGTCCCCGCGTTGCTCGCCGAGGAGGGCGCCCGCGTCCATCACTATGGCAAGGCGGAGGTGCGCGCGGGCCGCAAGCTCGGCCATGCGACCTGGGTCGGGACGGACCCCGCATGAACCGCCCCGAAATCACCCTCGTCATCGCGCGCGCCGCCAACGGGGTGATCGGCGCAAAGGGGAAGATGCCCTGGCACCTGCCCGCCGACCTGCGCCGCTTCAAGCGGCTGACGATGGGCCGGCCGATGATCATGGGGCGCAAGACCTTCGACAGCCTGCCCGCGGTGCTCGAAGGGCGCCGCCACATCGTCCTCACCCGCGATACCGGCTGGCAGGAGGAGGGCGCCGAGCCCGCCGCCAGCGTCGAGGACGCGCTGCGCCTCGC
>CALMYE010000038.1 GCA_937873425.1 uncultured Sphingopyxis sp. | reverse complement strand
CGGCGGCATCGGCCGTCGCGGGCGCGGCGACTTCGGCGGGCGCCGGATTCGCCGTGGCCGTCACGGCCGGGGCCTCGGCGGGCGCCTGCGCCTGGACCGCGCCGACCGCGCCGAGCGACAAAGCCGCCGCGATCAGCGCCTTGATTACAGGGGTTTTCAAGCTCTTCATAAGGATAGTGCCGCCCGTTGCCTGTTGTTATGTCGATGCCCCAAACCGCCTTCGGAAACGCCGGACATGCGTCGCGGCAGCCCTCCGGCGGGCTGAATCTCGCGGGCGCTATAGACCCGCTTGCCGCTTGCCTCAAGCATCTCTAACACTATTTTGCGGCGGACAAATCCGCCCGCCCCCAACCCGTCGTCCCGCACGGACGGCCTTCCGGACAAAAGACCCGCTTCTCCCATGACCGACGATGAAATCCTTGCCGAATTCCGCGCCGCGGACGCCCTGCTGCAGGGCCATTTCCTGCTCTCCTCGGGCCGCCACAGCGAATATTATCTGCAATGCGCGCGCGTGCTGATGGACAGCGAGCGCGCCGGGCGCCTCGCCATCGCACTCGCCGCCAGGCTGCCGCGCGACCTGAAACAGGCGATCGACCTCGTCGTCTCGCCCGCGATGGGCGGGGTGATCATCGGGCATGAGATGGGCCGCGCGCTGGGCAAGCCGGCGATCTTCGTCGAGCGTCCGACCGGCAGTTTCGAACTGCGCCGCGGCTTCGCGATTCCGGCGGGCGCGAAGATATTGATGGTCGAGGATGTGGTGACCACCGGCCTCTCCTCGCGCGAGGCGATGGACGCGGTGCGCGCGGCGGGCGGCGAAGTAGTGGCGGAGGCAGCGCTCGTCGACCGCTCGGCGGGCAGCGTCGACCTCGGCGTCCCCTTCTACCCGCTCGTGGCGATCAATTTCCCGACATATGCGCCGGACGAACTGCCCGATCATCTGGCGGGCACCGAGGCAATCAAGCCCGGGAGCCGCGCGAATTGACGCATCGCCTGCGCCTCGGCGTCAACATCGACCATGTCGCGACGATCCGCAACGCGCGCGGCGGCGAGCATCCCGATCCGGTGCGCGCGGCGGAGATCGTCGCGGCGGTCGGCGGCGACGGCATCACCGCGCATCTGCGCGAGGACCGACGGCATATCCGCGACGACGACCTCGCGCGCATCCAGGCGGCGACCGACCTGCCGCTGAACCTGGAGATGGCGGCGACCGACGAGATGGTCGACATCGCGCTCCGCCACGGCCCGCACGCCGCCTGTATCGTCCCCGAAAAGCGCGAGGAGCGCACGACCGAGGGCGGGCTCGACGCCGCGGGACAGCATAATCACCTCGCCCCGATCGTCGCGCGCCTGTCCGACGCGGGCATCCGGGTCAGCCTGTTCATCGAGCCCGACGCGCGGCAGATCGAGGCGGCGATGCGGCTGCGGGCCCCGGTCGTCGAATTCCACACCGGCCGCTACGCGCACAGCGCGGGCGAGGAACGCGCCGCCGAACTGCGCCGCATCGCCGACGCGGCGGCGCTCGCGTGGAAGAACGGCATCGAGCCACATGCGGGGCACGGGCTCACCTACGACAATGTCGTGCCGGTCGCGGCGATTCCGCAGCTCGCCGAGCTCAACATCGGCCATTATCTGATCGGCGAGGCGATCTTCACCGGGCTGGAGGATGCGGTGCGGAAGATGCGCGATTTGATGGACGAGGCAAGAGGGTGAGCGGCAACAGAAAATCCTCCCCGCTTGCGGGGAGGTGGCAGCGCGAAGCGCTGACGGAGGGGGCTCTCGGCCTTCGACATCGCGTGAGGCCGCTCCCCCCCTCCACCACCCTTCGGGCGGTCCCCCTCCCCGTTCCGGGGAGGAACTGAGGTGATCATCGGCCTCGGCTCCGACCTCTGCAACATCGAGCGCATCCAGGCGTCCCTCGACCGTTTCGGCGAGCGTTTCGAGAATCGCGTCTTCACCGACGTCGAACGCGCCAAAGCGGCGCGGCGGCCCTTCACCCGCGCGGGCACCTATGCCAAGCGGTTCGCCGCCAAGGAGGCCTTCTCCAAGGCGGTCGGCACCGGTTTCAAGCGCGGCGTGTTCATGAAGGACATCGGCGTCGTCAACGCCCCCTCGGGCGCGCCGACGCTGGCGCTGACCGGCGGCGCGGCGGCGCGGCTCGCCGCGATGGTGCCGCCGGGGCACAAGGCGCACATCCATCTGACGCTGACCGACGACCATCCCTGGGCGCAGGCTTTCGTCATCATCGAGGCAATCGAGGACCGGACATGACGAAGGGCAGGACGAAGAAGAAGCAGGACGAAAGCTGGGGCAAGTTCATCCGCGACATCGCGGTGATCCTGCTGCTCGTGCTCGGCATCCACAGCTGCGCCGCCAAGCCCTTCTATATCCCGTCCGATTCGATGATGCCGGTGCTGCGCAACGGCGACCGGCTGATCGTCAGCAAATATCCCTATGGCTGGTCCTATGCCTCGGTCAGCTTTCACCTGGCGCCCAAGATCGAGGGGCGCATCTTCGGCAAGCTGCCCGAGCGCGGCGACATCGTGGTGTTCGAGCATCCGGTGACGCGCGAGGATTATATCAAGCGCGTCATCGGCCTGCCCGGCGACAGGATCGAGATGAAGGGCGGCGTGCTGATCATCAACGGCACGCCGGTCAAGCGCGAGCAGCAGCCCGACATGATCATCCCGGTCGATGCCAACACGCCCTCGCGCGACGATCATGGGAGCAGCGGCCTCGACCGCTATCGCACGATCGACGGACAGGGGCGCGAGATACTCGAAATCCCGATCATCCGCGAAACGCTGCCCGGCGGCGCGCGCTTCGACACGATCGACATGGTCGAACGCCCCGACGTCGACGAATTCGCCCTCTACACCGTGCCGCCCGGCCATCTGTTCCTGATGGGCGACAACCGCGACGGCAGCGCCGACAGCCGCGTGCCGGTCGTCGCCAAGGGGCTGGGCGGCGCGGTGCCGTTCGACGTGATTTCGGGGCGCGCCGAGATCGTCACCTTTTCGACCGACGGCAACGCGAAATGGTATAATCCGCTGAGCTGGTTCCGGGCGCTGCGGTCGGGCCGCGCGGGAACCGATCTGCGGCCGGAGCGTGACGGCGGCGGGACATAGGGTCAGGAGGCGGCATGGCGGACAGCGACGTAAAAGCCAGAGCGAAGGCCGAGGCGAGCGCCCCCGGCCCGACCGAAATCCGCAGCCAGCTGGTCCGCACCGAATTGCTGAAGGCGAGCGCCTGGCTCGGCCTCGCGCTGCTGATCGGCGTGTGCATCGTGCTGATCCAGCCGATCCTGCTGATCTTCGCCGGCATCGTCATGGCGGCGATGCTCGACGGCGGAACGCGGCTGCTCGGCCGGGTGTTGCCGATCGCGCGCGGCTGGCGCCTTTTGATCGTCTGCCTGTCGGTCGTCGCCTTCCTCAGTTGGACCGTCCTATTCGCGGGTTCGCAGATCGCCGATCAGGCGGCGACGCTGCAGACGGTGGTGATGGCGCAGATCGAACGCATCGCCGCTTGGGCGGGCGAGCATGGCATGGGCGATATCGAGATCGACGCCAAGACGATCTCCGACAATATCGCCGGCGCCGCCGGTCGCGTCACCGCGGCGGTCGGGTCGGTCGTCGGGGCGCTGACCAGCCTGGTGATGGTCGTCGTGCTCGGCATCTTCATCGCGATCGAACCGCGGCTCTACGAGCGCGGCGTCGCCTGGATGCTGCCGATGAAGAGCCGCGAGAATTTCTATATCACCACCGCGCGCATGGGCTTCACACTGCGCCGCCTGATGGCCGGGCGCCTGCTCGGCATGGCGGTCGAGGGCGTCGGCACCTGGCTCGCCTGCCTCGCAGTCGGCATCCCGATGGCGGCGTTGATGGGCCTGCTGACCGGGCTGCTCGCCTTCATCCCCAATATCGGCGCGATCGTGTCAGGGATATTGCTGGTGCTGGTCGGCTTTTCCGCGGGAACCGACACCGGCCTGTGGGCGATCTTCATCTATTTCGCCGTGCAGTCGATCGACGGCTATCTGATCGTGCCGATGGTCGCCAAGCAGACGGTCGACCTCGCCCCGGCGCTGGTGCTGGGCGCGCAGATATTGCTCGGCGCGCTGCTCGGCGTGATGGGCCTCGCGCTCGCCGACCCGCTCGTCGCGATGATCAAGGTCGCGCTGGAACGCGAGGCGGAGCGCAATGCGAAGCCCCCGCCGAAGGGCAAGGCGGCGTAGGAG
>CALMYE010000037.1 GCA_937873425.1 uncultured Sphingopyxis sp. | reverse complement strand
GAAGCGCGGGCAGAGATGATCGACGAGCCAGCGGCACGAACCGAAGGCCGCGCGCCCCGCGACGATATGGTCGCCCGCCGAAAGCTGGCAGAGCAGCGCCGTGGTCATCGCCGCCATGCCCGTGGCCTGCACGCGGCACGCCTCGGCGCCCTCCATCAGCGCGATGCGCTCTTCGAGCATCGCGACGGTCGGATTTTGCAGGCGCGAATAGGTCATCCCCTGCGCTTCGCCGGCAAAGCGCGCCGCGACCGTCTCGGCATCGTCATAGGTATAGCCGGAGGTCAGGAACAGCGCCTCCGACGTCTCGCCATGCTCGCTGCGCCACGTCCCGCCGCGCACCGCCTGCGTCGCGGGGTGCCAGTGGCGCGTCTTGCCGCGATCGAAACCCGTTGTCTTT
Source organism: uncultured Sphingopyxis sp. (assembly GCA_937873425.1). GTDB lineage: Bacteria > Pseudomonadota > Alphaproteobacteria > Sphingomonadales > Sphingomonadaceae > Sphingopyxis. The sequence continues at coordinate 1,280 of CALMYE010000037.1, read as the reverse complement.
TTCATTTCCGCTACCCGTTCAAAGCCGCCACGACCGCATCGCCGAGCGCCGCCGTTCCCATATCGCCGCCCAAGTCCGCGCCGCGGCATCCGTCCGCCAGCACCTGTCCCACCGCCGTCTCGATCCGCGCTGCGCTCGCTGCGTCGCCGAACGAATGGCGCAGCAGCATCGCCAGCGACAGGATCATCGCCAGCGGGTTGGCGACACCCTTGCCCGCGATGTCCGGCGCGCTGCCGTGGATCGGCTCATAGAGGCCGCGCGTCCCTTCGCCAAGCGAAGCCGACGCCAGCAGCCCGATCGACCCGACGCACATCGACGCCTGATCGGACAAGATGTCGCCGAACAGATTGCCGGTGACGACGACATCGAACTGCCCCGGATTGCGGACGAGCTGCATCGCGGCATTGTCGACATACATATGGCTGAGCGCGACGCCGGGATAGTCCGCCGCCACTTCGATCACCACGTCGCGCCACAGCTGCGACGTTTCCAGCACATTGGCCTTGTCCACCGAACAGAGACGGCCCTTGCGACCCTGCGCCGCGCGGAAGGCGACATGCGCGATGCGCCGCACCTCGCTTTCGCTGTAGGACATGACGTCATAGCCTTCGCGCTCGCCGTTCGCAGTCGTGCGCGCACCCTTTTCGCCGAAATAGACGTCGCCATTGAGCTCGCGCACGATCAGCAGGTCAATGGCGGAGGCGACCTCGGGCCGCAGCGCCGACGCATCCTCCAGCCCGGCGAACAGCTTGGCGGGGCGCAGATTGGCGAACAGGCCGAGTTCGGCACGCAGGCCGAGGATCGCCTGTTCGGGCCGCAAAGGACGATCGACCGCGTCGAAGCGCGGATCGCCGACCGCGCCGAACAGGATCGCATCGGCCGCCTTCGCCTTCGCCAGCGTCTCGGGCGGCAGCGGATGGCCGGTCGCTTCATAGGCCGCCCCGCCTACAGCTGCGCGGTCGAGCGTCACCGGCAGCGCGAGCGCGGCCAGCACCTTCTCCGCCTCCGCCATGATCTCCGGACCGATGCCGTCGCCGGCCAGCAGCAGGATGTTCAATATTCGCCCTTCCACAAAACCCCTCCTCTTCAGAGGAGGGGCAGCGAGACTTGCGAGCTTGCTCGCTAGTCGCAGCGGGGTGGTTCTCCTTCACCGGCGTCCACCACCCCAACCCCTCCTCTGAAGAGGAGGGGCTTGATCAGCGCCGCTCTAGGCAGCGCCGCCGCCTCACGCAACCGCCCTCTTGAGCCGCCCCACCAATCTTTCCCTTACCGCCAGCAAG
>CALMYE010000036.1 GCA_937873425.1 uncultured Sphingopyxis sp. | reverse complement strand
GCCGGACCGCTCGCGCGCTTCGCGGGGATCGCGTCGAGGAATATCTGCACCGCCATCACCGCGCCGTCGACGTCATAATGGCGCGCCAATGCGGGGTGGAGCGCGCCGAATTCGGCGAGTACCGCCTTGGGGCCGAGCCGCAGCGTCGCCGACTGGCCGGGGTGCCAGATGCCGCCTTCGGCGACCGCTTCCATCACCTGCAGCCGGTCGACGGGGGCGCCCGCCGCGTCGAGCAGCGCGAGCGCGACCGCCTTTGCGCCGAACGCGTCGAACGCTGCCGCCTTGCCCGCCTGCCAGCCGCGCGCGGCTTTCTCGCCCGCCATCAGCACGCCCAGGGTCGGATGTTCGGCGTCGCTCAGATAGCGGCGGCCGATCTCGAACAGGCGGATGCTGTCCGCGCCGCGCTTCTGGTTGCGCGCCGCCGCGCCGAGCAGCCCGGGCAGCAGCGAGGGGCGCATGACTTTCAGGTCTTCGCTGATCGGATTGGCGAGGCTCCATGCGCCGCCGCCGAAGGGCGCGGCCTCGCGCTCGCTGACGAACGACCACGTCACCGCCTCATGGAAGCCCGCCGCCGCCGCGGCGCGGCGCAGGCGGCGTTCGAGCAATTGCTCGGGCGTCGCGGTCGGCTTCGCTACGCCATCGCTGCGCGGCAGCGCGACCGATTCGACCGCGTCGAAGCCGGTGATGCGGGTGACCTCCTCGACGATGTCGGGCGCGGCATCGACGTCGCGACGCCAGCTCGGCACCGCGATGCGCCACGGGCCGCCCTCCTCGACGCCGAAGCCCAGCGATTCGAGGATTTCGCGCTGCTTCGTGGGATCGATCGCGATCCCGCCCAGCGTCGCCGACAGCGCCGGGTCGTAATCGACCGTCTTCGCCGCCACCGGCGGCGCGCCCGCGCGCGTGACCTGCGACGGCGTGCCGCCGCAGATGTCGAGGACATATTGCGTCACGATCGCGGTTCCCGCGTCGAGGAAATCGGGATCGACCCCGCGCTCGAAGCGGCTGCGCGCGTCGCTGGTCAGCGCCAGCGCCTGTCCGGTCAGCGCGATCCGCTCGGGGGTGAACCAGGCGATTTCCAGCAGCACGTCGCTGGTCGTCTCGCCGCACCCGCTATGCTCGCCGCCCATGATGCCCGCGATGTCGTGGACGCCCGCGTCGTCGGCGATCACCGTCATGCTGTCGGTGAGCGTATAGTCCTTGCCGTTGAGAGCGGTGACCCTCTCGCCCTGCTTCGCGCGCCGTGCAACGAGCGCGCCGGTCAGCTTCGCCCGGTCGTAGATATGGCTCGGGCGGCCGAGGTCGAACATCACATAGTTGCTGATGTCGACGAGCGCGGAGATCGAGCGCTGGCCGATCGCCTCCAGTCTCCGGCGCATCCACTCGGGGGTCGCGGCGCGGTTGTCGACGCCGGCGATGGTGCGACCGTAGAAGGCCGGGCAGCCTTCGGGATCGTCCGTGCGGATTTTGGTCGCGGGGGCGCCCTCGCCTTCGATGACCGGCACGGCGAGCGGCTTCAGCGTGCCGAGCCCGGCGGCGGCGAGATCGCGCGCGATCCCGCGCACGCCCATGCAGTCCTGCCGGTTGGGGGTGATCGAAATATCGACCACCGGGTCGTTCGCGCCCGCATAGTCGGCGAAGGGGGTGCCGACCGGCACGTCTTCGGGCAATTCGATGATCCCGTCATGATCGTCGCCGAGCTCGAGCTCGCGCGTCGAGCACATCATGCCGTTCGATGTGACGCCGCGCACCGCTGCGACCTTCAGCTCCATGCCGTTCGCCGGCACCACCGCGCCGGGCAGGCCGAGCACGCCGACCAGCCCCGCGCGTGCATTGGGTGCGCCGCACACGACGGTCAGCGCCGCCACGCCGTCGCCGCTATCGACGGTCAGCACCTGCAGCTTGTCCGCCTGCGGATGTTTTTCCGCCGTCAGCACCTTGGCGACGCGAAAACCGGCGAGTTTCTCGGCCGGATTCTCGACGCCTTCGACCTCGTGGCCGATGCGGTTGAGCGTGGCGACAACATCGGCGATGGTGAAATCACCTTCCAGATGCTCGCGGAGCCACGACAGGGTGAGTTTCATCGAAAGTCTCCCTGTCGTGCCCCGGACTGCGATCCGGGGCCCAGAATCAAAAGGCGGGTGGTCCTCATGCCGAAATCCCCCCGCTCAGTGTCGGCACACTCAGCGCGCCGAACCCGTAATGCGCCAGCCAGCGCAGGTCGCCGTCGAAGAAGGCGC
>CALMYE010000035.1 GCA_937873425.1 uncultured Sphingopyxis sp. | reverse complement strand
CCTTTTCGGCGGATTTATAGTCGGGGAACAGGCCGACGACGTCGAGCTTGTCGAGGTCGGTGAAGTCGAGGCCCTGCGGGTCGCTGACGCGGCCGCCGAACACCAGGTGCAATTTGCTCATCTTCGCGGGTCCTTGAAGGCTGCGCCGGATAGGGGAGGAGGCGGCCCCTACCAGCGCCGCGCCCCTGCGGCAAGCCGCTTGAACGCGCCCTATTCGCCTTCGTCCTTCTTGCCGCCCTTGGGGATCAGCGCGCCGAGCAGCGCGCCGATCGCCACCGCGCCCGCGACGAGCGTCAGCGGCTGATCCTCGGCGACCTGCTTGAGCTTGCTGTTGGCGCGGCGGGCCTGTGCCTTGCCCTTTTCGAGCGCTTCGCCGGCGGCCTCGCGCGCGGCGTCGGCCTGTTCGCGGCCCTTCGCGGCGAGTTCGCTCGTTGCGGTGCGCGTGCGGTCGGCGAATTCGCCCGTCGCGGCGCGGGCGCGGCCATAGCCGTCCTGGATGCGCGCCTTCGCCGCCTCGGCGGTCGCCTTGGCGTTTTCGGCGGTCTTCTGCGCAACTTCACTCACTTTCGCGGTGGTTTCGCGCGCGGTTTCACTGATCGGCTTCATCGGTGTTCTCCGTTTCAGGCGTTTCGGCGGCATCCGCATCGGACGCCGGGCGTAGCTTTTCGAGTCCCGCTTCGGCAAGGTCGCGCAGCCGGCGGCCAAGGCGCGGGACATGTTCCCTGATCGGTTCGCGCAGCAGCCAGGCAACGCCCGCCGCCGCGGCGAGCGCGATCGGCAGGCGATTGTCGCGGAACTGCTTGCGCACCGCATGGGCGGCGTCGTCGACCTTGGCGCCGATGCGATATTTGCCGCGGTTCAGCAGCGCGCGCGGCTTGAAGGCATCGCCGGCGACGCCCAGCTTGCGCCGCAACTCGGCGCGCTGGATCATCGAGCGGCGGGCGGCGTTGAACAGCCGGGCGCGCGGAGCGGACATCAATCTTCCTCCTCGGGCATCAGGTCGCTGCGGAAGGCGGCGCGGATATCGTCGGCGCTGCGCTTCGCCCGCCACCCCGCGAAAGCGGCGAGCAGGATCAGCGCGGCGAAGACGATCAGCGTCGCGAGCAGCGCCCCGACATGCGGCATCAGCGCCAGGATCGCGCCGAACGCCACCGCGAGCATCGCGACGAGCAATGCGCAGGCAGCGATGAAGCCCCAGACCGACGCCCATTTGATCCCGTGCCCCGCGACCGCGCCGCGCGCTTCGAGCAACGCCAGCTCGGCCTTTGCGGTCGCCTGCAGATCGTCGACGACGTCGCGCACGATATCGGAAAGCGGCACCGGCGGCGGCGCGTCCGCCGGTCCGCCCGGCGCATAGCCGTGGCTGACGCGGCCGAGGCCGCGATCGTCGGATGCGGTCGCGTCGGGGTCGGGAGAGGCCAAGGCGGGATCAGCCGTTGTTCGATCCACCCTTGAGCAGGCGGGCGAGGACGAAGCCGATCACCGCGGCGGCGCCGACGGCGACGGCCGGGTTCTTCTTCACCATGTCGCGCGTCGAGGCGGCGAGCTCGTCGAGATCCTTCTTGTCGAGCGTCGTCGCGAGGCCGGCGACGGTCGAAGCGGCCGAGCGGGCATAGTCGCCGTACTGCTTGCCGAACTTGCTGTCGACGGTGCCGGCGCTGTCCTCGAGCAGCTTGGCGAGGCTGCCGACGGCCTCGGCGGCCTTGTCCTTGCCCTTGGTCGCGGCTTCGCGCGCCTTGGTCGAAGCCTGGCCGGCGAGCGTCGAGGCTTCTTCCTTCAGCGAAGCGGCCTTTTTCGACGCTTCCGCCTTGATCGTGTCGCGCGTCGCGGCGAGCTGGTCGCGGATCGGATGCTCCTTGGCCGCGGCGGGCTTGCGCGCGGGCGCGGCCTTGGTGGCGGCCGCCTTGGCGGGAGCGCGGGGCGTGGCTTTCTTGGCGGCGGGAGTAGCTGCTTTGGCCATTGTTCGTCCTCTTCTTTATTCCGTCCGCGACTGCTTCGGCCGCGCCGGTCCCTGTCTCTGCGATAATATAGCAACAGGCGCGCAATGGTTCCATAGGGCGGCAAAATTCCCCCAAAAATAGCAATGCAGCCGGTTGCGCTGGCGGCGGGGCGCCGATAACAGGCGGGCGCCTCATCCACCCGGCCCGTCCGCGGCCGCCAGCAGGGACGACCCACATGACCGCCATCATCGACATCCACGGCCGCGAAATCCTCGACAGCCGGGGCAATCCCACGGTGGAGGTCGATGTGCTGCTCGAGGACGGCAGCTTCGGCCGCGCGGCAGTGCCGTCGGGTGCCTCGACCGGCGCGCACGAGGCGGTCGAGCTGCGCGACGGCGACAAGGCGCGCTATCTCGGCAAGGGCGTGACGAAGGCGGTGGCCGCGGTCAACGGCGACATCGCCGAAGCGCTGATCGGCCTCGATGCCGAGGATCAGCGCGAGATCGACATGGCGATGATCGACCTCGACGGCACGCCGAACAAGAGCCGCCTCGGCGCCAATGCGATCCTCGGGGTCAGCCTCGCCGCCGCCAAGGCCGCGGCCGACGCGCGCGGCCTGCCGCTCTACCGCTATGTCGGCGGCGTGTCGGCGCGGACGCTTCCCGTTCCGATGATGAACATCATCAACGGCGGCGAGCATGCCGACAATCCGATCGACGTGCAGGAATTCATGATCATGCCCGTCGGCGCCGGCAGCATCGCCGAGGCGGTGCGCTGGGGCAGCGAGATCTTCCACACGCTGAAGAAGGGGCTGGCGCAGAAGGGGCTGGCGACCGCGGTCGGCGACGAGGGCGGCTTCGCCCCCAACCTCGCCTCGACGCGCGACGCGCTCGACTTCATCGCGGCGTCGGTCGATCAGGCGGGGTTCAAGCTGGGCAGCGACGTGGTGCTCGCGCTCGACTGCGCCGCGACCGAATTCTTCCGTGACGGCAAATATGAGATCAGCGGCGAAGGCCTGTCGCTCAGCCCCGAACAGATGGCCGACTATCTCGCCGCGCTGGTGATCGACTATCCGATCAAGTCGATCGAGGACGGGATGGGCGAAGACGACTTCACCGGCTGGAAGGCGCTGACCGACCTGATCGGCGACAGATGCCAGCTCGTCGGCGACGACCTGTTCGTCACCAATCCGGCGCGGCTGGAGCAGGGGATCGCGGACGGCCTCGCCAACTCGCTGCTCGTCAAGGTCAACCAGATCGGCACGCTGTCCGAAACGCTCGACGCGGTCGATATGGCGCACCGCGCGCGCTACACCGCCGTGATGTCGCACCGCTCGGGCGAGACCGAGGATGCGACGATCGCCGACCTCGCCGTCGCGACCAACTGCGGCCAGATCAAGACCGGCAGCCTCGCGCGCTCGGACCGGCTGGCGAAATACAATCAGCTGATCCGCATCGAGGAAGAGCTGGGCGACATGGCGCGCTATCCGGGCGCGGCGATTTTCGGGTGATCCTGACGGCGCTGAACCCGCTAGGTCAGCGGTAGCCTGATTTCGATCAATTGGCGCGCGATCGGCGGCCACCATCCGGAATTATAGAGCCAGGAACAGCCCAGTTCGCCTAGCAGGATGAGCGGAACGCCGATCCAGTAGGCCCGGTGCGGCCTTCCGCGCGTCATGATGTCATATGCGATGGCGGCCGCCAGTATCAGGTTGGTGCCGGCGAAGCTGTTGAGGATCATGCCCCAATAATCGTCGCCAAAGGCCGACCGCAACGCCTCGCCCCACCAACGCGCATAGGCGGGGCCGACAATCACCGTCGTCGCGAGAAGGATGAGCCGCTTGTGCGTGGCAGGGTCGCGATGCGCGAAGGAGACGGCGGCCGCGGCAAAAAGGACGAAGGCGACCGTATAGAAGAGGGGCAGGATGAAGAAGGCGAGTCCGCCGTCGCCTTGCCCGATATAGAAACGCTGGCTGTAGAGTTCCGCCGCAATGCCGGAATAGGCCATGACCGGTATTAGCAGCAGTCCGATCAGGCCGAACTTCCGGTGCATGTTCGTCCGCCGCGTCCGGATCAGGCCGATCTGCACGGTAAGCAGGCCTAGCCAGCCAACATAGGAAGCGGCATGAATGTGGAGGATGAGCGGTGCGACATAGTCCGCCTGGCCCATGATGCGGGCGCTCGATGACGGAAAGAAGCCGAACAGGACACCGGCCCAGCAAGTCGCGGCGAATGCGGTAAAGAAAGCGCGGTCGCGCGGATGATTGGCCGGAAAAGAGACCGTGGCGCCCAGCATGGCAATTCCCCCGAAGGATTTGTCGGCCAAGCACAGGCCGGCGTCAAGCTTTGCCATGGCGCACGGATATGGCGAGGGAGCATAGTCGATGCTTGACGCCGTGCATCAACTCTGATTCAAGGGCGGAAATGACGCAGCGCCACAAATTCCGCAAATCGATGAGCCGGGCGACCGGGCCGGCGCTGGCGGTGATCGCGGTGCTGGCGATGATCGGCTATGCGATCTTCGGGCCGACCGGGCTTTACGCCTGGGGCGACTACAGCCAGTCGGTCGAGAAGCAGCGGGTGGTGCTCGCCGACCTCACCAAGCAGCAGAACGAGCTCAGGAACCGCGTCAACCTGCTCGACCGCAAGCGCGTCGATCCCGACCTCGCCGACGAATATGTGCGCGAGAAGCTCGGCGTGATGCACCCCGACGAGGTGGCAATCCCGATGGAGCCGGAAACGGCCGAATAGGGCGTAGCCTATTCTCATGGCAATCATATCGATTGCAAACTCGAGGGTGGATGTTCTGCTTTGGGCGGAAAGCGGATTGCAACCGGGCGCAGCATGGGATTCGCGCAGAGACGCAGAGATCGCAAAGACTTTGGTTCACGCGGAGACGCGGAGGCGCGGAGTTGTTGCGGCGGTCGATGACCGATCAACCGGTTCGGCCAGCGACGCACGCTGCTGGATGATCGGGCGGCTTTGCCGCCCTTCCTTCTTCTCCGCGCCTCCGCGTCTCCGCGTGAATCCCCTTTTTCTTTCTCTCTGCGATCTCTGCGTCTCTGCGCGAATCTTCTTCCAGCCGATCCGCTCGTCATCGCCGCCGCCTGAACTTGCAATCGATACAATCCCCATTCTCATACCGTAGCCCTGAGCCTGTCGAAGGGCGCTTATCCGAGAAGCGCCCTTCGACAGGCTCAGGGCTATGGTTCACATTCTCCTTGCCCCACCTGCATACGTAATGCTGCGCCCCCGCCGCGGCCAAGCGGGCGTTGCCAAACCGGACGCGCCGCTCCTATAGGGAGGCCTTGCCGTAACGGCTAACCGCAAAGGAAACCGCCTTGGC
>CALMYE010000034.1 GCA_937873425.1 uncultured Sphingopyxis sp. | reverse complement strand
CTAACGCGAAAATTGCGTATGGGAAGAATCTAATTGCGCGTGAAACCGTCTCGCCCGCTCGCGAAATTTATTGCGAACCGTTCGCAACACTTGCACTCGGGCGCGGATAGGGCCACATGCGCCGCATGTTCAACGACACCTCCTCGCTCCTCGCCCATCTCGCCACACGCCGTTCGGGCAAGGCGCGCGACATGGTCGCGCCCGGCCCCGACGCGGCGCAGCTGCGCGACATCATCGCGCTCGCGCTGCGCACGCCCGATCACGGCAAGCTCGCGCCATGGTGCATCGTCACCGTCGCCGACGACCAGCGCGAGACCCTGGCCACCCTGCTCAAACAGGCGTGGGTGCGGGAGAATCCGGGTGCCGCGGGCATGGACCTCTCCGCGCTCGACCAGTTCGCGCATCAGGCGCCGAGCCTGCTCGTGCTGATCTCCACCCCCGTCGCGGGCAGCAAGATTCCGCTGTGGGAGCAACAGATGTCGGCGGGCGCGGTCGGCATGAACCTGCTCCACGCGGCACACGCGCACGGTTTCGTCGGCAGCTGGCTGACCGGCTGGGCGGCCTACAGCCCGGACGTCGCCGCCGCGTTCGGCGCCGGGGACGGCGACACCATCGTCGGCTATTTCTTCCTCGGCACCGCCGGCGCCGCGCTGTCCGAACGGCCGCGCCCCGAATATGACGATGTGGTCCGCGCCTGGGACATTTAGTTTCAATAAGCGACCCATATCGCTAATATCGTGATTTGACTGTGCTGCTGTCTTATGGCATTAAAGCGGCATGCTCGACCAGACCAAACCCGTGTATCAGCGGCTTCGCGACGTGATCGCCAACGCCATCCTCGACGGCAGCTATGGCGACGGCGACATGCTGCCGTCGGTGCGCAGCCTCGCCGCCGAGGAAGGCGCCAACCCGCTCACCGTCGCCAAGGCTTACCAGACCTTTCAGGACGAGGGGCTGGTCACCGTCAAGCGCGGCGTCGGCATGTTCGTCGCCGACGGCGCGACCGACCGGCTGCGCGACCTGATGCGCGCGGATTTCCTGACCAACGTCTGGCCCCCCGTCGCCGAACAGATGCGCCGCATCGGGCTGGATGCGCGGACGCTGCTGGATATGACGGAAGCCTGAAAACGTGTTCCCTCCCCTTCAGGGGAGGGCAGCGAGACTTGGGAACTTGTTCCCTAGTCGCAGCGGGTGGGACCATCGGCCTTGCACAAGGCTTCGGGGCCCCACCCCAACCCCTCCCCTGAAGGGGAGGGGCTATATCACCGCCCCACCTGCTCCATCTTTTCGCGCAAATCCGCCGCGCCCTGCTCGTCGCCGCCCTGCACCAGCAGGTCGGCATAGAGCCGCATGATCTCCCCGTTCAGCGGCTGCAGCCGATAGGCGAGCGCGATCATCGCCGTCGCCCGCGCCCGGTCGCCCTTCGCCGCCCAGGCCTTCGACAATTCGCGCAGCACCACCACGTCGCGGTTGCCGATGCGGCGGCGGACGCGCTCGAAATGGGCGATCGCATCGTCCCAGCGCTCGATGTCCATCGCCAGATGCCCCGCCAGCCGGTCGGCCGCGATGCTCGACGGCTGGCTGTCGCGCAGCGCGAGCACCGCCGCGCCCGACCCGGCCACATCGCCCGCGCGAAACAGCGCATTGGCGAGGCGCAGCGTCGTGCGCTCGCTCGCGTCGAGGTCGCGCGCGGCGCGGAAGCTCTGCACCGCCTGGTCATATTCACCCGCCGCCAGCGCCGCGTCGCCGTGCAGCAGATGCGCCTCTGCAACGCCGCGGTTCGCATCGCGCAGCCGCGCCGCGCGGGCGAGCGCACGCCCGGCATTGCCGCGCGCGATGTCGAACGCCATCGCCGGGATCACGCGCGCGGGATTGAGCGGCTCGGCATCCGCCCCCGCTTCCAGCCCGAAACCGCCCGCCGCGAAAGGCTCGGCCTCGCCGCGCGACAGCGACGCCGCGCGCGCCAGATAGTCCTGCGATTCCCCCTGCCGCCCCAGTTCCGCCGCGACGCGCGCCGCGAGCAGCAGCGACCAGCTGTCGGCATCCCCGCGCGCGACGATCGGCTCCAGCGCCCCCGCCGCGCCGTCGGCATCGCCCCCGGCCCATTCGGCGAGCGCCAATATCCGCCGCGCCGTCAGATTCTGCGGCTGCGCGTCGAGCAGCCGGTCGGCCCAGGTCGCCGCCACCGCCTCGCCGCCCAGTTCCAGCTCGACGATCGCGCTCAGCAGCATGAAGCCCGGCTCGCCGTCCAGCCGCCCGCGCGTCCGCTGGAGCAGGCTGCGCGCCAGCCGGTAGTTATCGGCGCGCGCCGCCAGCACGGCTTGCAGATAATAGATTTGCGCATTGCCCGGCACCAGTTCGGCCGCGCGGCGGAGCGACGCCAGCATGTCCCTGTAGCGCCCGAGGTCGCCCAGCGTCGCCGCGCGGTCGATCAGCGCCCCGGCATTGTCGGGGTCGGCGGCCAGCGCCTTGTCATACCATATCAGCGACGCGGTCAGCCCGCGCTGCGTCCGGATCAAATTCGCCTTCCAGGCCAGCGCCGCGCTATTCGCCTTGTCGAGCTCGATCGCATAGTCGATCGCATCGCGCGCGCCGAGCGCGTCGGCATTGGCGTTGCGGAACCGCGCGACATCGACCCACAGGTCCGAATCGCGCGGCCGTTCGATCACCGCGCGGTCGAAAGCCTCGCGCGCCGCGCCCAGATCGCCGTTGTCGAGGTGGACGTTGCCCGCCAGCCACGCCGCCTCGCCGATCATCTCGGGCGCGATCGGCCCGGCGTCGAGGATGCGGAAGGCGCGGTCGCCGTCGCCCTGCATCGCCGCCGCGCGCGCGAACAGCGGACGCAGCGCATCCTCATGCCCGCCCGCCGCCAGCGCGCGCTGAACCGCCGCTTCGGCGCCGACCCCGTCGTTCAGCTTGAACAGGATGCGCGCCAGCTCGACCTGCTGCGCAAGCTGGTCCGGATCGTCGGCCAGGCTGCGCTGCAATTCGGCCTTGCGCTGTTCCAGCGCCGCGCGCGGCGTCATCGGCCGCGACCCGCCGCACCCCGCGAGCAGGGCTGCCAGCACGACCGTGCCGATCCAGGCGCGCAGGCGCGTCATGTTCAGCTTTGAATCCGATACTGCTTGAGCAGATCATAGAGCGTCGGCCGGCTGATCCCCAGCAGCTTCGCCGCCGCCGAGATATTGCCCTCGCTCTGCGTCATCGCGCGGCGGATCGCGACCCGGTCGGCCGCCTCGCGCGCGCTGCGCAGGTTGAGCCAAGCCTCCTCGCTCTCTCCTCCGCCGGTCAGGTCAAGGTCGTCCTTCGCGACCAGCTTGCCGTCGGCCATGATCACCGCGCGCTTGATGCGGTTTTCCAGTTCGCGGACATTGCCCGGCCAGCGCGCCTCGTCGATCGCCTGCAAGGCGTCGGGCGCGAAGCCGCGCACGCCGGGGTTCATCTCGGGCGCATATTGGTGGAGGAAATGCCGCGCGAGCAGCACCGCATCGCCCGGCCGCTCGGCGAGCGACGGGATCTTCACCACCATCTCGGCGAGCCGGTAATACAGGTCGTCGCGGAAACTCCCCTCGGCGATCATCGCATCGAGGTCGCGGTGCGTCGCGCACACGATGCGCGTATCGACCGCGATCGGCTTGCGCCCGCCGATCCGCTCGATCGTCCGCTCCTGAATGAAACGCAGCAGCTTCACCTGCAACGGCAGCGGAATGTCGCCGACCTCGTCGAGAAACAGCGTCCCGCCATGCGCCAGTTCGATCTTGCCCTCGGTGGTCTTGACCGCCCCGGTGAACGCGCCCTTCTCATGCCCGAACAATTCGCTTTCGAGCAGATTCTCGGGGATGGCGGCGCAATTGATCGCGACGAACGCCCCGTCGCGCCGCCCGCTCGCCTCATGCAGCCCGCGCGCCAGCAATTCCTTGCCCGTCCCGCTCGCGCCGAGCAGCATCACCGACACGCCCAGATTGGCGACGCGCTCGATCGTCCGCGCGACCTTCAGCATCTCGGGCGCGCCGGTGATCATCCCGCCGAGCACGCGATTGTCGCTGGTGCCCTGCTCGGCCAGCCGCATATTCTCGACCTCCAGCTCGCGCACATGAAAGGCGCGCCGCACGATCAGGCCGAGTTCGTCGATATCGATCGGCTTCTGATAGAAATCCCACGCGCCCTGTCCGATGGCGTTCAGTGCGCTCGCGCGCTCGCCATGCCCCGACACGACGATCACCTTGGTGTCGGGCTTCATCTCCAGGATCGCTGCCAGCGTGCGGAACCCCTCGCGCGTGCCGTCGGGATCGGGCGGCAGGCCCAGGTCGAGCGTCACCACCTCGGGCTCCTCCGCGCGCAGCAGCTCGATCGCCGCGTCATGGTCGCCGGCAATCAGCACCCGATAATCGTCATAGGCCCATTTGAGCTGCGTCTGCAGCCCCGGATCGTCCTCGACGACCAACAGCTTGCGCGGCGTCCGTGCTTCCTCGCCCTTCATCATGCCGCCCTCATCCAGTCGTCGTTGCGTCCGCCCGCACCCGCTTCGGGCAGCCACAGAGTAAAGCGGCTGCCCTTGCCCGGCTCGCTGGCGACGTCGATGCCGCCGCCCATCGCCTGCGCCAGCCCCAGCGCCTCGAAGGCGCCGAGCCCGAAACCGCCCTCCTTGGTCGACACGAAAGGCTTGAACAGCTCGCTCTCGATGAAGGCGCGGCTCATGCCCGACCCCTGATCGAGGATGTCGATGCGCACCCGCCCGCCCTCGCGCGCCGCGAGCAGCTGCACCGGCGCGCCGTCGGGCGAGGCGTCGATCGCGTTGGTGACCAGATGCTCGACGATCTGCCGCACCGCGTCCGCATCGGCCCAGGCGGCGAGCCTCGTCGCGCAGCCGACCGAGACTATCCGCCGCGGCCGCATCTGCGCCGCCACCGCGTCGAGCAGCGGCTCGACCGGGGTCGGCGCCGCGTCCGCCGAACGCCCCTTTTCGCGCGGCGACAGGCGCGCGAGCAGGTCGGACAGGCGTCCCGCCGACAGCTTCAGCGTCTCGACCATGTCGGCGCGGAATTCGGGCTTGTCGGCATGCCGCTCGGCATTGCGCGCGAGCAGGGCGAGCTGGCTCGCCAGATTCTTGATGTCGTGCATGATGAAGGCGAAGCGGCGGTTGAACTCGTCGAAGCGCTTCGCTTCCGACAATGCCGCCTGGCTCTGCGATTCGGCGAGATAGCTCGCCGCCTGCCGCCCCGCGATGCGCAGCACGTCGAGGTCCTCCCAGTCGAGCGCACGCGACGGTGCCGGGCGGTGCAGCACGACGATCGCGATCATCCGCTGGAAATGCAGCACCGGCACCACCACCCAGGCGCGCGCATCGGCCGTCAGCCAGTCCGGAATCGCCGGATCGGCGGCACCTGGAACCGCCGGCCCTCCGCGCCGCACCGCGTCGAGATCGACGATATGCCCCGTTTCCTGCAGCATGAACGCCGAACGCAGCGGCATTTCGGCTTCGGTCCCCGCCGCGCTGTCCCAGTGCCAGCGGTCGGCAACGCGATAGTCGCCCTGCGCGTCGGGCAGCATCAGCATCGCGCCGGGGCTGCCCGTCAGTTCGGCAAGCGCCTTGGCGACGCGGCGATACAGGCCGCCGTCCGTGTCCTCGTTCCCGGCGCGCGCCAGCGTCGCGGTGAAGCGCATCCATTCGGCGCGATAGTCGTAGCGATGCTCGAAGAAATGCTTGGAGATCGTCACCGATAGCCACGCCCGCGCGCGCGCCGAAGCGAGCAGCAGCCCGCCGGTGCCGAGCGCGACGATCAGCGACAGGCTCTGCGCCAGTTCGGCATAGTCGCCGCCGACCAGCCGCGCGACCGCGCCCGCCAGCGCGATCAGGATCAGATAGCCCGCGCCGCCGATCAACAGGATCGTCCGCGTCGCGGCGGTGCGCGACAGCCGCATCCGCTCGCGCCCGACGTCCATCGCGGCGACGACGAAGACCGGCAGCACGAGCAGGGCGACCGCGGGCAGCAGCAGGATCAGCGTGTCGGCCCGCTCGCCGGTCAGCGCGCCGATCAGCTGGATGTTGAGCTCATAGGCCCACAGCATCGCGAAGCCGCCCGCCACCGCGAGCAAGGGCATGCGCAGCCCGGCGCTGCCGTGGCGCACCCCGCTGTCGACGAGCAGCAGCCCGCCCGACGCAGTCAGCATCGCGACGACTGCGAGCCCCGGCGCCGCCCATTCGGGCGGGAAGCCCCCGGCGCGCAGCCAGACCGCGCCGCCGAGCGCAAGCGCGACGAGGCAGAAGGTGACGAGCATCCGCTGGATCAGCCGCAGCGGCCGCGACATCGGCGCGCGCGCATTCCAGAAGGTCGCGCCGAGCCAGGCGAGCATCGCGGCGTTGCGCAGCGCCGTCGCGACCAGCGCCTCCGGCGCCCCCGGACCAAAGGCCAGCGTCGCGGCGCACCACAGCGTCATCGCCGCCGCCGCCGCGACCAGCCAGCCGAAGCTCGGCATCAGCGCCGCCATCCGCGCGCGCGGACGCGCGGACAGCCACAGCAATGTGCCGGCGAAACCCGCAAAGGCAACGCCGGACAAAATCTGGGAAAGGCTCGCGAGCGGACCCACGCTCAGCGCGCCCCTTCGGGCCACAGCACGACGCGCACCGTCTGGAGCAGGATCAGCAGGTCGAGGAAGGGTGAATAATTCTTGGCGTAATAGAGGTCATATTCCAGCTTCACCCGCGCATCCTCGACCGACGCGCCATAGGGATAGTTGATCTGCGCCCAGCCGGTCAGCCCCGGCTTCACCATATGCCGCTCGGCATAATAGGGCAGCGCCTCGGTCAGTTCCGCGACGAAGCCCGGCCGTTCGGGACGCGGGCCGACGATGCTCATCTCGCCCTTCAGCACACACCACAGCTGCGGCAGTTCGTCGATGCGCAGCTTGCGGATGATGTGGCCGACGCGGGTGATGCGCGGGTCGTTCTCGCTCGCCCACACCGCCTGCCCCGCCGCCTCGGCATCGGTGCGCATCGACCGGATCTTGACGATGTCATAGGGCGCGCCGAACAGCCCGACGCGCGACTGGCGATAGAAAATGGGTCCCTTGCTGTCGAGCTTCACGGCGATCCCCGCGATCAGGATCAGCGGCAGACCGACGATCAGCACGATCAGGCTCGCGGCGATATCGAACACCCGCTTGCCTGCCTTCGCGATCCGCTGCCCGGCCGAAAAGCCGTCGGAGAAGATCAGGAAGCTGGGGTTGGTGGTCGCCAGATCGACCCGCCCCGTCTCGCGCTCGAGGAAGCTCGCGATGTCGTTGACATGCACCCCGGTCGTCTTGACGCGCAGCAGGTCGGCGAGCGGCAGCGCGCCGCGCCGTTCCTCCATCGCCAGCACCACTTCGCCCGCGCCCAGCGCCACCGCATGATCGGCGAGGCTCGCGACCCCGGCGCGCGGCACCGCGCCCGGCACCGCCTTTTCGCTGTCCGCCATGGCGACATAGCCCGCCATCTGGAACCCGCGCCCCGGCTCCTCCGACAGCGCCTTCAGCCGCGCCGCGCGCGGCCCGGCGCCGAGCACCAGGATGCGCCGCCGGAACGCGTCGGCGCCCGCGCTCTGCGTCAGCACCAGCCGGATCGCCAGCAACAGGATGATCGCAAAGACCATCGCATAGATGCTGTTCGCGCGCCACAGCGTCGCGGTCGGCAGCAGAAATCCGACCACCGACAGGAAGATCACCCCGAGCGAGATCGCCGCGAGCAGCCGCGCGGTGGCGAAGCCCATCGCGCGCAGCGCCTCGGTCCCATACATCCCCACCGCCATCATCGCGAGCGAATTGGCGAGCGCGAAGGTCAGGATCGGGAACAGCCGGCCGCCCAGCGTCCCGGCGTCGAAGTCGGCCTGATGCGCATAAAGATGCCACGCCGCCTCGGCCGAGCCGAGCAGCGCGAGAAACTCGATCAGCGCGAGCCAGAGGACCGCGTGCGGCACATAATGTTTGAACAGTCGGAACATCGGATTTCGGCGCGCCCTTTCGCGCACGGACCCTAGCGCCGAGGCGTGAAGTGTCGGTTAATCTTACACATACCGCCTTCGGCCCGATTCCCCGAAAAATCGGGCGGGCCGCGACAATCAAAGGGATGACCCCCGCCGCGCGACAGGTTAGACCCGCCGCATGACCCTCCAGATTCAACCCGTCATCCTGTGCGGCGGCGCGGGAACGCGGCTG
>CALMYE010000033.1 GCA_937873425.1 uncultured Sphingopyxis sp. | reverse complement strand
TTACCGGCTGCGCGTCTATTTCGAGGACACCGACCTGTCGGGCATCGTCTATCACGCCAATTACCTGCGCTATATGGAACGCGCGCGGTCCGACATGCTGCGGCTCGCCGGCATCGACCAGCGCGCGGCGATGGAGGCGGGCGACGGCGCCTGGGCGGTCACCGACCTCGCGATCAAATATCTGCGGCCCGCGAAGCTCGACGATGATCTGCTCGTCGTCAGCACGGTCGAGGCGGTGCGTGGCGCGAGCGTCGTCATCGCGCAGCGCATCCTTCGCGGTCAGGATGCGTTAACACAGGCCCGTGTCACTGCGGCCTTCCTGTCGCCCGAAGGCCGTCCGCGCCGCCAGCCCGCCGGCTGGGCCGACCGTTTCACCGCCGTCATGAATGGAGAGAGTATCCCTTGCTAGACAATATCTCGCTGGCCGCCGACGCGGCGACCCTGTCCCCGATCGCACTGTTCCTGCAGGCCGACTGGGTCGTGAAGGGGGTGATGATCGGCCTGCTGGCCGCGTCCATCTATGTCTGGGCGATCATCTTCACCCACGGACGCGGCGTCGGCAAGCTGATCCGCGCATCGGAACGCTTCGAGCGCGATTTCTGGCGCGCGGGCAATATCGACAAATTCTATGACGAGAACGGCCGCGAGGAGCTGCCGAGCGCGAAGGTGCTGGCGGCGGGGATCAGCGAATGGCGCCGGTCGACCGCGGGCAAGTCGGTCGACCGCGACGGCACCCGCGAGCGGCTGGGCATCGCGATGAACGCCGCGGTCGAGGGCGAGGTCGACAAGCTCGCCGACAAGATCGGCATTCTCGCGACCGTCGGCGCGGTGGCGCCCTTCGTCGGGCTGTTCGGCACCGTCTGGGGGATCATGCGCAGCTTCACGGCGATCGCCGCGTCGAACAACAGCAGCCTCGCGGTCGTCGCGCCCGGCATCGCGGAGGCACTGTTCGCGACTGCGATCGGCCTGTTCGCCGCCATTCCGGCGGTCATCGCCTACAACGCCTTCTCGCAACGGCTGAACCGCCTCGAATCGCGGCTCGGTCGCTTTGCCGACGGGCTGCACGCGACCTTCAGCCGCGAACTGGAGGTCGAAGGCTGATGGCGATGTCCGGGCCTGCGGCAATGGGCGGACGGCGGCGCGGGCGCGGCGGGCGCCGCGCGCCGATGTCGGAGATCAACGTCACGCCCTTCGTCGACGTGATGCTGGTGCTGCTCATCATCTTCATGATCACCGCGCCTTTGCTCGCCTCCGCGGTGCCGATCGACCTGCCCGAAAGCCGCGCCAAGCCGGTCGAGACCGAGGAGCAGGAGCCGGTGCAGCTGTCGATCAATGCCGACGACACCATCTATATCGGCGAGGATGTGGTGCAGGAGGCCGAGCTTCCCGCCCGGCTCGACGCGATCGCGCGCGAGCAGAAGGACGGCGAACGCCCGCGCCAGATCATGCTGCGCGCCGACAAGGGGCTCGACTACGGCCGCGTGATGCGGGTGATGGGCGAACTCAACCGCGCCGGCCTGTCGCGCATCGCGCTGGTCACGACCGGATCGGACACGCCCGCACCGGCGTCCACGGTCACCGACAGTTCAGAAACCGGCCAATAGGGTCATCATCATGGCTGCAGCGCAGGCGATGAAGGGGATGGAAGGACGCGGCATCGCGATCGCGGTGGTAGCGCACATCCTGATCATCGGCCTGCTGTCGGTGCAGTGGACCGCGGGTCAGCGCCGTTTCGACAATCCGCCGATGGAGGTCGATCTGATCGCCGAGACGGCGCCGGTTTCGACAGCGCCGGTGATCGCCGATACCCCGCCCGCCGCCCGGTTGGGCGAGGAGGATGCGGTCGATATCGCTGCGCCTGAACCGGTGGCGGCGCCGCCAGAACCCGCCCGACCGTCGCAGCCCAGGGTCAATCCAACACCGCCCGCGCCCGCCACCACCTCTACAAGAACAGCGCAGACTCGGCCGCCTCAACCTGTAGTCAGACCTCCGCCGCCGGCACCCACCGCCACCTCCACAAGACCAGCGCAGGTGCGGCCGACCGGAAGGCTCGACGGTCTCGGCGAGAGTTTAGGCAGGGATCAACCGACGACCCCGACCAGCAGAGGCGCCCCCGCCGCGGCGACCGCCGCCGAAGTGAAGCGCTCGATCGATGTTGCTATCGACGGCAAGATCTTGCCCTACTGGCGGAGGAATGTGCCGTCGGGTATCGACATCGATCAGCTTCGCGTCGTGCTGCGCATCCAGCTAAACCGTGAAGGTCGCGTTATCAGTGTCGCGCAGGTCGGCGAACTGACCGGCCGGACCGACAGCAACGCGCCCCAGCAGAAACTCTTCGTCGAACGCGCTGAACGGTCGATCCGTCAAGCCGCCCCTTTCGATTTACCCAATGAATATTATGACCAATGGAAGGTCTGGGATGTGACCTTCCGCGCGAAAGGAATGTGATGAAAGTCTTGCTGCTCCATCGTTTCGCCCTGCTCGGCATGGCACTCGGCGCTTTTGCGGCAGCGCCCGCCGTCGCCCAGACGCCACCGGCCGCCGACGAGACTCCGCGTACCGCCGAAGTCGTAGCGGAGGTATCGAACGAACGCACCGTCATCGCCGTCCCCGCCTTCGCGACGCCCTCGGTGCAGACCGTATCCGGCCTGCGCACCGACACGCTGGGCCGCCAGATCGCCGAGGTGATCGCCGCCAACCTCGAACGCAGCGGGCTTTACGCGCCGCTCGGTCCCGGCAGCGTCCGTGCGATCACCATGCCGGAGGTCACCGCGCCGCGCTTCGCCGACTGGCAGGCGCGCAACGCCGAGAATGTCGTCCACGGCTTCGTGCGGGCGACCGGCACCGGGGGGCTGGTCGTCGGCTGCTACCTCTACGACACCGATCTCGGCAGCGAACTGGTGCGGCAGGGTTACGAGATCCAACCCGCCGACTGGCGCCGCGCCGCACATAAATGTTCCGACGCCATCTATTCGCGCCTGTCGGGCGAATCCCCCTTCTTCGACAGCCGCGTCGCCTATATCGCCGAGAGCGGGCCGAAGGGGAATCGCATCAAGCGGCTCGCGATCATGGATTCGGACGGCGGCAACCACCGCTTCATCACCAACGGACAGGCTCTCGCCATATCCCCGCGCTTCTCGCCCGATTACAAGAAGATCGTCTATGTCAGCTATCTGAACAACCGCGTCCGCGTCTTCATCTACGACGTCGCGGCGGGGACGCAGAAGCTGGTGACCGAAAGCGGCAATGCGACCTTCGCGCCGCGCTGGTCGCCCGACGGAACGCAGATCCTCTATTCGATGGCGGTCGGCGGCAACACCGACATCTATCGCATCTCGGCCGAGGGCGGAACGCCGGTGCGGCTCACCACCGCGCCGGGGATCGACGTCGGCGGCAGCTTCTCGCCCGACGGGCGCAAGATCGTCTTCGAAAGCGACCGGTCGGGCAGCCAGCAGATCTACACGATGAACATCGACGGATCGGACCAGCGGCGGATCAGCTTCGGCGGCGGGCGCTATGCGACGCCCGAATGGTCGCCGCGCGGCGACCTGATCGCCTTCACCCGCATGGGCGGCGGCAATTTCCGCATCGGCGTGATGACCCCGTCGGGCGGCGGCGAGCGGTTGCTCACCAACAGCTGGCAGGACGAAGCGCCGACCTGGTCGCCCAACGGCCGCGTGCTGCAATTCTTCCGCACCTCGCCCGGCCGCGAAGGCAAATCGACGCTGTGGCAGGTCGACCTGACCGGCGTGAACCTGCGCCGCCTGCCGACGCCGCAGGACGGATCGGACCCGAGCTGGGGTCCGGTGCTGCCGTGACGCGGGCCTTGCCGGCGAACAAAAGACGGAACCGCACTTGAATTTCGGGGTTCAACATGGGTTAATCCGAATATGAACAGGACGATCCCCGACAACAGGAAAGGGAAAAGCATGACGATAGGCAAAACTACCGCAATGATCGCGGCGATCACCATGCTGTCGGTCGCCGGCTGCTCCAAGAAGGCGCCCGACACGCTGCCGCCCAACCCCGACGGCATCAGCGACGGCAGCGGATCGGGTTCGGGCATCGGCAATGCCGTGATCCCCGGCTCGCAGCAGGACTTCCTCAACAATGTCGCGTCGGACCGCATCTTCTTCGGTTTCGACCAGTATAATATCGACGCCGAGGATCAGGCGACGCTGCGCAGCCAGGCGCAGTGGCTGCAGCGCAACCCGGCGGTGCGGGTCCTGCTCGAAGGCCATGCCGACGAGCGCGGCACCCGCGACTACAACATCGCCCTCGGCGAGCGCCGCGCCAATGCGGCGAAGAATTATCTCGCCTCGCTCGGCGTCGATCCGTCGCGCATCGACGTGATCAGCTATGGCAAGGAACGCCCGGCCGAACTCGGTTCGACCGAGGAAGCCTATGCCCGCAACCGCCGCGCGGTGACCGTCGTCATCCAGCGCTGAGCGCGCGCCATAGCGGCACCGTCGCCCATGCGGCGATGGACAGAAACACACCGAAGGGGATCGCGCGCAGCGAAAGCGGGCGGTCCCCTTTTCCCTGGGTGAACAGCGCCCAGACGATGCCGCCCGCGCTCGCGAGCAGGATGGTCAGCGGCAGCGCCTGCCAGCCGATCCAGGCGCCGATCGCCGCGGCGAGCTTGGGATCGCCGCCGCCCATGCCCTCCCGGCCCCGCCCGCGCCGCCAGGCGAGCGCGATCAGCGCCAGCAAGGCGCCGCCCGCTATCGCGCCGGTCCAGCGGTCGAGCAGGTTCGTGCCGAGCAGCGGCCCCGCCAGCAGCAGGCCGACAATGGCGAGCGCGGCGTTGAGACGGTCGGGCAGCCACATATGCCGCGCATCGAGCAGCGCGAGCGGCAGCAGCATCCAGCCGAACAGCGCCCACAGCCATCCCGCCGTGCCGGGAAACAGGGTCAGCGCGATTCCGCCGATCAGCCCCGCGGCCAGTTCGACCTGCATATGAAAGGGATCGATGCGCGCGCCGCAACGGCGGCAGCGCCCGCGCAGCCACAGCGTTGAGGCGAGCGGGACGAGATCGAACGGCGACAGCGCGCGCTCGCACGCATCGCAGCGCGACCGCCCCAGCACCGACCGCCCGTCGGGCCAGCGCAGCACCAGCGTCGCGATGAAGCTGCCGAAGATCAGGCCGACGAGCGCCGCGAGTCCGACGCCCGCACCCAAGGGCAAGGCGTCGAGCGCTGTCATAGGTCAGAGCCGGCCCGAACTGACCAGCACGAACCCGCCGTTCCCGGCGCGAAAGCCGAGCGCCGAAAGCATCGCCGCCATCGCCGGGTCGCGATCGACGTTGATCGCGAAGGCGGCGCGATAGGCACCGCTGCCGTCGAAGCTCAACGTCAGCCTTTCCATGCCCGACTGGCTAGACAGCGCCGCCTGCGCCCTGCCTTCGACGCAGCGCAGCGGGCCCGAAAGGCCGCGCGACAGATCGAGACCCGCAATCGACGCGCCGACGTCCAGCTGGACGCGCCCGCCCGCCGCGACGCAGCGTCCGCCCTCATCGAAGCGCACCTCGGCGCCCTCGAAGCGCAGGCTGTCGACGGGGACAAGGCCGAGACCGGCGGTCAGCGAGCTGGACCCGGAAAGGTCCGAAACGCCGCGCGGCGTGCTGCCGTGGAGCCGGCCCGACAGATCGCCTAGCCGCGCGTCGGCGCGCGCAAAGGCGAGCTCGACATCGCCGCCGAGCAGCGCGAGCGGCGAGAGACTCGCCTCGACATTGCCGAGCGCCAGCCCGCCGAGCCGCGCCTCGACCAGTTCGCCCGCCCAGACCGAGCCACGCACCTCGCGCGCCGAAAGCCCCGACGCCTCCGCACCCGCGAGTGTCAGCGCAAGCCGCATCGGAAAGGTCGCGGCGATCAGGATCAGCGCGATCAGCAGCGCCGCGAGGACGAGCCGGCGCATCAATTCCCTCCCCGTCGCAGTTCGGCGGTCATGCCGACGGTGCCGTCGGTGCCCGGCGTGATGGTGAGCTGATCGACGACGAAGCCCTGCGCCTCCAGCACGGCGAGCCAGTCGGCGAGCACCGGCGCCCTTGCGGCCGCGATGGCGACCGTGGCCTGCGCCGCGCCGCGCGCCTCGTTGCGGTCGAGCGTCAGCCCGATCTCTCCCGCCGACTGCGACAGATATTGGTCGATGGCGATGCCCTCGGCGACGGCCGCAGACAAGGCGGGCGGCTCGGCGAGCAATGCCATCTTGGCGGCGACGCGCCCCTCGCGCTCGATCGCTGCGCGATGCTCGGCTTCCAGATTGGCGAAGGCCGCATAGGCGGGCCGGCCGAGCGCCCAGATCAGCACCGCCAGCGCCAACGCGGCCGCGATGCCGACCAGCCAGCGTTCGCGAAGGGACAGGCCCTGCCACCAGTTCCGCACCGTCTCGGTCATGGCACCGCCCTTACCGTGATGTTCGCCATCTGCTGGCCGTCGGTGCCCGCCATCGGTTGCGCGGTCACGCGGTAGCCGCGCGCCTGCAGCGCGAGCAGCACGGCGTTGAGATCCTCGGTCCGCGGCGCCGCGAGCGTCGTGGTCAGCGTGCCGTCGGTGCGGTGCGACAGGCTTTTGAGCGTCACCCCCGGCGTATCGCGCATCGCGTCGTAGAGCGCCGACGCCGGCACCGAAAAAGCCAGCGGCCCGCCTCCCGCCGCCGCGAGCCGCCGGTCGAGCTCGGCTTCCGCCGCCGCGGCATCGGCGGCGGTGACGCCGGCCTTCTTCGCCGCCGCCAGCGCAGCCTCGTCAGCGCGCGCGATATCCGCGTTCAGGCGGATCGCGTGGATGACGGGGATCGCCAGGCTGACGATCAGCAGCGCGATGGCGAAGCGCTTGATCCAGCGCAGCAACGCCGGGTCGATCGCCCAGCGCCGCTTCGGCTGCCACGCGCCCGACAAAAGGTCGAGCGGCGGCGCGGCGAGCGAGAGGAGCAGCGCCTCGCGCATGCGGTCGGCATCGAGCGGCGCGATCGGCCGGCCCGCGGCGATCAGCGGATCGAGCTCCGGGTCCGATGCGAAGGCGCGATCGGCGCTGCGCAGCAGGCTCTCGCCCCCCACATCGGCCGACCAGAGGGCGCCCTCCTCGGGCGGCGGAACGGCGGCGGCGGCGGGGACGATCGCGGCGGGCGCCAGCCCCTGCGCTTGCAGCCAGCCTGTCCAGGCGGCCATCGCCGCATGCGTCGTCACCGCGACCGGCACCGCCTGTCCCGCTTCGGCGGGCGAACCAGCGACGATATGCAGCGCAGCGGGATCGCCCAGGCTGTCGCGCAGCGTATCGACCCGCGCGACCGCGGCCGCCTGCGCCGGCGCGGCATCGGGGTAGGCGCGCCAGCGCAGCGGCACGTCGGCGGCCGGTGCCAGCGCGATCAGCCGGTCGTTGGCTTCGTCTTCCTGCGGCCTTTCCCAGGCATCGACCCAGCCGTCGTCCTGCCCCGAATCGACGATCACCCCGTCGTCGACGCGCAGCCACGACGGCCGCGCGGGCTCGCCGCCGTCAAGCGCCGCCTGCGTCGGCAGCCAGAGGACGAAGGTGCGGCTCATGTCAGTCGGCTTCGCCCCATCGGCGGCGGACGATGACCGGCGGCGCCTGCCCGGCGCCGGTGGCCCCGCCATAGGCATCGATGAGCGATTCTGCCGTCAAAAAACCGTCCCCCATCGTCACTTCGGTCGTCAGCGCCAGCCAGCGGCTCGTCACCCCCGCCTGCGCCGCCACATCATCCGGCGGGTCGAGCCGCGCGAGCGGCCCGCTTTGCCAGAATCGCACGCTGCTGCCATAGCCGCCGGCGGGGCGCGCCGCCAGCGCCGCCCGCACGTCGGCGATGCCGATCTGCCCCGGCAGCAGCATCGCGACGAGCGGCGCCTGCTCGGGCGCCAGCGTGTTGACGTTGAGCTTCACCGGATCGGCCACCGGCAGCGCGCAGATCCACGGCCGCAGCCGCGCATAGACTTTCGGGGTCATGCCCCGCACCGCGCGAAGCTCGCTGATATCCGCCATCTTGCGGTTGGCGGGCAGATAGCCACCGGGCAGGCCGCGATAGACGCCGTCCTCAGCGCCCAGCGGGCCATCGACGCTGTCGCTGTCGATCCAGTCGGCGGCGGCGCCGGCGATCGCCCGCGCCTCGTCGGCCTGCACGCCGAGCAGTGACATCAGTTCGGCGAACTGCGTCACCGAACCCGGCCGCTGGGTCAGGCGGCCCGGCGCGGTTTCGGCGACCAGGCTGTTGAGGTTGAAGCAATTGTTCGCGTCAGCGAGCCGCGCCTTCCCCTCGCCGCCCGGCAGCGGCAGGGTGAAATCGCGGCCGAGCCAGCCGCCCGCCAGCGTCAGCTTCGCCGGATCGCGCCCGACGAGGTCGGCGACGCGGCGCAGCGCGATCTCCTCGGCGGCGAAGGCATAGGCGCGGCCCTGATCGACCGTCGCCGCGCTGCCCGCGATGCGCGTCGCGAGCGTCAGCCGGTCGAGCGCGGTCGCGGCGATCACCGCCATGACCGCGACGAGCAACAGCACGCTGAGCAGCGCGGCGCCGCGCTCGTCGGGACGCCGGTTCATGGCGCCGGCGCCGCTTGGGGCGGCGGGGCGGGCGTCGGCGCGATCTGGAACAGCATGACCAGCGGCTCGCGTCCGCGCCGCGTCAGCCGCACCTCGACCGCGCGCGGCCGGCGGTCGCCGGGGGCGGACGGCCCGACGCCCCTCCCCCGGCCCGCCGCGTCGCGATAGCGCACCGCGACCGCCGCGACATCGCCCGCCAGCCGGTCGCCGTCGCCGAGCGGCGTGCCGTCGAGCATCGGCTGCACCGCACGGCGCCACTCGCCGCCGGCGAAGGCATAGGCCACGCGCTCGACATCGGGGCGCGGTGCGCCTTCGAGCGAAGCCGCGCCGCCGTGGACGAAGGCAAAGCCGGTTTCGGAACCGACAAAGGCGGGAACCGCCTCGCCCGAAGGCCTCCGCGTCGAACGTGGCAGCGCCTGTGCCAGATCATTCGCCATCACCGCGCGCACGCGGTTGATGCCGCCCATCGCCTGCAGCCGCGCCTGCACCGCATCCTGCGTATCGACGCTGCTGCGCAGCATGGCGACGCCCATCGCCGCGATCGCCGCGAAGATCGACAGCGCGACGAGCATCTCGACGAGGGTGAAGCCGCGCTGACCGGTCATCGCGAGGGCCGGATGATCGTCAGCGCCGCCTGCCCGCGCCCGCTTTCGGGGCGGACGAGCAGGTCGATGCGCAGCAGGCTGTCGTCGGCGGTCTTCGCGACGCGCTGTTCGACCCGCCAGTTGCGGCCGGCATTGGCGACGGTCGAAGCGCTGTCGCCGATGGTCGGCGGCGCGGGATCGGTCCACAGCTCGACCGCGCGGTTCTGCGCGACGATGCCCGCGATGGTGCTTTCGTCGAGGTCGCCCGCGGTGCGCACCGCATAGGCGTCGAGGCGGACGAGGGTCAGCGCCGCGATGCTGACGATGCTGAGCGCGACCAGCATTTCGAGCAGGGTGAAGCCGCGATCATCGGCACTTGATCGCGCCCCGGCGGAAGCCGGGGCCCAGGGCGGCGCCGCGCGACCTTCGATCTCATGGACCCCGGCTTTCGCCGGGGAACGGCTACGCCTATTCGCCACGGCTGACCTCCCCGGTCGCGGACACCCGCACCGTCTCGCGCGCATCGCCGCCGGTCAGCACCACGGCCTGCGGCGTCGGGCTGGTGCCGACACGGTCGAACAGGATGCGTGCCGCCGCCTGTCCGTCACCGGCGACGAAGCGGACATTGGAGGGCCAGTTGCGCTGTTCGAAGGCGCGGCCCGGCAGCGGTTGCCATTCGCCCGCGACGCGCCGCTCGAAGCCATAGCCCGAGGGCGCGAAATTGACCGCGACGCTGCGCCCCTCGATCACCGCGACGTCGCGCGCCGCGGCGAGGCGCGCGGCGAGCCGGTCGGCCTCGCCGCGCACGCTGCGCTCTTCGCCCGGAATGGTGAGCACGACCGCAGCGGCCGCGAGCGCGAGGATCGCGAGCACGACCATCAGTTCGACGAGGGTGAAGCCGTTGGCGCGGCGACGCGCGCGCGCCTTAATTGTCGGAACGGATGTCCGCATTTTCGTCGGTCCCGCCGGGCGCGCCGTCGGCGCCGAGCGACCAGACGTCGAACGCCTTTCCGTTCGGACCGGGCGCCTGATAATTATAGGGACGGCCCCACGGATC
This sequence comes from uncultured Sphingopyxis sp., assembly GCA_937873425.1. Classification (GTDB taxonomy): domain Bacteria; phylum Pseudomonadota; class Alphaproteobacteria; order Sphingomonadales; family Sphingomonadaceae; genus Sphingopyxis. Next base: position 6,235 of record CALMYE010000033.1, on the reverse strand, counting down.
GGCGGGCAGCTTCCTGACATAGCCGCCGCGGCGATAGCGCTCGGGCTGCGCGAGCGACGGCGGCGCGGTGACCAGCGCGTTCAGCCCGTCGGTGGTCACGGGATAGGCCAGATTGTCGAGCCGATACTGCTCGAGCGCGGTCTCCAGCGTCGCGATATCCGCCTTCGCCTTGGTCACCATCGCCTTGTCCTGGCTGGGCAGGACATTGATCATCACCACCGTCGCGAGCAGGCCGATGATGAAGATCACGACCATCAATTCGGTCAGGGTGAAGCCGCACTCGTCCTTCTTGCGCCGGCGATTGGGGCGCTCCCTGTTGGAACGGGACGTGTCGAGCATCAGGCGGAAGAGAAGCTGCATCAGCGACATATTATTATAGTCCGGCGAGATTCTGCAACTGAAGGATCGGTAGCAGAATGGCGAGGATGATCAGGGCGACGCACGACCCCATAACGACAATTATGACAGGTTCGAGTAAGGCCATCGACGCGGCCGTGAAGCGGTCGAATTCGCGCTCCAGATAATCGGCGGCGCGTTCGAGCATCACCTCCAGCCGCCCGGCGCTTTCGCCGCTGGCGGTCATGTAGACGAGCAGCGGCGGGAACACCCCGGCGTCGCGCAGCGCGGCGGACAGGCTGCCGCCCGCCCGCACCTGATCGACCAGCGTCGCCGTCGCGCCTGCCAGCGCCGCGTTGCGGATCGTCGGCACGGTCAGCCGCAGCCCCTCGACGAGCGGCAGGCGGCTCGACACCATCGTCGACAGCGTGCGCGCGAAGCGCGCGGCGTAAAGATCGCGCAGCAGGCGCCCGATCAGCGGCAGGCGCAGCAGCCGCGCATCGACCGCCGCCTTGAAGGCCGGCCGGCGCATGGCAACCGCCCAGCCGAACATTCCGGCGGCGATCAGCAGCGCGATCAGCCACCACCAGCCCGCCGCGAAATTCGATATCGCGATCACCGCGCGGGTCAGGAAGGGCAGTTGCTGGCCCGTGTCGGTGAATTGTTCGACCACGCGCGGCACGACGAAGATCATCAGCGCCGCGACGACGCCGATCGCGACGATCGCCAGCACGATCGGATAGGCGAGCGCCGCGATCAGCTTGCCGCGCACCTCGGCCTGCCGTTCGAGCAGGTCGGCGAGCCGCGCAAGGATCACGGTCAGACTGCCCGTCGTCTCACCGGCCGCAACCATCGCGCGATAGAGCGGCGGAAAGCTGGCGGGCTGGCGCGCCATCGCGTCGGCGAGGCGGCGGCCTTCGAGCAGGCCCGTATGGACATCGGTAATGACCGTGCGCGCCTTTTCGGCCTCGCTCTGGCGCGTCAGCGTGCGCAGCGCCTCCTCGAGCGGCGCGACTTCGGCGAGCGTCGCGAGCTGGCGGGTGAAGAGCGCAAGTTCCTTGTGCGACAGTCGCGTCCGGCGAAAGGCGAGCAGCGAGCGGCCCGCGGGTTTCGCGCTCGCCGCCTCGACCGCAAGGATGTGGAATTTGCGCGCGATCAGGTCGGCGCGCGCGGCATCGTCGTTGGCGGCGGTCAGCCGTCCCTTGCGCTCGCGGCCCTGGGGATCGATCGCCACATAGCGATAGTCAGGCATCGACATCCTCGCGCCGCGCGATGCGGATCGCTTCCTCGGGCGTCGTCAGCCCCTTCGCGACCAGCGCCCGCGCCGCCGAGGCGAGCGTCGGCGCCTTCAGGAAGGCGTGCTTCGCGATCATCGCCTCGTCACCGCCGGCGTAGATGTAACGGCGCACCGTCTCGTCGACCCTGATCGCCTCGAACACGCCGATGCGCCCCTTGAAGCCGGTGTGGCCGCACGCCTCGCAGCCCTTCGGCTTCCAGATCACCGTTCCGATGTCGAGGCCGAGCATCGCGGCGACGCTGTTGTCGGCCTGCAGCGGCTCGCGGCAAACATCGCAAAGTTTGCGCACGAGGCGCTGCGCGATCACCGCGCGCAGCGTCGAGGCGAGAAGAAAAGGCTCTACTTTCAAGTCCTTGAGGCGCGTGATCGCTCCCACCGCATCGTTGGTGTGAACCGTGGACAGCACAAGGTGGCCGGTCAGCGACGCCTGCACCGCGATGTCGGCGGTCTCGCGGTCGCGGATTTCGCCGACCATCACCACATCGGGGTCCTGGCGCAGGATCGCGCGCAGCCCCGCGGCGAAATCGAGCCCGACCTTCGCGTTAACCTGCGTCTGGCCGATGCCGTCCACCGCATATTCGACCGGGTCCTCGACGGTCAGGATGTTGCGCTGGCCGTCGTTGAGCTGTTTCAGCGCGGCGTAGAGCGTCGTCGTCTTGCCCGATCCGGTCGGGCCGGTGACAAGGATGATGCCGTTCGGTTCGGCCAGCGCCTCGCGCAATATCCGGTCGGCCTCGCCCGACAGGCCGAGGACGTCGAAGTCGATCCCGGCGGTATCCTTGTCGAGGATGCGCATCACCACGCGCTCGCCGGCGCGGCTCGGCAGCGTCGAGACGCGGACATCGACCGCCTTGCCCGCCAGCGTCAGCGCGATGCGGCCGTCCTGCGGCACCCGGCGCTCGGCGATGTCGAGCCGCGCCATCACCTTGATGCGGCTGACGACGACGGGGGCAACGTGCGGCGGCATGCGCAGATGCTCGCGCAGCACGCCGTCGGTGCGCATCCGCACGACGAGCCCGCTTTCATAGGGTTCGATATGGATATCGCTGACCCCCTGCCGCACCGCTTCGGCGATGATCGCGTTGATCAGGCGGATCGCCGGGGCGTCGTCGGCGCTGTCGAGCAGGTCCTCGGCGCTGGGAATGCCGAGTTCGAGGTCGCTGCCCTCCAGCGAACCCGCCATCGCGCTGGTCGCATCGACGGCATAATGGTCCGACAGCAGCCGGTCGAAATCGGCCGCGCTGGCGGTCGCGACCTTGAGCGGCGCGGCGAGGTAGCGCTTCACCTCGATCAGCACCGCGGGGTCGCTGCCCTCGCGCAAAGTCGCGAGCCAGACCCCGCTCTCGCCCGGCGCGATGACGACGCCGTGGGTGCGGGCGAAGGCATAGGGGATATCGACCGGCGCCGGGGGAGCGGCGATCGGTTCGGGATCGGTCACCGATAATCTCCGGGCGGGGGCGGCGCGGATGACGAGGGCGGCACCGCGACCGGCGCGACCGCACCGTCCGCGCCGCGCAGCGCGGGCAGGTCCACCGGACCGACGGTGACGTCGGCGGTAGTCGGCGCGCTCGGGATCGGCGGCACCATGCCCAGATAGTCGCGCACCAGCGCGTCGAGCGCGGGCTCCTGGTCGGGATTGCGGCGCAGCTGCATGTCGCGGACATAGGCGTAGCGGCGCGCGGTCAGCGCGGCATTGTCCTCGCGGGTGCGCAGCACGGTCGGGCGGATGAAGACCATCAGGTTGGTCTTCGCCCGCGTGCGGCTGCGCGACTTGAACAGTTCGCCGATCAGCGGAATGTCGCTGAGCAAAGGCACGCGCTCGATGGTACGGCGCTCGTCGTCGTTGAGGAGGCCGCCGATCGCGAGAATCTCGCCGTCGTCGACGGTCAGCGTGGTCTCGAAATAGCGCTTGTTGAGGATCAGGTCGCTGTTGCGCGACGACACCGGCCCCGCGACGCTCGACACCTCCTGGCGCAGGAACAATTTGACCTCGCCCGCGCCGTTAACCTGCGGCGTGACCTCCAGCTTGATGCCGACCTCCTCGCGCTGGACGGTGCGGAAGGCATTGTCGAAATTGCCCGACAGCGCCTCGCCGGTGGTGATCGGCACCTCCTGCCCGACGAGGAACTTCGCGGGCTGGTTGTCGAGCGTGACGATATGCGGGGTCGCGAGCAGGTTCGAGGTGGTGTCGGCGGCGACCGCGTTGATGATCGCGCCGAACACCGTGTTCCTGCCGATGTCGCCCGCGAAGCCGCCGAAGCCGCCCGTCGCCTGGAGGATCGAGGCGGCGGCGGCTTCCTGAAGGCTGTTGCCGAGCGCGCTGGTCGTCTGGGTGACGACGGTGGTGCCGTCGACCGTCGTCGTTTCGCGCGTCAGCTCGTTCGCGGCATAGGCGCCGCCGATGGTCAATATGTTGGGGACGGCATTGCTGTAGCTGGTCGCGGCGAAGGGGATATTCTTGCCGCCGAGCAGGAACTGGACGCCGAGCCTTTTCGCCGCATCGTCGCCGATCTCGACCACCACCGCCTCGACCAGCACCTGCTGCCGCCGTGCGTCGAGCTGGCGGATCAGCTCGCCGAGCATGCGCTGCACGTCGGGATTGGCGGCGACGATGATCGCGTTCGCCCCTTCGTAGCGGGTGACGATGGCGGGGCCGCGCGTCGCGATGCTGCCGCCCGACACGCCGGTGGTGGAAGATGCAGCCGGCGGCGTCGCAGGCGCCGCGGCGCCGTCGGTCGAGGACGCCGGCGGCAGCCCCGCCTTCTGCGCCGGGTCGCTACCGCCGCCGACGAGCTGCTGCAACGTCGGCAGCAGCGTCTCGGCATTGGCATGTTCGAGCCAGTAGACGCGCAATTCGGTGCCGCCCGCCGCCTTCTGGTCGAGGTCGTTCGCCATCGCGGCGAAGCGCGCGACCAGCGCCTGGTCGCCGCGCAGGGCGATCGCGTTACTGCTGTCGATCGGCACGATCGCGACCGGCGCCTGCGCCCCCTCGCCCGCGGCCGGGACGAGCGCCTGCAGCGCGGCGGCGATCTCGCGCGCGCCGGCGTTGCGGAGCGTGACGATCTGGCTGGTCGAGCTGTCGCGGTCGATGCTCGCCGCCAGCGCGCGGATGCGGCGGATATTGTCGGCGAAATCGGCGACGACGAGGCTATTGGCGTTGCGATTGGCGGTGAGCGAACCCTGCGCGCTGACCAGCGGCCGCAGCGTCTCCACCGCCGCCACGGCGTCGATGTGGCGCAGGCGGATGATCTCGGTCACGAACTGGTTCTGCGCCGCGCCCCCGCTGCCGATGCGGCCGGGCTGCGCCGCCGCGCCGTCGATCGGCTGGATGCGATAGCTGCCGTTCGGTCCCGGCACCGCGACGAGGCCGTTGGAGCGCAATGTCGCGAGGAAAATCTCGAAATATTCGCTGCGCGACAGCGGCCGGTCGGTGACCACCGACACTTTGCCGTTGACGCGCCCGTCGATGACGAAGGTCCGCCCGGTGATCCGCGCCGCATCCTGGATGAAGGCGCGGATGTCGGCATCGCGGACGTTGAGCGTATATTGGGCAGCGGCCGGCAGGGGCGCGGCCGAAACCAGCGCGGCGGCGAGCATCAAGGACAGTTTCAGACGCATATAATCTATTGCGAACCTATTGCTTCGACAGGAAAACGGCGACCGGGACGACGCTCGCGCCGCGCTCGACCTCGAGCGAGATGCGCGCGCCCGGCGCGAACTGGTTGGCGAGGGCTGCCGCGTCGCCCGCCGAGGCGATGGGACGGCCGTTGATCCCGCGCACGACATCACCGGGCCGAAGGCCGGCGGCACGGAAGACGGCACCGTCACCCTGTGGCTGCACGACCAGACCGGTGACCCGCCCTTCCTCTGTCCGCGGCACGAAACCGACGCCGGCCCTGAACGCGGCGGGCGTTATCTCGCCGCTGGCGGACGCCGAGCCGATCTCGGGCGTCGGCGCGGGCAGCGGCGTGGCGGGCGCCGCCACCGGTGCCTCGCCGCTCTGGTCGAGGAACAGGCTTTCGCGCGCGCCGCCGCGGTCGAGCAGCACATGGTCGAAGGCGACACCGGCGAGCCTGACGCCCGGCGCGATCTCGTCGCCCACGGCATGGCTCGCCTGCACTCCGTCCTCGCCCGCAATGATCGCCGAGCCGCCGCCGGTCGCCTCGTTGATGTTGACCCCGTGCAGCGTCAGCCCGAGCGCCGTGACCGTCGCGCTCGCCGGCCCCTGCGCTCCGGTGCGGAAGAAGGGGTCGAAGCTGGCGAACAGCGCGCGGCGCTCGGCGGGGGAGGCGATGACCGCGCTCTGCGGCTGCCACGCGCCGAGCGGCGACAGCGGGACGGCAAGCGTCCAGACGAGACGGACGAGCTGTATCAGCAGGAGAAGGGCGAGCAGGCCGGCGAGCAGCATCGGCGCGAGCGCGCGGCGCGATCCCCTGCCCCGCCGCAACCAGGCAGGCAACCGAACGGCCGATCCGGACACCAGCGTCGCCATATATCTGCCCAAACCCCCGACTGAATCTGCGTTTCGCGAATCGCCTAGGCGCGATCGGTGACAATCAGTTGACGGGAAGATTACAGTTTTTTGGCAGAGGGGCGAGTCCG
>CALMYE010000032.1 GCA_937873425.1 uncultured Sphingopyxis sp. | reverse complement strand
AACGGATCGTCCCTGCCTGCCGCACGATGGCCGGCCTCTGTCGTGGGCCGATCCTTTCATGCGAGGCTTTCTTTTGGCGAAGTTGGTGCGGCGCACAATGGAAAAATCGCAGCCACTGCCTAAAAAATGGGCGATGTGACAATTATGCAACAATTACCTTGCGCCGAACCGGTTTCACCGGAAACAAAATTACGCGTGGCAACTTGGGCCTAGGCGGCTTCAACCCGCCTTCCCCCTTGATGGGGGAAGGATACGCAGCCTTATCGCCGCAGGCGATTAGGCGGAGTTGGATGGGGGTGACGGCGCGTCCTTGCACTGTCCGCTTCAGGCCGAAACCGCACCCCCACCGCTGCGACTAGGAAGCAAGCTTCCAAGTCTCGCTGCCTCCCCCATCAAGGGGGAGGAACATGGAACGAACCGTCATCTCGTCACGCTCTAAAAAACCAGGCCGAGCGACAGCACCACCGTCGGGCGATAGAGCTTGTCGAGCGCGCGCACCCGTGTCTTCGCTATGTCGGTATCGACATATCGGACCCCCGCGGTCAGCGACCCGAAGGTCGCCCTGGCGCCCAGCGACCAGTCGAAATAATGCCCGCGCGGCGCGAGCGCGGCGAGCGCGCCGTCGGTATAGCCGACCGATGCCGCCAGCGTCACCGGCGTCGCCGGCAGCCCCGCCGACAGGCCGAGGTTGAGATAGAGGCTGTCGTCGCCCCCCAGCGCCGCCTGGTCCCAGGCATAGGCGACCCTCCCCGTCGCCTCCAGCGGCCCGAGCATATAGGACAGCCGCGCCGACGCCTCGCCATAGTCGCTGGGCCCGAACGCCCGGTCGCCGTCGGGATGGAGATAGTAAGTCAGCCCGACGTCGAGCCGCGTCCCCGGCGCGACCTGCGTCTCATAGCCGCCATAGATGTTCAGTTCGACGTCGCCGAATGCGGGACCATCGTCGAGGTTCGATCCCCAGGCGCCGAGATAGAGGCCGCTGTCGTGGTCGATCGTCAGCGTCGGCTGCACCGCGATGCCGACGTCGGTCCGCGAAATGCCGCGATAGCGATAGTCGGACACCAGCTCGACCCGGCCCGACAGGTCGAACCCGCCACTCGGCACCTCCTGCGCCGCGGCGGGCATGGCGATCAGCGCGGCGGCAAGCGGCGGGACGGCGAAAAAGCGGGTCATGATCATCCTCGGAAAGCTGGGGGAGCCGCCGACCTTGGCCTCCCACCCGCCCCGACGCAACCGCCAACACCAACCCCTCCCCTTCAGGGGAGGGGCAGTGAGACTTGGTCCGGCGTCAGCCGGGCCTTTAGTCGAGCGGGGTGGGTCCATCGGCCTCACGCTACCTCGCGGGACCCCACCCCAACCCCTCCCCTGAAGGGGAGGGGCTTATCCACTTCAATCTGCCGCCCAAACCCTCTAAAGGAGCGCCAAGCCCCTCCCGAGGACGAACAGATGAGCGACCACAACCCCGGCCTGCGCCCCTGGCGCGACATCGCGCGGCGGACGAGCCGGCAGATCATGGTCGGCAACGTCCCCGTCGGCGGCGGCGCGCCGATCAGCGTCCAGACGATGACCAACACGCCGACCAGCGACGCGGTGGCGACGATCGACCAGATCCGCCGCTGCGAGGAGGCGGGCGCCGACCTGATCCGCGTCTCCTGCCCCGACACCGACAGCACCGCCGCATTGCCGCAGATCGTCCGCGCCGCGCGCGTGCCGATCATCGCCGACATCCATTTCCACTATAAGCGTGCGCTCGAAGCCGCCGACGCGGGCGCCGCCTGCCTGCGCATCAATCCCGGCAACATCGGATCGTCGGAGCGCGTCGCCGAGGTCGTGCGCGCCGCCAGGGCGAACGGCTGCGCGATCCGCATCGGCGTCAACGCGGGGTCGCTCGAAAAGGACCTGCTCGAAAAATATGGCGAGCCCTGCCCCGAAGCGCTGACCGAAAGCGCGCTCGACCATATCAAGCTGCTGCAGGACCATGATTTCCACGAATTCAAGGTCGCGGTGAAGGCCAGCGACGTCTTCCTCGCCGTCGCCTCCTACATGCAGCTCGCCGAAGCGGTCGATTGCCCGCTGCACCTCGGCATCACCGAGGCGGGCGGGCTGATCGGCGGCACGGTCAAGTCGGCGCTCGGCATCGGAAATTTGCTCTGGGCGGGCATCGGCGACACGATCCGCGTCAGCCTCTCGGCCGAGCCCGAGGAAGAAGTGCGCGTCGGATACGAAATCCTCAAATCGCTAGGCCTGCGCACCCGCGGCGTCCGCGTCGTCTCCTGCCCCAGCTGCGCGCGGCAGGGCTTCGACGTGATCCGCACGGTGCAGGCGCTCGAGGAGGCGCTCCAGCACATCAAGACCCCCATGTCGCTCTCGGTCCTCGGCTGCGTCGTCAACGGCCCCGGCGAGGCGCGCGAAACCGACATCGGCATCACCGGCGGCGGCAACGGCAACCACATGGTCTATCTGTCGGGCGTCACCGACCACCATGTCGAGGACGCCGACATGATCGCCCACATCGTCAGGCTGGTCGAAGCCAAGGCGGCGGAGATCGACGCCGGCGGCGCAGTGAGCATGGACACGCTGCACGGCAAGGCGGCATAGGACCCTTGATGCTTTTTGGTCCCATGATATATATTGGGACCCAAGGAGGCCGCAATGTCCTACCACGCCAAACTGATCAAAGGCGGCAAGATCGTCATCCCTGCCGAATTGCGCCGCGAACTGGGATTCAAGGAAGGCGATCAACTGGTCATCGAACGCGACGGCAACGCGCTGACCATCAAGACCTATTCTCAAATGGTGCGAGAGGTGCAGGCGGAGCTCAAGCGGCTTATCGGCCCTTATGAAGGCTCGCTGGTCGACGACCTGATCGCCGATCGTCGCGCGGAGGCGGCGGCGGAAGACCGTCAGGCGTGACCGCCGTTCTCGATGCGTCCGCCATTCTCGCCCTGCTTCTGGCAGAGCAGGGCAGCGATGCCGTCCTCGATCATCTCGCCAATGCGCATCTTGGAACGGTCAATATGAGCGAAGCGATCGCCAAATTGGCCGAACGCGGGATTCCGGCGGAGCAGACGCGGCAGCAGATCGATCGTCTGGAACTCCATATCCATGATTTCGATCCCGACCTGGCCGAACGGACGGCATCGCTGCGGCCGCCCACCAAGCCTCTCGGCCTGTCCCTCGGCGACCGCGCATGCCTTGCGCTCGCTCTGCGGCTCGGCCTTCCGGTTCTCACCGCGGATCGCCGCATGGCCGAGGCGGACAAACTGGTCGGTCTGCGGATCGAGACGATCCGATAATATATGACCCTCGCCATCCGCCCCGCCGCGCCCGCCGACCTGCCGCTGATCGCGCAGTTCATCCGCGACCTCGCCGCCTATGAAAAGCTCGCCCACGAAGTCCGCTTCGACGAGGCGGCGCTCGGCGAAAAGCTGTTCGGTCCGCGCCCCTATGCCGAGGTGGTCATCGGCGAGTTGGGCGGGACGGCACAGGGCTTCGCGCTCTTCTTCCACAATTTCTCGACCTTCGAGGGGAAGCCCGGCCTCTATCTGGAGGACCTGTTCGTTCGTCCCGAGGCGCGCGGGTCGGGGCTCGGCAAGGCGCTGCTCGCGCATCTCGCGAAGCTGTGCGTCGAACGCGACTGCGCCCGGCTCGAATGGTGGGTGCTCGACTGGAACGCCCCGGCGATCGGCTTCTACCGGAGCCTCGGCGCGCGGATGATGGACGAATGGACGGTGATGCGCGTCGACGGCGACGCGCTGACGTCGCTCGCCGCCGCCTGATACGACGCCCGCGCCTCAGCGTCTGCGCGAAAACCAGATCAGCACCACGCCGATCACGATCACCACCACGCCGTTGCGCGTCCACGTCGTGTCGCCGAGCATGAAGCTGCTCGCCGGCCAGCGTATGATGTCGAGGCCCTGCAAGGCCCAAAGCCCGCCGACGAGGATCATCGCCACGCCGACGATGCCCAGGATGGTCTTTACCGCACCCATGCCCGCTCTCCCTGTTTTCGCTGCAGTCCGATCAGCGGCCGCAGCCAGCCGATGCTGCGCCCGATCGCATAGAAAAGCCAGCATCCGATGACCGTCGCGGCGAGCAGGATGAGGAAGGACGGCAGCGCCCCCACGCCGCCGCGCAGCAGATACCAGCCCACCACGACGATGATCGTCTGGTGGACGATATAGAAGGGGAAGACCGCCTCGGCGAGCGTCGCGCGCCACGGGTGATCGCGGTTCCAGAAGCGGTCGGCGATACCCACCAGCGCGACGATCGCCGCCCACCCCTGCACCTGCCGCGCGACGTGGAACAGCGCGGCCGCCCAATCGGGCGCATGCGTATCGCCCGGCCACGTCCATTCCACCCAGCTGATGAAGGCGAAGGCGGCGAGCGCGATGACGAGCGCCGCGCGCCAGCAGCGCGCGACGCCCTCGAACAGCACCGGCCGCACACGCAGCAGCCAGCCGACGAAGAAGGGGATCAGATAATGAAGATGCGACGGCCCGTCGTCGAACAGCGCGTGCGTCTCGTCGTGGCCGGGAAACAGCGCGCGGATCAGCAGCCATGCGGCGAGCGGGACGATCAGCATCCCCCACCCCGCGAGCGCCCGCGCCGTGCCATCGGCGATCCGCGCCCGCGCCGCAGCCGGCACCCACGCCAGCAGTGCCGCGGCGAGCATCGTATAGACCCACAGATAGACGACGAACCACAGATGCTGCCACGTCGGCAGCACGATGCCGCCGAGCGTGCCGAAGCGGAAATAGTCGGAGGTCCAGAAGGCGGCGAGGCTCTTCGCATAGCCGTGCTGGGTGACGAGCTCGATCCACGGTTGCGGCGGGATGACGACGAGGATGCCGAAGGCGAGCGGGACCAGCAGCCGCGCGCTGCGCGACCGCGCGAACGCCCCCGCCCCGCCCAGCTTCGCGAACAGCGCCGCGCTCGCATAGCCCGAGACGAGGAACAGCAGCGGCAGCCGCCAGCTGTTCGTCGCGCGCATCGGGAAGACCGCCCAGTCGAGCGGCTCGGCGATCTTCACATGCCAGCCCCACGGCACGAAATACATGCCGATATGATAGAGGATCAGCAGGCCGAACGCCCCGATCCGCAGCCAGTCCATGCCGAGATGGCGCGCGGTGGTCATGTCTCCGCACCCGCAATAAATAGGGACAGTCCCCATTTAATCGGAGAGGTCGATGAGGACGAATGGGCGCGTCGCGATTAAATGGGGACTGTCCCTATTTATTGGCAATCATATCGATTGCAAACTCGAGGGTGGATGTTCCGCTTTAGGGCCTGTGGGGATTCAGGGTGGAGCCGCCTGTTTCCGACATAGGATGGAGAAACCGTGTGTCCCCGCGAAGGGCGTTCAGAGTCACGTGCCTCTGAACGCGACCCATCTCCGGTCGGTTCCATCTTGCACCCACCGGAGATGGGCTCCCGCCTTCGCGGGAGCACACGGCTCTTTTTCTTTATGGAAGAGGATTCAATCCGAATCCCCACAGCCCCCAGGCGGAAAGCGGATTGCAACCGGGGCGCAGCATGGGATGCGCGCAGAGACGCAGAGATCGCAGAGAGGGACGAATGGATTCACGCGGAGGCGCGGAGGCGCGGAGTTGCGGCGACAGTCGATGACCGGTCGTCCCGTCCGGGCAGCAACGTCGGTTGCCGGGTGATCGGCGGCTTTGCCGCCCTTCCTTCTTCTCCGCGCCTCCGCGTCTCCGCGTGAACCAGATCCTCTGCGATCTCTGCGTCTCTGCGCGAAGCTTCTTCCAGCCGATCCGGCCGCCGACCGAATTTGCAATCGATACAATCCTCTATTTATTGCTCCCGCAGCCGAGCACCCGCCACGCCAGTTCCGCAAATTCGCACAAAAGCGGCCGCGTGTCGCGCGGGTCGATAATATCCTCGACCCCGAATCTCTCCGCCGTCCGGAACGGCGAGCGCACGCGGTTCAGCCGCTCGCGGATCGCCTCCAGATGCGCCGCCGGGTCCTCCGCGGCCTCCAGTTCGCTCTTGTAGGCGACCTCGACCCCGCCCTCGATCGGCAGGCTGCCCCAGTCGCCCGAGGGCCAGGCGAAGCGGTATTGGAAGCGCTCGGCGTTCGACATCGCGCTGCCCGCGATGCCGTAGGCGCGCCGCACCACCACCGACGCCAGCGGCACGCTCGCGCGGTAAATGGCGTTCATCGCCTGCACCCCGTAACGGATCGTCCCGGTGCGCTCGGCCTCGCCGCCGATCATGAAGCCCGGATTGTCGACCAGATGGACGATGGGCAGGCGGAACTGGTCGGCGAGCCTGACGAAACGCTCGGCCTTCTCGCTCGTCTTCGCGTCCCACGAGCCGCCGAGATAGGAGGGGTCGCTTGCCAGCACCGCGACCGGCCAGCCGTCCAGCCGCGCGAACGCCGTGATCGCCGCCCGCCCCCAGCGCGCGCCCATCTCGAAGAACGACCCACGGTCGAACACCGCATCGGCGATGCGCCGCATCGAATAGACCTGCTTCGCCTCGCGCGGCACGATCGACAGCAACGCCTCCTCGCACCGGTCCACTGGATCGCTGCAGGCGATGCGCGCCGCGCGCTCGTGGATCGACGAGGGCAGATAGGACAGGAACCGCCGCGCCGCCGCGAAGGCCTCGGCCTCGCTCGCCACCTCCTCGTCGACCACGCCGTTGCGCGTATGCACGTCGCTGCCGCCCAGCTCCTCGCGGTCGAGCGTGTCGCCGATCGCCGCCGCGACCGCCGGCCCGGCCGCGAATAATTGCGACAGGCCGCGCACCATGATGCTGTAATGGCTCGCGACGACGCGCGCCGCGCCCAGTCCCGCGGTCGGCCCGAGCGCCAGCGCCACCACCGGCACGGTATCGAGATTGGCGATGATCCGGTCCCAGCCGGGCACCGCGGGAATATAGGTATAGCCCATATCCTCCAGCGTCCTGACCGACCCGCCGCCGCCGGTGCCGTCGATCATGCGGATCAGCGGCAGGCGATATTCATGCGCCATCGCCTCGCACTGGACGAATTTGCGGTGCAGCGCCGCATCGGCCGCCCCGCCGCGCACGGTGAAATCGTCGGCGCTGGCGACCACCGGCCGCCCGTCGATATTGGCGCGACCGAAGATGAAATTGCTCGCCGCCAGATCTTCCAGCTCGCCGTCAGGGCCATAGCGCCCGCGCCCCGCGATCTTGCCGATCTCGCGAAAGCTGCCCGGGTCGACGATCGCATCGAGCCGCGCCCGCGCGTCCATCTTGCCGCGCGCATGCTGGCGCGCGACCTTCTCCTCCCCGCCCATCTTCTCCGCCATCGCCCGCCGCGCGGCGAGTTCCTCGACTTCTTTTTTCCAGCTCATGCGGGCGAAGCTACCTTACGTTGACGGAAACGTCATGCCATATCTACACCCCTCCTGCAGGCGGGAGGGGCAGCGAGACTTGGGCCTGCGCAGCAGGCCATAGTCGCAGCGGGGTGGGCATGATGCGCGAACGTCGCTGGCCCACCCCACGGCGGCTAGCCGGCAAGCCTTGTTGCCCCTCCCGCCTGCGGGAGGGGAAGACAGGGAGAGACAGATGACCGAAATGAACCTGACCGGCCGCACCGCGCTCGTCACCGGCGCCTCGCGCGGCATCGGCCGCGGCATCGCGATCGGCCTCGCCGAAGCCGGCGCCGACGTCGCGGTCAACTACACGCGCGGCGAAGACGCCGCCGCCGAAACCGTCGCCGCGATCCAGGCGCTGGGCCGCAAGGCAAAAGCCTATCGGGCGTCGGTCGCCGACGAGGCCGCCTGCGCCGCGATGGTCGCCGCGGTCGAGGCCGACTTCGGCCCCCTGTCGATCCTCGTCAACAATGCCGGCATCGCCAGCCGCGGCCTGTCGGTAGCCGACACGAGCCCCGAGGAGGTCGACAAACTCTTCGCCGTCCACGCCGCCGGCCCGCACCGCCTGTCGCGCCTGGCGCTGCCGCAGCTTCGCCGGCACGATCGCAGCGACATAATCATCATCTCGAGCATCGCGACGCTCAGCCATTCGCCGAACGGCGCGCCCTACACCATGGCCAAGGCGGCGGGCGAAGCGCTCGCCATCACCCTCGCCAAGGAGGAGCTGGCGAACGGCGTCCGCGTCAACATCGTCGCCCCCGCGCTGACCGTCAGCGACATGGGCGAACGCCTGTCGCGCGCGGTGACCGGCGAGGACGACATCCACCATCTCGCCGCCAAGATGCCCTTCGGCCGCGTCGCCGTTCCCGCCGACGTCGCCGCGGCGGTGGTCTGGTTCGTCAGCGACGCGAACCCCTATTGCTCGGGGCAGAAGCTCAACATCGACGGTGCGGGGATGGCGACGTTTCGGTGAACCCGGCGCGCCGACGGGGCGGCGCGGATTGGCCATGACCGGATGCGACCGTGCCGATCCTCCCCCTTGGGGGAGGGGGACCATGCGAAGCATGGTGGAGGGGCACTCTCGGTTTACGCGACGCTTGAGGCCTACCGTGCCCCTCCACCACCCTTCGGGTGGTCCCCCTCCCCGTGCCGGGGAGGATCGTCTTGTTTCCACCCCAAAGCGGAATTTCCATCGGCCCGGTTTGCCCGAAAAGGAAGGCGCGAACACCACGCCGAACTCCGCTACAGCCCGCCCGATGCGCCCCGATTCGCCCTCGCCGCTCGTTCCCTTCCTCGTCGCTTGCGCCGGGATCGCGACCTTTTCGGCGATGGACGTGCTGATGAAGGGGCTGTCGATCAACCTCGGCGCCTACAATGCCGTGCTCTGGCGCACCGGCGCGGGGACGCTGGTCAGCGGGGCGCTCTACCTGTCGCTCGGCCCCGCCTGGCCCGACCGCGCCACGATGCGCATCCATGCGGTGCGCTCCTTCTTCGTCGCCTGCATGGCGGTCACCTTCTTCTGGGCGCTCGCGCGGCTGCCGATCGCCGAGGCGATCGCGCTCGCCTTCGTCGCGCCGCTGATGGCGCTCTACATGGCGGCGGTGTTCCTCGGCGAGACGATCGGGCGGCGGTCGGTGGTCGCCTCCCTCCTCGGCCTTGTCGGCGTGATCGTCATCGTCGCGGGCAAGCTCAGCGCCAGCGACTACAGCCCCGACGCGCTGTGGGCGGTCGGCGCGGTGTTCCTGTCGGCGACCTTCTATGCCTACAACCTCATCCTCGCGCGCCGGCAGGCGAAGATGGCCGAGCCGCTCGAGATCGCCTTCTACCAGAATCTGTTCGTCACGCTGATCCTCGCCCTAGGCGCGCCCTGGTTCCTCGCCGTGCCGGCGGGCGAATGGGCCTCGCACATCCTGGGCGCCGCGATGCTCGCTACGGTTTCGCTGCTGCTTCTGAGCTGGGCCTATGCCCGCGCCGAGACGCAGATATTGGCGACCACCGAATATACCGGCTTCCTGTGGGCGATGCTGTTCGGCTGGCTCTTCTTCGCCGAAGCGGTGACGTGGCCCACAATCGCGGGCGCGGTGCTGATCGTCACCGCCTGCCTGATCGTGGCGCGCAAGGCGCCCAAGGAAGATCCGGTAGAACCAGCGGCGGCATAGGGATTATTTCACGCGGAGACGCGGAGGCGCGGAGAGGTCGGCTCGGGCCGGTAGGCCCCATTCCATTCCAACCGTGCGATTTACGCGCCGTTGCGAGAGAAGGCCGCTTCGCGGCAAACGGAGCCTCTCCGCGCCTCCGCGTCTCCGCGTGAACCAAAAATTCACACCGCCGCGCGCATCAGCCGGTCGTTGATCGCCGCGCCCAGCCCCTCGGAAGGGATGGCGGCCACCGCGATCCGCGGCTTCGTGCTCGCCGCCCCCGCGTGCAGCGCGTCGAACAGGCGCGCCGCCGCCTCGGTCAGGTCGGCGCTCGCGCTCAAATCATAGTCGCCGCGCACCGCGCCGAAGCCGATGCCATATTCGTCGTCCGCGAACTCCGCCGCGCCCAGCCGCACCGGCTTGCCCGGCGCATAATGGCTCGCGAGCATCCCCGGCGCGACGACCTCCGATCCTGTCATGGAAACGACCGGCAAGCCGCTGATTCCGGACAGCATGTCTGCCGTCACCGGCCCCGGCCGCAATATCTCGATCGCCCCGTCCTTCACCCGCGCGATCGTCGATTCCACGCCCGCCGGCGTCGGACCGTCGTCGACCACCAGCGCGATGCGCCCGTCCAGCGTCGCGAGCACATGCGCCGCCCTGGTCGGACTCACCCCGCCGCTCGCATTGGCGCTCGGCGCCGCGAGCGGCGCGCCGGTCGCCGCGAGCAGCGCCTGCATCGCGCGGTGTCCCGGCACGCGCAGCGCGATGGTGTCGAGCCCGGCCGTCGCGATGCTCGCCACCGGGCAATCCGCCGCGCGCGGCACGACGAGCGTCAGCGGCCCCGGCCAGAAGACCCCCGCCAGCGCCCGCTCCGCCGCGCCGAACACGCCCAGCGCCTCGGCGGCTTCGAGCGTCGGCACATGCACGATCAGCGGGTTGAAATCGGGCCGCCCCTTCGCCGCATAGATGCGCGCCACCGCCCGCGCGTCGCGCGCGTCGGCGGCGAGGCCATAGACCGTCTCGGTCGGCACCGCGACCGGCTGGCCCGCCGCGACCAGTTCGGCGGCCCGCGCGATCGCCGCCGCGCCGAAGGCACGGGTTTCGGTCGCAAACGCGTCGCTTGTTTGACCCTCGGCCATGCCGCGCTATAGCGCCGCCACCTGTGGAATCACCACCAAAAGCGGGACCCGAAAATGACCTATACCGCGCCGACCGCCGAACAGCTTTTCGTCCTGAACCATATCGCGCGCGTCGACGCGATGGCGCAGCATGAGCGCTTCGCCGCCGCGACCCCCGACATGGTCGAGGCGATCGTCGCCGGCATCGGCGAATTTGCGGCCGAGGTCTATGCGCCGCTCAACCGCATCGGCGACACGCACAACCCGAAGTGGCAGGACGGCAAGGTCACCATGCCGCCGGGCTTCAGGGAAGCCTATCGCCAGTTCGTCGATGCGGGCTGGGGCAGCATCGACGGCCCCGCCGAATATGGCGGGCAGGATTTGCCCTTCACCCTCGCCACCGTCGTGATCGAGGCGCTGGGCAGCGCCAACATGGGCTTTTCGCTCTGCAACATCCTGACCCCCGGCGCGATCCACGCGCTGATGGCCTATGGCACCACGGAACAGCGGGCGACCTGGCTTCCCAAGCTCGTCTCGGGGACATGGAACGGCACGATGAACCTGACCGAGCCCGCCGCGGGCAGCGACGTCGGCGCGCTGCGCGCGACCGCCGAGAAGGTGACCGAGGGCGAGCATGCCGGCCTCTACCGGATCAGGGGCCAGAAGATCTTCATCACCTTCGGCGAGCACGACCTCACCGACAATATCGTCCACCTCGTCCTCGCCCGCACCCCGGGCGCGCCCGAGGGAACGCGCGGCATCTCGCTCTTCCTCGTCCCCAAATACCGCCTCGATGCGGACGGCAATCCGGCGATTTCGAACGGCGTCCATTGCGCGTCGATCGAGCACAAGCTCGGCATCCACGGCTCACCGACCGCGGTGATGGTCTATGGCGAGGACGAGGATTGCCTCGGCGAGATCGTCGGCGACGAGATGGGCGGGATGCGCGCGATGTTCGTGATGATGAACAACGCGCGGCTGATGATCGGCTGCCAGGGCGTGCAGATCGC
Organism: uncultured Sphingopyxis sp.; assembly: GCA_937873425.1. GTDB lineage: Bacteria > Pseudomonadota > Alphaproteobacteria > Sphingomonadales > Sphingomonadaceae > Sphingopyxis. The sequence continues at coordinate 533 of CALMYE010000032.1, read as the reverse complement.
CGAGCGCGCGACGCAGCAGGCGCGGGCCTTCGCCGCCGAGCGCGTCCAGTCGGCGCTCGCGGGCGCGCCCGACCGCACGCCCGTGACGATCGACCGGCACCCCGACGTGCGCCGCATGCTGTGGCGGATGCGCGCGCAGACCGAGGCGGCGCGCGCGCTGGTCTATTATGCCGCGGCGCAGACCGATTTCGGCAAATTGGGCGACGAGGGCGCGGCGATGCGCGCCGAGATACTGATCCCGCTGGTCAAGGCGCATGCGACCGACATCGGCTGCGAGGTCGCCAGCCTCGGCATCCAGGTCCACGGCGGCATGGGCTTCATCGAGGAAACCGGCGCCGCGCAGCATTATCGCGACGCGCGCATCGCGCCGATCTACGAAGGCACCAACGGCATCCAGGCCGCCGACCTCGTCCTGCGCAAGCTCGGCATGGCGGGCGGCGACCTCGTCCGCCCCCTGCTCGACGACGACGCTGCGGGCGCCGCCGTTTTCCCGGAATTGCAGCAACTTGTCCATGCCTCCCCCGCGGGCCCCG